>CP126168.1:2311944-2642222 GCA_032881465.1 Parvibaculaceae bacterium PLY_AMNH_Bact1
TCAACCTTGTATGTCCCAAGGGACAGCGCGTAAGCGCAATAGCCGCCATAAGCAGGCGCATATTTTTCCGGATCGTTGAGAAAGGTTTCGCGGTTTTCTGCTGAAGAAAAATGCCAGGTCGCGCCCTGGTACTCTGCAGAAAATTCTTCTTTGCCCAGAACCGGTTTTGCCTGGGTGAAGTAGGCAACCGCATCTGTGCCACGAATGGCGACACCATTCTCAGTGAAAACAGGAATGTGCTCACCAGCATCAGCGACGGCGAAGGCATTCGCCCCAACAATAATGGCGGCAAAAGAAATCACAAAAAGGCCAATAGCACGGTTAAGGCTGCGTGCTGTGTCTTTGATCAGACGGGACATAAGGGCACCTCTCCAATTGGTCACTTGGAAATTTAGGTACCGATCCTTGCCTTAGCCAATAACCACTGTGCACAAGCCCGTGAGGTGGTCGTCACGCAATGCTCAATTTCTCCTTGCGCGGCGAAGTGCGGGCAACAAGCGCTCAGAGAGCGGCGAGTTTCGCCCAATTTGCATCAGCTTTCAGGATACGCCCTGGTATGTCCCTGCCAAAGGGTGCGCATACGAAGCGTTTTGTTTAGATAGAGACGACCATTGAAAATAGTCCATGCATCAGGGTCCATCGCAACCTTATGCCCGCCAAGCGACAAGGCATATGCGCAATGCCCCCATAGGCTGGCACATATTTGTCAGGATCTCCCACAAACAGGTCCCTGTTTTCAGCAGATGAAAACTGCCAGACCGCACCATCATGCTCTGCTGTAAACTCAGAGCTGCCATTTACCCTTTCACCTTGCGAAAAATACGCAACCGCGCCGGCCTCAACGGCGGGTTAACGCAGACCTCAACTTTATGAGAGATCAAATAGTCTACCAACAAAGGCATAGAGCGCGATGTCAGGTTGTGGAGAAGCCTTTATAGCCCTCGGCAGCAACCTCATTAGCCATCGTCACATAATCCGGAAACCCAATGAACGGCATGAACACACGCGGCTTGCCTGGTACGTTCGCGCCGAGATACCAAGAATTACACTTTGGATAGAGCGTCGCCTCTGAGCGCATATTCACAACCTCCACCCAATTGTCCTCCGCCTCAACATCAGCCTCAAAACTTGCAACGTCACGCTCATCAGCCCAACTGATCACATCTGCGATGTATTCCGCATGCTGCTCTATGCCGGTCACCATATTGGCAAGGACCGAGGGACTGCCAGGCCCTGTCATCATGAAAAGGTTTGGAAAGCCTGCTGAGGCCAGCCCCAGATAGGTCCGCGGACCTGCAGACCATTTCTCTTTAAGAGATAGCCCCTCTCTTCCTTGAATATCGATCTGAAGCAGTGCGCCGGTCATCGCATCAAAGCCCGTCGCAAAAACGACCGCATCAAATTCAAATGCCCGCCCATTGGCCTCCAGACCTGTGGCGGTAAAGCGTTCGATAGGCGAAGAGCTCACATCAACCAGGTCAACATTGGCGCGATTATAGGTTTCAAAATACCCACTGTCGGCAACCAGACGCTTGCATCCAATGATGCTATCCGGGCAAAGCACCTCAGCCACATCAGGGTCCTTCACGATTTCTCGGATTTTCTTTCGGACAAAGTCTGCAGCGATTTTGTTTGTCTCCGGGCTGGAGCCAATGTCGCCAAACGCCGACAAGAACATAAAGCCTCCATGCCCCCAATATTCTTCAAACCGCGCGTCTCGTTCGTCAGGCGTTGCATCAAGGACTGAATCTTCACGCCTTGGGAAATGAGCGCCAAAGGCTGCAGGCTGTTGATACGCATCAGCACGGAACTGCGCATAGTCAGCCTTAATGGACGCCGCCAGGTCTGGATCAAGCGGCTTGTTGCGCGCAGGCACGCTAAAGTTTGGTGTCCGTTGAAACACGGTGAGATGTTTCGCCTGCTCTGCGATAAATGGAATAGATTGAATACCAGAGGACCCGGTCCCAATCACCGCAACCCGCTGGCCAGAAAAATCCACACCCTCTTTCGGCCAGGCACCGGTATGGTAGGTGGGACCGGAAAAACCGTCCAATCCCTGAAAGTCTGGAATATTGGCAGCCGACAGGCACCCTGTAGCCATAATCAGATAGCGCGCGTTTACCTGATCGCCGGTGTCTGTCGCTACCGCCCAGAGCTTATCGGCCTCATTATATTTAGCCGACGTGACGCTCGACTGAAAAGCAAAGTGACGCCTGAGATGAAACCGGTCCGCCACATGATTGGCATAGGCGAGGATTTCTGGCTGCGGTGAATACCGCTCGCTCCACTCCCATTCCTGCTGCAACTCATCAGAGAACTTGTAGGAATATTCCATACTCTCAACGTCGCAGCGGCATCCCGGATAGCGATTCCAGTACCAGGTACCACCGACATCATCACCGCGTTCAAAGCCTTGAACTGACAGACCTTTTTGCACGAGCAAGTGGGTCATATACATCCCGCCAAAGCCCGCGCCCACGACAACGGCATCTACTTGGCGTCCCAGTAATTTCCGATCCTGCACTGATTTTTTCTCCCTCGTGACGCTTTTTTAACGCCGTTCCTTGGCTTTTTCTTGAGCGTTTACAGGCCATACTAGACCCAGGCGCATCTATTAGAACCGCTGATATTGACATTGGTGTCAGTAATAGCCACCTGCCGTATTGACATATATGTAAGTACTGTCTATAAAAATGACAGTTTGTCATTACAGAATGCGACGAGGAGCACATTATGACAAGTCCAACCCCATTTATTGACCCCGCCCGCCAGCGCTCGCGTATCAAGCCGCTGAAGGCTTGGGGGCACATGCAGAGGCTGATCGCGGACAAAGAAGATACAGCACAGGTCTTCCATATTATTGAAGCGCTGAACGGCAACGTAAAACTCACAGATTTTGAGCGCTTCATGAATTCGGAGCAAGGCCCTGCCCTACTCGCCAAACGCGCTGACCTTCCAACGACGCTCGACAACCATGCACCACTCAAAAGCCTGCCCAATGGGACGGTCGGTCGCGCGTATGTCGAGTTTATGGAAAGCGAAGGCTTGAGCGCGGCGGGCCTGGTGGCCGAAAGCGAAAAAAACAACGCACGCCGCCAACAGTTTGATGATGACCTGAACTGGCACATGAACCGTGGCCGCGACACCCATGATCTCTATCACGTGCTCACGGGCTATGGCCGCGATGCCCTGGGCGAAGCAGCCCTTCTCGGCTACACCCACAGCCAGCACGGCGGATTGGGCATCAACTTTATCGCCTTTATGGGCGGACGGACGATCGCTAAGGAAGCACCACGCAACGCAAAAATCAAAGCAGTGATCGCTGAGGGCCGCCGCAATGGCAAAGCAGCCGCGCGCATTGTCGATCAGGACATTGACGCATTGCTGCGCGAGCCGATTGCAGACGCCCGCGCGCGCTTGGGCATCAAAGAGCCTGTGCTCTACAAACGCGCGCTAGAGATTTTCTCAGAATATGAGCTCGACCCTGCAGCAGTAGCTGCCTGACTGAGGCCAGAGACCAACATCAAACCATAGCAAAGAGGCGTAGTCAGCTATGCCTCTTTTTACTTGATTGAATGAAGAAGGCCGGCGCAAGCCCCAGGAATGAAATCGCCATCCCGATGACAAAGATCATCGGTAGGCCCAGGTCTTCCGCAGGAACGGACAGCAGCGCTCCGAACAGACTGAGACCGAGCGACGACCCGATCTGACTTGCCAATCGGCTGACACCAGATGCTGTGCCAAACATTGAGGGAGGAACTGCTGTTGCGATCACCGATGTTAGTGGCGGCTGCGCAAAGCCATGCCCTACCCCTTGCAGAATAAGCCCCACCACAAGGACGGGCACGCTAAATAGGTAAACCCCAAGGCCCACCAAGAGCAAACCAATTGACTGTAGTGCGGTGCCGGTTAGAGCACCAAAGCGTTCGCCATAGCGCGCTGAAAGCGCACCGCCCATAGGGGTGGCAATCGTGAGACTTGCCGTGCGGACCAGCATCATCGCGGCAGCAACGGATACGCTGTACCCAAAATGTCCGATCAGCACTAAGGGCGTAGCGACGAGGCCACCAAGATAAGATCCCTGGAGAAGAAATGAAGTCGCTACCGGCGCGTTGAAATTCCGCGCTCTAAGAAGCATAGGCGGCACAATCGGGTGAGCCACCGCTCGCTCGAACCTGAAAAAAGCCAGAAGGCCGACAGCGCCGAGAACAAGTGCGCTCCATTTCATCCATGATGCAACCCCCTCTTCTGAGATGGAGCCAACAGAGAACAGCAGAAACAGGAGAGAGACGATGAGTGCAATATTACCCAGATGGTCGAACGCCGCCGGACGGGCTTCCGTTTCCGGTAGTGCCCTAACGGCGATGACCCAGGCGATAACGCCAGAGATGATCTGAAACATGAAAACAGACCGCCACCCGAAGAAATCAACCAAGGGCCCGCCCAAGATCAACCCCAAAGCCGCTGACCCGGGCCCACCCATGGACCACCAGCCGATAACGCGTGTCCGCTCATCATCTGTAAACACATGAAAGAGCAGCGCCATGGCTGAGGGCGTTGTGGCACCGGCCAGCAACATGGAAATCACTCGGAAGGCAATGAGGGACCAGATATCCCAGGCAAAAAAGCAAAGCGCAGCGAATATGGTGGAGCCTGCTATGCCAAAGATAAACAGCCTGCGATGCCCGTACATATCTCCAAGCTTGCCGAGAAGCGGCAGACAGACCGCACTGATGAGCATCGGCGCAGAGACGGACCAGGTCGCAAGTGCCTCGGTGACATTAAACTCCTCAGCGATCTGCCCCAGCGCTACCGTAAGGATCGTAAACGGAAAACCTGTCGCCAACATGCCGATCAGAGTTACATAGAGAACCCGCCGAGACTGAACTCGTTTTTCTTGGTCAGCATTGGGCGTTTTCATGAGGAATCAAGACTCAAACAGATACCAAGGTGGAAAAGTGCGCCCAACCTAATCGTCGAAACAGATGAGTGCAAAGACCCATATCGCTCTGGATCGCTTGAACTAGTGATAAGAGATAGTTGGCTTGGTGGGCCGTGTAGGATTCGAACCTACGACCTAGTGATTAAGAGTCACCCGCTCTACCAACTGAGCTAACGGCCCCACCGCCGGTTGTTACAAGTCCAAACCGGATGGAGGCCGTGTTATAGGCGAGCGGCCTCTCACTAGCAAGCCTTTGAAATCGAAAGAAATTCGCCAAAACCCAAAGGTTTTCTCGCTCTATTCCCCATCCGGCAGAAGTGCCATATGGGTCACCGCCCAGCCATAGGACCGCAGCCTCCAGCTGGCAGCTTCCCTGACCAGCAGGAAGGCCCATCCACCCTCTTCGTAGAACGGGGTGCCTTGAACCAGGCCTCGCCAGCTTGTCGGCAGCGTGAAAAAGGCCTGATCGCCAGTCACAGAAAAATCCTGAGGGTCCCCAAATTTGGGACGAAGGTCTTCCAGATGTGCCGCATGGATCCGCATGCCCTCTTTCCATCGCGCCACCGCGTCCGCACCTTCAAACAGATAAGGTGCAAAATTCTCAATGATCGTCACAGCTTGGCCGGAGAAGACCCCTTCCAACAGCTGCTCGTCACCGCTGGCGATGAAGCCTGCAATGGCATTGGGCACCACCATCATTGATGTATCTGGAACCTCAAGCTCCATGGAATGGCCCTACCAGAACGCGCCAGGATTGCGGGTGATCTCGTAGTTTCGATGAATATAGACACTCATCAGAAAACCAAACCCCAGCATCAAAGTGAGCATAGCGGTCCCGCCATAGGAAACCAGCGGCAGCGGAACCCCAACAACGGGAACCAGGCCCATCACCATGGCCGTATTGATGAAGATATAGAGGAAAAAATTCACGGTAATGCCAATGGCAAGCAATCGGCCAAACTGATTGCGTGTTTGAAGACCGACGGTGAGACCAAACATCAGCACCATCACATAGAGGCCCAATAAGGTGAGCCCCCCCACGAGGCCAAGCTCTTCTGCCAGCATCGTGAAAATGAAGTCGGTGTGCTTTTCCGGCAGGAAGTTCAGATGAGACTGCGTCCCTTCCATAAATCCTTTGCCAAACACGCCGCCTGAGCCCAAAGCAATCTTAGACTGAAGAATATGGTAGCCCGACCCTAGCGGATCGCTTTCCGGGTCAAGGAACGTCAGCACCCGTTGTTTCTGGTAGTCGTGCAACATGCCCCATGCAACGGGGATGGCGCCAAGAGCTGCCAATCCACCAACAATAAAATACCGCCAGGCAAGCCCTGCCATAAACAAAAGCACCACCCCCACAATCGCTATCAGCATCGCAGTTCCAAGATCAGGCTGGCGAAGGGTGAGATAAAATGGCACACCGATCATCAGGGCGGGGGCCACCAGAAAGCGAAGCCGGGAAACCTGGTCGAGCGTCAGCCCGTGAAAATACCGCGCGAGCGCCAGGATTAGAGTGATTTTCATAAGTTCAGAGGGTTGCAGCTGGATGAAGCCCAGATCAATCCACCGCTGCGCGCCCATGCCCCGAAAGCCTAGAAACTCAACACCCACAAGCAGAGCAAGAGCCACCCCATACGCCGGATAGGCAAGGTTCATCCAAACTCGAATATCAACAAAAGCGACAACGAACAGAACGCAGACGCCTATGCCAAAGCGCACCGCCTGGCGGGATGCCCATGGGTCAAAATTACCATCCGCCACGGAGTAGAGCATCGCAAACCCCATCGAAGCAATGGCAAAAACCAGGAGGAGGAACCCCCAATTGAATTCAAAGAACTTGTCTTTGAGACTCATTTCTCGGCCACTTGCATTGAGAAATGCATCAACCATGGCTTACCCCTCCCGCAACGGTTGAACTTGAGACGTCGCAGGACCCTGGGATCCCTGCGCCAACCGGTTTGATGGGTCACGCTCCAGAACCAATCTCATAATATCCCGCGCAACGGGTGCAGCCGTTCGACTGCCGCTGCTGCCGTGCTCAACAACTACGGAAACTGCATATCGCGGATCTTCGACAGGCGCATACGCGACAAACAAAGCATGGTCTCTCCGCCGCCATTCAATCTCTTCATTGGACAACACGCCAGACTCCCGCTCCGCCCTTGTGATGCGTCTGACCTGTGCCGTCCCGGTCTTACCAGCCAGCGACATACCTGGCTCATCGAGCCGCGCACGAAAAGCGGTCCCACGGGGATGATTAGACACACGGTTCATGCCTTCGCGTGCAAGTGCCAGAGCACGGTCCGACACACCAATAGGCTCAGCGGGCGAAGAAAAACGCCCTTCCTCACCGACAGAGCGAACAAGACGCGGCTTAACCGCCTTTCCGCCATTCGCAAGCCGTGATGTCATAACGGCAAGCTGCAGCGGTGTTGCGAGCAGATACCCCTGACCGATGCCGGCGATCAATGTCTCGCCCTGTTGCCAAGGTGCCCCGGTTGTTGCCCGCTTCCACCCACGACTTGGAACAAGTCCTGGTTTCTCGCCGGGAACTTCATATCCGTAGGTTTCGCCGAGACCGAACTTGTGCGCCATCTCTTCAATACGGTCGATGCCAATTTTCTTCGCGATCTCATAGAAATAAATGTCGCAGGAATGCATGATGGAATCGAGCATGTTGACATAACCATGCCCACGCCGCTTCCAGCAGTGGAAATCATGATTGCCAAGCGTAATCTTGCCTGTGCACTGGACTTTTTGATTGGGATTGACCAGGCCACTATCAACCGCCGCCGCTGCCACAACCATCTTGAACGTGGATCCCGGTGGATATTGGCCAGCGATCGTTTTGTTGACGAGCGGCTTATAGGGATTTTCGATCAAGCCATTCCAAGTCGCTTGGCTGAGCCCGACATTAAAATCATTCGGGTCATAGGCAGGTGTCGACACGCTAGCCAGCACATCTCCGGTATGAATATCCATCACCACAGCTGCCGCAGCTTCGCCGGCAAGCCGTTCTGTCGCATATTTCTGCAGATCCATATCAAGGGTCAGGACGACCTTCGACCCCGGTGTGCCAGGATCTTTTGAAAGCTCCCGGATCACGCGGCCATAGGCGTTGACCTCAACATGGCTTGCCCCGGCAGTCCCGCGCAGCTCGCTATCAAGCCGCCGCTCCAACCCGCTCTTCCCGATGCGAAAACCAGGAAGTTTTAGGAGTGGGTCCTCATCATCTAGGTCCCTTTCGGACACGGCGGCTACATAGCCAACGACATGCGCCAAAGCCTGACCATGGGGGTAGTGTCGCGTCTCCCCCACATCTGGCTCAATGCCGGCGAGGTCAGGTTCGTGAATATTGACTTGCGCAAACTGCGCCCAAGAGAGGTTTTCAGAGACAGTGATGGGAAGAAACGCAGGTGAGCGCCGTGCATCGCGAAGCACACGCTTCCATTGCGTTTCTGAAAGAGGGACAACCCGATTAAGTTTTGTCAGTGTCTCTTCGATGTCTGGTGTTTGTTCTGGAATAAGAAGCACACGGAAGTTCTGCCGATTTGAGGCAAGCACCGTCCCGAAGCGGTCGAGAATTTCCCCGCGAAGCGGCGCCAGAAGCCGCATATTGACGCGGTTTTCTTCTGCTAGCATCTGGTATTCAGAGCTTTTGAGAACCTGAAGATAGTACATACGGCTCGCCAGCCCACCAAACACGAGGAGCTGTGCACCGCCAAGAATGGCCGCGCGCCGCGAGAAGGTTTTAAACCTCACATTGTCCGTGCCGTCAGTCAGCATGGATCCCTAACCCTGTACCAATAGCCGCTGTAGCAGCTGTTCAAAAAGTTTAGCAAATAGGGGGAAAAGCGCCACTGTCGCGGCCATTTGCACCAGCACCGGCGCAGGAGACAAAATCTGGCCGAAATAAAGCGAAGCAAGCAACCAGCCAAGGAAGCCGGCAATCACCGAAGAAACAAGGAAACCCAACCAAAATAGGCTAAACGTCCGCCCAATCATCAATTGTCGTTGTGAAACCACGAGGCCGAAAACAATAAGGTAAACGAGAGCCCAGAGCCCTAGCGGCCCAGCGGAAAGAAGATCGTAAAAGAGCCCAATCGCAAAAACACCGTATGGCGGGAAGACATCTGGACGTTGCACAGCCCAGTAATAAACGGCAATCAACCCAAATGCCGGCGCGATTTCGGCACCAAAAATCCGGGAGAACGGCACGAAACTGAGCAACATACAAAGAAAGCCCGCAAGAAAAGGCAACACAAGAAGGGCAATCTTCCCAGCGCGGCCTGCCGATGAAGGGGTAATCGGTTCGAAACTCATGTACCGCCCTCCGCCGCTGTAGCTTCCGCAGTCGGCGCTGGAGCCGACGTTGATGCAGAAGGAGCCGGGCCCTCACTCTCGGACGCGACGGGCTGCAGCGCTGTGGGCGCATCTTGCACATCGATCTCTCGTGGGAATTCATATTGCAGGACCCGGATCATATCGAGGCGAGATCGGTCCGAGAAAGTTTGCACACGCAGGAACCCATCTGCGGTTTCGACAAGCGTGCCAATAGGAAGGCCTGGCGGAAGCAACCCTCCGTCGCCCGATGTCACAACTCTATCGCCAACTGATATAGGTGCAAGCGCAGGAAGGAACTCCAAGCGAGGCCAGACACTATTATCTCCCGCAAGAACGGCACGGGTTTGTGACGGCTCAACGACAATAGGCACACGACTGTTAAGGTCCGTCAGAAGCAGAATACGGCTGGCGTCAGGTCCGGTCGCGACGATGCGTCCAATCAGACCATCAGAGTCGATAACCGCCTGGCCGCTCTCCACATCCTGGTTTGAACCGACATTGGCGATGATGGTTTCAACAAACGGTCCACCACTGTCACCAACGACCCGTCCTGTCACATAACCAATACTGGGGTCGACCTGAACATTGAGCAGTGCCTCGAAACGGGCAACCTTGGCTTCAAGCTTGAGTGCCGCTTCCTTCCAGGCGAGAAGACGTGCGTTTTCTTCGCGCAGCCGCTCATTCTCGTCAAAAACATAAGCGTATTGATCGGTACTTTCGACCACTCGGCGCGCAGCAGACACGGGGCGCGAGGCCAGCTCCAGAAGCGGAGCTGCCAAATCAGTTACAACCTGACGCGCCCGATCGACAACATAGGTTTCCGCCCGACCGAGCAGCAACAGCGCAGCCGCTAGCGTCACCATAAAGATCAAGGATACCCGTCCGGAGACATCTCGGATAGGAAGCGCAGGTCTGTTTGTCTGATCCATCACAGATCAACGCCCCACAGGGGGCTCCCATATCCAGATCGGCTTAGTACACCGATGAAAAAACGTGTCGCATGGTTTTCATATGTTCAAGCGACTTGCCCGTGCCAAGCGCAACACAGGAAAGCGCATCATCCGCAATGCTCACTGGCAGGCCAGTTTCATCCCGAAGAACCTGATCAAGGTTAGACAACAATCCACCTCCGCCCGTCAGCACAATGCCTTTATCGACAATGTCGGCTGCAAGTTCCGGTGGCGTGGCTTCGAGTGCAACCTTGACGGCTTCAACAATTGCACCGACAGGCTCAGAAAGGCTTTCAGCAATCTGCTTCTGGGAGATTTTGATCTCTTTCGGCACACCATTCATAAGGTCACGGCCCTTGATCTCAATCGTCAGGCCATCGCCCCCATCAGGTGGCACAGCAGCTGAACCAACTTCTTTCTTGATCCGCTCAGCACTCGATTCACCGACAAGAAGGTTATGATGACGACGGATGTAACCGATAATGGCTTCATCCATTTTATCACCACCGACGCGTACGGACCGCGCATAAACAATGCCGCTGAGTGAGAGAACGGCGACCTCTGTTGTGCCACCGCCGATATCCACAATCATGGAGCCTGTAGGCTCTGTCACAGGCAGTCCCGCCCCAATCGCAGCAGCCATAGGCTCTTCGATGAGGTAAACCCGGCGCCCACCAGCAGAGAGCGCTGATTCCTGAATGGCTTTTCGCTCAACAGCTGTTGAGCCGGATGGCACGCAAATCACAATCATCGGGTTCGCGAACGACCGCCGGTTATGCACCTTGCGAATAAAGTGTTTGATCATTTCCTCGGCGACTTCAAAGTCGGCGATCACCCCGTCGCGCATGGGGCGAATGGCGCTGATATTACCCGGTGTCCGCCCAAGCATCATCTTGGCCTCTTCACCTACAGCGCAAACCTGCTTTTTGCCGCCTCGCTCAATGATCGCAACCACTGAGGGTTCGTTCAGGACAATGCCCCGCCCTTTGACATAGACCAGCGTATTCGCGGTCCCCAAGTCGATCGCCATGTCGGCGGAGAGCATCCCTAGAAGCCCTTGAAACATGTGTTATCTCGTCCGTTGTGGTTGTACAGGCGCCCCCGCAAGCGTGGGGTGGCCGCAAAGCCCCTCAATTACCAATGAAGTGTCACCAAACATGGTGGCCAAATGGTTAATAGCGCCAAAAAGGCGGCATAAAAAGGGCGATCAGGCCATATCTGCCCTGAAGTCCCTGCTTTTTTTTGCCAATTTAGAGGATCAGGAAGCCTGAAGCGCTTCCGGCGCCGACTTCCGACGTTTCACAATGAGCTTGTTAAGCGCACTGACATAGGCCCTGGCAGAAGCCACCAGCGTATCAGTTTCTGCCCCACGGCCTGTAACCGTCTTGCCATCTTCCTCCAGACGGACACTGACCTCTGCCTGCGCGTCGGTGCCCTCGGTAACTGCATGCACCTGATAGAGCTGGAGATGAGCTTCATGAGGAAAAAGCTCCCCAATCGCATTGAAGGTCGCATCAACCGGTCCGTCGCCTGTGGCAACAACCGTTTTCTCTTCGCCTGAAATATCCAAAGTGAGTGTCGCTTCCTGAGGACCTTCTGTGCCGCAGACGATCTTGAGTGCAACAACTTTCAGCACACCCTCGCCCGTCGCCATCTCATCATCCACGAGCGCGACTATGTCGTCGTCAAATACGTGCTTCTTTTTATCAGCAAGGTCTTTGAAACGGCGGAACGCATCTTCAACCGCGTTCTGGCCCAGGTCATAGCCAAGCTCTTCAAGCTTTTTGCGGAAGGCATGACGGCCGGAATGTTTACCCATCACCAAAGAGGATTTGGAAATGCCCACACTTTCAGGAGTCATAATTTCGTAGGTCTGGGTGTTCTTCAGCATGCCGTCCTGATGAATACCGCTCTCATGAGCGAACGCATTCTGGCCGACAATCGCTTTGTTATACTGCACTGGGAAAGCTGTGACCGACGACACAAGTTTCGACGCCCGTGCAATCATTTCGCTATTGATGCCGGTTTCAAACGGCATGGCGTCACCACGTACTTTGAGCGCCATAACGATCTCTTCCAGCGCCGCATTCCCCGCCCGCTCGCCGATTCCGTTAATCGTACACTCAATCTGTCGGGCGCCATTGGCAACCCCGGCAAGCGAATTTGCAACTGCCAATCCAAGGTCATTATGACAATGGGTTGAGATGACCGCCTTATCGATGTTCGGAACACGCGACTTCAGCATCGCAATGAGCGCGCCATACTCTTCTGGCACAGAATAGCCGACAGTGTCTGGAATATTGATCGTTGCGGCACCCGCCTTGATCGCAGCTTCAACACACGCGCACAAATAGTCATGCTCCGTACGCGTTGCATCTTCCGGCGACCATTCCACATTGTCTGTCCAATTGCGCGCGCGCGTCACACTGGAAATCACCGCGTCGAGCACATCTTCTGGTTCCATCTGAAGCTTGTGCTTCATGTGAACAGGACTTGTGGAAATAAACGTGTGAATACGGCCTTGCTTCGCATCGCGCAGCGCTTCGCCTGCGCGGTCGATATCTTTCTCACCAGCGCGCGCTAAGCCACAGACCACAGCATTCTTCACTACACGCGCCACTTCTTGCACGGATTCAAAATCACCGTTAGAGGCAATGGGGAAACCTGCTTCGATGACGTCGACACCCATCTCATCGAGGAGTTCTGCAACCTGCAGCTTCTCCTCCAGTGTCATGGAAGCGCCCGGAGATTGCTCGCCATCGCGGAGTGTCGTATCGAAAATCAATACCCGATTGGCATCGGCTGTTTTGTCGGTCTGAGAGTGGCTCATCGGTCTCGTCCTTATCAAACCCAGAGGCGTCGGAAAGAATCACTTCCTAAGTCACGATAGGAAGTGCCTGTTTAACGATCTGTTAAGCATGACGGATCGGGCTGTATTTGGCAGTTTTAAGCCGATGGACCAGACCACGCAACGGTTTTGGCAGCGCAAGGATCACCCGCTCGGCGCATGCTCCGTGATCATGCGCAGATCGCCAGAAAGCGCACCCTTGGCCGCCTTGATAGCATCCACCGCGAAATCCATGACGGCCCGCACATGGGCCATCTGCGCCAAATCATTCCGTGCCATCAGCCAGAGTTCAAAGGAGCCTAACTGATCGGGGCCAATGACACGCTCCAGGTCAGGATCATGATCCCCCAAAATGCAGGGCAATGCCGCCAAGCCCAAATTGCCCCGCGCCGCTTCTGCCCGCGCAATAGCACTGGATGAGCGCAACGCTGTTTCACACGCCTTTTCAGCCCGGGAAAGCCACCAAATGGGCCCCAGCGGGCTTTCGGTCCGCGGAAAACCGATCAGCTGATGCCCTTTCAGACCGCTCATATCGGCAGGAACGTTGTGATCTGAGAGATATTCCGACGTTGCGTAGAGCCCATAAGCCATCTCGCCTACTTTCCGCATCAACATGTCCCCCTGGGTCGGGCGCGCTGCACGAATGGCAACGTCCACATCCTTTAAGGGGTTCATGATCCGCGGAGCCTTGGTTGGGCCCATCAATGTCGGATCAGTCAGCAGTTCCATATCAAGAGCCGGATGGGCCTCCCGAAAGGCGGGCACCGCCGGCGCGATTACATGGGCCGCGATAATCTCAGTGGCGGCCATGCGCACCTGACCTTCAGAGCCAGCGCCCGAGGCGGCGAAATCCCGCGCCAGCGAGGAAAGCCGCTGATCGACAGGCTCTAGAGATTGAAGCAAACGCTCGCCCGCAGCCGTGACTTTGTAGCCTGTGCGTTCCCGGTCAAAGAGGCGTGCATCCAGGTCTTCTTCAAGCGATGCGACGCGACGCAGCACGGTGGTGGTATTCACGCCCAACTGCGCTGCAGCGCCGGACAGCGACCCTGCCGCCGACACCGCCAAAAAATATCGAAGATCGTCCCAATTCATGCGCCACCACCTCCTGAGCATTTCCAGGTGAAGTGGTTCCGGTTCACCGTCCGGAAATGCGGCCAGACAAATGCTTTGAGTGGGTCGCCACCTTACCGAACAACGTAACCACTCTAAGCCTCCCGAAACTTAGCGAGCTTTCAGGCAGCTATCACCCTATTTTCGCAAAAATAGCTATGCGAAATTGCAACAGGGGTATTTTCAACAAAAGTTGCTGACTTTTGTGGTTCGACAGTGCGATCAAAAAAGAACCCTGTGATTTCAAGACTTTACGGGGGTAACGCGGCCTGCTGCACGCTTAGCGGCAGTTCTGGCTGTGTCCGTATCCACCCCAGGCGCAAGCGCCACCCCCATCCGTCGGCGCTCATAAGCTTCAGGCTTGCCGAACAGACGAACCTCGGCATTCTCGACTTGCAGCGCCTCATCCACCCCCTCAAAGGCGATGCCTTTTTCGTCCATCTCGCCATAAATCACCGCAGAAGCCCCAGGTTCACGGGTTTCCGTGTTGACCGGCAGACCGAGAATAGCGCGTGCATGAAGGGCAAATTCGCTTTGCCGCTGACTGACCAGGGTGACGAGCCCGGTATCATGAGGCCGAGGGCTCACTTCAGAGAACCAGACATCATCCCCCTTCACAAAGAGCTCAACCCCGAAGAGGCCGCGCCCACCCAGATCGCCGGTGACTTTCGCCGCAATTTCCTGCGCCCGCGCCAGAGCGGCGGCGCTCATTTTCTGAGGCTGCCAGCTCTCCACATAGTCACCGCTTTGTTGAATATGCCCAACCGGCGCACAAAAGCTTGTTTCGACGTCGCCGCTGGCACCAACGGCCCGAACCGTGAGCAGGGTAATTTCATAGTCAAACTCGACCAGCCCTTCGACGATTACCCTCGCCTGCTCCACCCGTCCGCCAGACAGCGCCGTTTCCCAGGCAGCGTCAATCTCGCCTGCACTTTTTACCAGACTCTGGCCTTTTCCCGACGATGACATGACCGGTTTGATGAAACACGGCAGACCAATTTTCTCGATCGCAGCCCGCATCTCCTGCCCACTGGAGGCAAAGGCATAAGGCGATGTTGGTAGACCCAAATCTTCTGCGGCGAGTTTGCGAATACCCTCCCGGTTCATGGTGAGCTGAGTTGCCCGAGCCGTAGGGATCACTTCTACAAGCCCCTCGGCTTCAATCTCTGCCAGCATGGCTGTGGCAATCGCCTCAATCTCTGGAACGATTAGATGCGGCCGCTCTTGCGCGACAAGCGCTTTGAGCGCAGCCCCATCAGTCATGTCGATCACATGAGCGCGGTGAGCCACCTGGTGCGCTGGCGCATCCGGGTAGCGATCAACCGCTATGACCTCAACCCCAAACCGTTGCAGTTCAATGACCACTTCTTTGCCAAGCTCTCCTGAGCCCAGCATCATGACTTTTGTTGCCGAGGGGCTAAGGGGCGTTCCGATACGCATATGCCTTCTCCTTCATGTGCGACCCATATAAGACGCAGACTTCTTTTTCGCCCTTTTAGCACTTTTTTGTTCCTGGCCAGACTCAGGCTTGACTCCAAGAGAACGTACAAATATATGAACAGATATTCATATATAGAGGTGACGCATGAAAAAGCGGGATCAGCCAGATGATGAGGAGACCATCCTCGTTGCAGAGACATTCAAACTCTTAGGAGACCCAAGCCGCTTGCGGATCGCGCTTGCTGTAATGGATGAACCCATCGCCGTCGGTGCCATTGCTGAACGGTTGGACCTGTCCCCCTCGCTTGTAAGTCATCACCTGCGCCTGCTGCGCGCCGCGCGCCTTGTGCGCCCTGAACGCGATGGCCGCACTGTTCGCTATTCCATCCACGACCATCACATTGAACATGTGGTGAAGGACATGCTGGACCATATCCGCGAAGGAGACCGGTCATGAGCCATGCGCATTCCGATAATCACGAGCATGATCACGGTTCAGGTCACAGCCACGCCCCGGATGTGAACCGCAGAAACCAACGTCGTGTGCTCGCTGCCATGTGCCTGACAGCGGGCTTCATGGTGGCAGAAGTCATCGGCGGCCTACTATCGGGATCACTCGCCCTCATCGCCGATGCAGGTCACATGGCGACAGACGCTGCCGCCCTCTTCCTTGCCTATATAGCCTTTCGGTTCTCAAACCGGCCGGCTGATGCCGATCAATCCTATGGGTATCACCGGGCAGAGACACTCGCCGCATTCGTCAATGCCCTCACCATGATCGCCCTGGTTACCTGGATCCTCTTCGAAGCGGTTCAACGCTTCTTTGATCCTGTCGAAATACTCGGTGGCCTCATGCTCTGGGTGGCAGCAGGCGGCCTCGTGGTGAACGTCCTGGCATTCTGGCTTCTCCATTCGGGCGAAAAAGAAAACCTCAACATGCAAGGTGCCGCCGTGCATGTGCTGGGGGACCTATTGGGCTCCGTTGCCGCCATCGCAGCGGCGATTGTCATCCTCTATACCGGCTGGACACCCATCGATCCGCTTCTCTCTGTCTTTGTCGCACTTCTCATTCTGCGCTCAGCGATCGCTCTTGCACGCCAGTCCGGCCACATCCTGATGGAAGGCACGCCTAAGGGCTTGGACATTGAGGAGATCAAACAAGATCTCCTCAATTCAGTGGCCGGTGTCGAGGATGTGCATCACCTCCATGCCTGGTCCCTCACGGCCACGCGCGACGTCATGACCCTTCATGCGCGCATCGCGGAGGGCATCAATCCAGATCAAGTTCTCGTGGCGATCAATGACCGCCTCCGCCACAAGTTCCAGATAGACCATGCCACTGTCCAGATTGAGACAGGGGCATGCGCCCACTGACACCCAATGCCTGTTCACTCACGCTGAAAGCACCACCGGTGTCATATCGGCAATCGCGGCTTTAAAGCCCGTGACAGGGCTGGAGAGAACCGGCACACCGACATCACCACAGATCTCAGCAGCTGGGGCCATGGAGGCCTGCGCCAGCACCACAACGTCTGCCGTCATGGCGACATCGCGGAGACGTGCCGCGATCCCCTCATGGTAGTCCCGCAAACGACCCTCACGAAAGTCTTCCCAGACGCCGTCAAACACCCGTGCCTGCACTGTGGTGAACCGACCTGTCTTTGCAATTTCATCCTCAACCAGTGACAAAGTAGGCCCAATGGTCTCCGGCAACGCCGCACATACGGCGATCCGCCCGCCAATCCATGCGGCCTGTTCGCCCATGGGACGATCAATACGCATTACATGGGCGCCAGGAACATCTGCGCGTTCGGCAACACCGCCAAGTGTTGAACAGGTACAGACAATCCGCGTCGCCCCTGCCCGCACAGCTTCATTCAGGGCTTCTTCCAGCTTGAGCTCAACAGCAATACTGACCGTTCCCGCTTTCCGCACTGCGCAGAGCAAGTCTTCACGGACGATATGTCCGACGGCCAAGCCTGGCGCGAGCTCATCCCGCAACCGATTGAAGGTCGCGATATGCGCAGGCGACGTGTGAAAGAACACCAGGCCAGGCCTGGATATCCGGGATGTATTGAGCAGTGACGTGCTGGTCATGAGTCTATCCTTTCAGGTCAGCACCAGCGCATTTTCAACATAAGTTGCAGACTTTTGTGGGTCGAAAATGCGACAGAAAAAGCAAAAGGCCCCCCGCGATCTTCGCGGAGGGCCTTTAGAAATTCGGCTTGTCGCTAGATCACACTATGTCGGGTCGGCTCCCACAATTTTTTTGACGAGTTTCGCCACCACGAGCACCCCCGCTGCCGCAGCAGCAGGTTTCATGGTCGCAAGCGCAACTTTAGCGGTGCACGCACCGTGAGTTGGCAGGCCGTCAAATGTGATCTCGTTATTCATGGGAAACGTCTTACGCTCCTTCTAGCGATTTGTCACGACCGTTTTCGCTCACTTGCGTTCAATTTGTGTGACATCACGGATAGCACCCTTCGATGCATTCGTAACCATGGCGGCATACGCCCGCAAAGCCGGGGAAATTTTACGTTCCCGTGGCTCTGCCGGTTTCCAACCATCCGTCCCTTTAGCGTCCATCGCTGCACGTCGTTTCGCAATCTCCTCATCCGACAGAACCGCATTGATGGAGCGATTGGGAATATCAATCTCGATCATATCGCCCTCCTCCACCAATCCGATGAGACCACCCTCTGCTGCTTCAGGAGAGACATGACCGATAGAGAGGCCGGACGTACCGCCGGAGAAGCGACCATCTGTCACCAGGGCGCACTCTTTCCCAAGCCCCATCGATTTGAGGTAGGACGTGGGATAGAGCATTTCCTGCATGCCGGGACCGCCCTTTGGACCTTCATAGCGAATAACAACAACGTCGCCCGCTTTGATATCCTTAGTGGTGATACGCTTCACTGCTTCATCCTGGCTTTCACAAACGCGCGCAGGGCCGGAAAACTTCCAGATGCTTTCATCAACACCAGCTGTTTTCACAACACAGCCCTCTTCGGCAAGATTGCCAAAAAGCACGGCCAGGCCGCCATCCTTGGTGAAGGCATTGTCGACGGAGCGGATAACACCACCCACCCGGTCCTTATCAAGCTCTGCGTATCGGCTTTGCTGACTAAACGCGACGGTGGTGCGAATACCCGCAGGTGCCGCTTTATAAAGCGTCCCCACCTCATCCGAATTTGTCCGGGCAATGTCCCACTTGTCGAGCGCATCTCCCATCGTCGGCGCATGCACCGTGGCTGTCCCGCTATTGATCAAGCCGCCTCGCTCCAATTCACCGAGAATGCCCATAATACCACCGGCCCTATGAACATCTTCGATGTGAACATTGGCGACCGCAGGTGCAACCTTGGCAAGGCACGGAACCTTCCGGGACATTTTGTCCATGTCAGCAAGTGTGTAATCCACACCCGCCTCACGCGCGATGGCGAGCAGATGGAGGATCGTATTGGTCGACCCGCCCATGGAAATGTCCAACGCCATGGCATTTTCGAAAGCTTCGAACGTCGCAATACCGCGAGGCGTCGCACGCTCATCCCCCTCCTCATAGTAGCGTCGCGTCAGCTCAACAATCTGCCGAGCTGCGCCCAGGAAGAGTTCTTTCCGGTCTGCATGGGTAGCCACAACAGTCCCATTGCCAGGAAGCGCCAGACCAAGCGCCTCCGCCAAACAGTTCATAGAGTTTGCCGTGAACATGCCCGAACATGACCCGCAAGTCGGGCAGGCATTCTTCTCCAGCTCCTCGACCTCTGCATCGGTGCGGTCCGGGTTCACGGCCTCAACAATCGCATCTACCAGATCGATATGAACTTCCTCACCATCAACCATCACCCGGCCCGCCTCCATGGGCCCTCCAGTGATGAAGATGGTCGGCACATTGATCCGCATGGTGGCCATCAGCATGCCCGGCGTAATCTTGTCACAATTGGAAATACACACCATCGCATCAGCACAGTGCGCGTTGACCATATATTCAACTGAGTCCGCGATCAGGTCCCGCGACGGCAGCGAATACAGCATGCCGTCATGGCCCATCGCGATCCCGTCATCGACAGCAATCGTATTAAACTCTTTGGCAACGCCACCGGCGGCTTCAATTTCTCGCGCCACCATCTGGCCGAGATCCTTCAGATGCACGTGTCCCGGCACGAACTGTGTAAAGGAGTTCACCACAGCAATAATCGGCTTACCAAAATCGTCATCAGTCATGCCAGTGGCGCGCCAAAGGCCGCGTGCACCAGCCATGTTACGACCATGGGTCGATGTGCGGGAGCGGTACGGGATCATCTCTGTCTCCTCATAAGGTGGTCTTTAAAACGAGATAAGTCTCAGTTGATCATAAAAAAGGGGCCTTCGTGAACCTCACGAAAGCCCCTTTAATTTTGTGGCTAAGCGAGGTCGCTTTAGTTCTTTTCCTTGTCGACCATTTTGGTCTCTGCAATCCATGGCATCATGGCGCGCAGCTTTTCACCCACTTCTTCAATAGGGTGATCTGCATTCATGGCGCGTGTTGCCTTGAAGCTTGTCTGACCGACCTGGTTTTCCAGCATCCAGTCGCGCGTGAACTTGCCCGTCTGAATGTCTGTAAGAATTTCTTTCATCGCGGCTTTGCTGTCAGCAGTGATGACGCGAGGACCGGAAACATAGCCACCATACTCAGCTGTGTTGGACACAGAATAGTTCATGGTCGCGATGCCGCCTTCATACATCATATCGACGATCAGCTTCACTTCGTGCAGGCATTCAAAATACGCCATTTCAGGTGCATAGCCTGCTTCAGTCAGTGTTTCGTAACCCGCTTTGATGAGCTCTGAGAGGCCACCGCAAAGAACAGCTTGCTCACCAAAGAGGTCAGTTTCACATTCTTCTTTGAACGTTGTTTCGATGATGCCTGCGCGACCACCGCCAATGGCAGACGCGTAGGACAGACCGAGGTCATGGGCATTGCCGGTCGCATCCTGATGGATGGCGATGAGGCATGGCACGCCAGCACCACGCTGATACTCACCACGCACTGTGTGGCCTGGGCCTTTCGGCGCAACCATCAGCACATCAATGTCAGCGCGCGGGGAGATGAGGTTAAAGTGAACATTCAGGCCGTGGGCGAACATCAAGGCCGCACCAGGCTTCATGTTTGGCTCAAGCTCATTGCGATAGATTTCGCCCTGCAGCTCATCCGGTGTCACCATCATCATGACATCAGCCCATTTGGCAGCGTCGGCAACGGTCATAACAGTCAAGCCTTCACCTTCGGCCTTCTTGGCAGAGGCTGAGCCTTCGCGAAGGGCAACAGCCACTTCAGCAGCACCGCTGTCGCGCAGGTTCAGCGCATGGGCGTGACCCTGTGAGCCATAGCCAATGATGACAACTTTTTTGCCTTTGATCAGATTAACATCTGCGTCGCGATCATAATAAACGCGCATGGGTCCTATCCTTTTAGTCTTATGGAGCGGTCTCGTACCGCTCAAATTACCTGTCAATAATACGGTCTTGTTTCACATGCCTTCCGCGCCGCGGGCGATGGCAACAACGCCAGTACGCGACGCATCCACAAGGCCCAGGGGCCGCATGAGATTTATGAAGGCTTCAATCTTGTCTGGCGTGCCCGTCACCTCAAACACGAAGGAGCTATGGGTCGTATCAATCACCCGTGCGCGGAACGCTTCAGAAAGCCGCAAGGCCTCCACCCGCTTGTCACCGGTTGAGGCTACTTTAATGAGCGCCATTTCCCGGTTTACAGAGGGGATATCGTCCACAGAGAGGTCGACCACCTTGTGCACCGGCACCAACCGGTCAAGCTGCGCCAGGATCTGCTCTACAACAGCTGGTGTTGCTTTCGTCACAACCGTGATGCGCGACATATGCTCCGCTGCATCGACCTCAGCCACGGTGAGGCTCTCAATATTGTAGCCACGGCCGGAGAAGAGACCGATGACGCGCGCAAGCACGCCCGCCTCATTGTCCACCAGGACGGCAAGCACATGTCTTTCGGATTTACTCAGATCACTCATTGCGTCTCGTGCCAAATCTTGAAGTCACCCGGAGGGCAGTAATTGAAAGGGAAAGCGGACCAAAAGCCCGGCCCCCATGGGCTTTGTTAAGTGAGGGGCTTATAGCGGATCAGGGGCTAAAGGCGAACCTTTATCACCCCACCCTCTTTAGACAAGCATTTTGCCCTCTTCCGTGACCGTTGGCGCATTGGGATCTTCGCCGAGGATCATCTCATTGTGGGGCGCACCCGATGGGATCATCGGATAGCAGTTCTCCGCCGGGTCGACGAGACAGTCGAAAATGACCGGCCCAGGCGCATCCAGCATCTCCATGATCTTCGCATCCAGCTCCTCGGGCTTGCTGGCCCGAATACCAGTCCCGCCATAGGCTTCTGCAAGCTTCACAAAGTCCGGCAACGCTTCAGAATATGAATGGCTGTAGCGTCCACCATGAAGCAGCTCCTGCCACTGGCGCACCATGCCCATATATTCATTGTTCAAGATGAAGATTTTGATCGGCAGCATAAACTGGATCGCTGTCGACATTTCTTGCATGCACATCTGGATGGAGGCTTCACCGGCAATATCAATCACAAGCGCATCAGGATGTGCGATCTGCGCACCCACGGCAGCTGGCAGGCCATAGCCCATCGTGCCAAGTCCGCCCGATGTCAGCCACCGGTTCGGCTCCTCAAAATGATAGTGCTGGGCCGCCCACATCTGGTGCTGGCCGACTTCCGTTGTAATGAAAGTCTTGCGATCCTTGGTCAGCTCATAGAGACGCTGAATGGCCTGCTGTGGCTTGATCGGTCCGGTCTCATCCTGCTTGAAGGCAAGCGACTTCCTGCCCCGCCAGGTGTCGATCTGACGCCACCAGTCGGCGAGTGCTTCCTTATCGGGCTGCGCAACTTTGGACTTCCAGATCCGGATCATGTCTTCCAGAACATGCGCACAATCACCAATAATCGGAATGTCGACATGAACATTCTTGTTGATGGACGACGGATCAATGTCGATGTGGATTTTCTTCGAGTTCGGCGAGAACGCGTCCAAACGGCCGGTAACCCGGTCGTCAAAACGCGCGCCAACGCAAATCATGACGTCACAATCATGCATTGCATGGTTCGCTTCGTAGGTACCGTGCATACCGAGCATGCCGAGCCATTGCTCATCATGTGCCGGATAGGCACCAAGCCCCATCAAAGTAGAGGTCACTGGATAGCCGGTCATCTCAGCCAGCTGCCGCAAAAGCAGGCTCGCATTCGGGCCCGAATTGATAACGCCACCGCCTGTGTAGAAGATCGGCTTTTTAGCACCGGCCATTAGCTCAACAGCGCGCGTGATAGCAGACGCATCTCCTTTGATCTGCGGGCGATAGGTCTTGTGAACAACATTCGCCGGGCCCTCATAAGTGCCGCTCGCGAACTGAACATCCTTTGGGATATCAACAACAACCGGACCAGGCCGCCCGTTGGTCGCAACATAGAAAGACTCGTGCATAACCCGCGTCAGCTCATCAACAGAGTTGACCAGCCAATTATGCTTTGTACAGGGACGCGTAATGCCAACCGTGTCGCATTCCTGAAAAGCGTCAGAGCCAATGAGGTGGGTCGGCACTTGGCCGGTCAGACAAATAAGCGGGATGGAATCCATCAACGCGTCGGTGAGACCGGTCACGGCGTTCGTTGCGCCAGGACCTGACGTCACCAGAACAACGCCCGGCTTACCGGTGGACCGCGCATAGCCTTCTGCCGCATGAACAGCACCTTGTTCATGGCGCACCAGAATGTGGCGAATGCCTTCCTGCTTGAAGATTTCGTCATAAATGGGAAGGACAGCACCCCCAGGATACCCGAAAATGGTATCGACACCGTGATCCAACAATGCGCGGATGACGATTTGAGCACCTGTCATCTCCTGGCCGGACATGAGGCTTCCTTCCTTCATTCTGAGGGGATCGCACCTCGAGCCCCCGTGAAACAGACAAACCGCGGCCTAAATTGCACGAAACCGGTGAAAACAAGAGATTTTCAGGGTTTTTGGCGCAAAGCCGCGGAAAACGAGGGCAATCTATCCACTCGCTGCCTGAGGGTCAAGGATTATTCGTCAATAAATGAAAAGATTTTGTCGATTTGGCTTTCCAAATCTTGCGCAGAAACCCTATTCCACGAAATCATCTGCTGCCGAAACCAGGTTGACTGGCGTTTGGCATATTGACGGCTCTTAATCGCCGCCGCCTCTATCGCCTCATCCAACAACATGTTTCCAGCAAGATAGGCCCCAAGCTCTGGCACACCCAGCGCCTTCATAGCCGGCAATGACGGGGCTAAACCCAGTTTGAGCAAGGCTTCCACCTCATCAACAGCCCCAAGCTCGACCATCAGCCGAAACCGCCTGTGAATTCGATCGATCAGCCAGTCGCGATCAGGTTCCAACACAAACTTAGCAACAGGCCCTAAATCCGGGGCTTCCACCGGCTCCGCCTGCCAGGCGGTGAGAGGTCGGCCCGTGGCCCGGAAGACCTCAAGCCCGCGCGCAATGCGCTGAGGGTCGTTTTCGTGAACCTGAGCTGCCCAATCAGGGTCCACCTCCTGAAGGCGCCCGTGAGCAGCCACCGGTCCAATCTCATCAACCTCTGCCCGGGTTGCTGTGCGCACATCATCGGGGATGTCAGGGATCTCCACAAACCCTTCTGTAAGCGCGCGGAAGTAAAGCCCAGTTCCCCCCAAAACGATGGGGACCTTGCCCTGTGCTTGCACCTGCCTTGTCACGGTGATCACGTCGGTGAGCCACTGCCCGGTTGAATAAACCCTATCAGCCGACACATGCCCATAGAGGTGATGAGGCGCCTGCCCCTCTTCTTCTGCCGACGGACGGGCCGTCACAATCCGCAGGTCACCATAGACCTGCATGGAATCGGCATTGATGATCTCACCATCCAGGCGATCAGCCAGAGCGAGCCCCAGAGCAGACTTGCCGCTGGCCGTTGGCCCTGCGATAAGGACCGCCAATGGGTCATTCCCGTCTCTGCTGGTATGGCTCACTCATGGCTCCTGAAAATGAAAGCACCGTTGCGCGCATCATGTCCCACGTTCTTACTCTTATAGGCAATACCAGCACAGAGCTCACGCAAGATCATGTGGATGCCGTTACGCGCGTACTACAAACCGCTGGCTCGCCTGAATGGCTGATGCCCGGACATGCCTGTGACTTGCCCTTGAGCGCCGAAGAACCACCTGCTGTTGAAGCAGCCCGTAGCGCCTTGAATGGCGCGACCATCGATATTGTCAGCCAGCCCCTAGCTCATCGCCGGAAGAAACTTCTGGTTGCTGACATGGACAGCACCATCATTGAGCAGGAATGTATCGACGAATTAGCCGACGCTCTGGGCATCAGAGACGCCATCTCCGAGATCACGGAGCGTGCCATGCGCGGCGAACTGGACTTCGAACCTGCACTTCGCGAGCGTGTAGGCCTCTTGAAAGGTCTCGCAGAAAGCGAGCTGCAGCGAGTCTACGAGACACAGATCACGGAGACACCAGGCGGACGGATGCTCTGCGCCACCATGGCGGCCCATGGGGGCACCTGCGCCCTTGTCTCTGGTGGTTTCACTTTCTTCACCGAAAGGGTCGCCAAGTCCGTTGGTTTTACGTCCAATCAGGCAAATACGCTGCTTGTGGAAAATGGCGCGCTGACAGGGGAAGTGTCAGACCCAATTCTGGGCCGCGAAGCGAAAGTCTCCGCGCTCAAAAGCCTTACAGCGGACCTCAAGATAGATCAGCTCGAAACCATGGCGGTAGGCGATGGCGCCAATGACCTGGGCATGATCGGGGAAGCAGGTCTGGGGGTGGCTTTCCGCGCAAAGCCCATAGTCGCCGCCGCAGCCCCCGCAGAGATCAACCATGGAGATCTTTCGGCCCTGCTTTACATTCAGGGATATCGGTCAGACGAGATCGTAAACCCCGCCTGACCTAAGATTGGTCTGAAATCTATTCGTCTTCTTTGATGCGTACTGCGACAAACCGCAGATCACCATTGCTGGCGAGCAGCAGAAGAACCGACTTCCGGCCAGACGCCTTCTCTTCTTCCACGTAAGTTTTCACATCAGATGGGCTGCTTACATCATTCTGAGCAACTTCAACGATCACATCACCACGGCGAATGCCCTTCTCCGCAGCTGCACTGACCGGATCAACAAAGGTGACAACAACACCTTCCACATCCTCTGGCACACTGTATTGGCTGCGGGTCGTTGAGTTGAGGCTCGAAAGACCGAGTCCAAGAACCTCTGCGGTCCCTTTTTCGTCTTCCTTGTCACTGCTTCCGCCACTGGCATCCGCTGTTTCAGTTTCATCCAAGCGATCAATCTTGACGTTGAGTGTCTTCTCTTTGCCGTCGCGGATCACCACCACATCAACGGTTCGGCCAATCGACGTTTCAGCGACGAGCTTTGGCAAGTCCCGCATCTCAGGAACCGGCTTACCGTCAAATGCGACAATCACATCACCTGGTTCAACACCGCCATCCTGGGCGGGACCATCTGGGTTCACGCCTGCGACAAGGGCCCCTTTGGGCTCATCTAAGCCGAGACCTTCCGCAATTTCTTCATTCACAGATTGAATACGGACACCAAGCCATCCACGGCGGGTTTCACCATACTCACGGAGCTGTTCGATGACCGACACTGCTGTGTCAGATGGAACGGAAAAACCAATCCCAATCGATCCGCCAGACGGCGAGATGATGGCCGTGTTTACACCAACAACTTCACCTTCCATATTGAAAAGCGGACCACCGGAGTTCCCTCGGTTGATCGACGCATCGGTCTGAATGAAATCATCATAGGGCCCCGCATTAATGTCGCGGTTGATAGCGGAGATGATGCCCGCAGTCACCGTGCCGCCAAGGCCAAACGGGTTACCAATCGCCATCACCCAATCGCCGACGCGCGCATCGCTTGATTTGCCGAACGACACGTAAGGCAAATCATCTTTGGGCTCTACTTTGAGCACTGCAATATCTGTCTTTGGGTCGCGGCCAATCAGTTCAGCATCAAGTGACTCGCCATCTGCGAAAATCACTTTGATCTCATCAGCCTCGGCAATCACGTGGTTGTTGGTAATCACATAGCCCGTTGGATCAACGACAAAGCCGGAACCGAGCGACTGAACGCGACGCGGGGCGCCCTGCCGTCCTTGCCGCTCCAGGAAGTCCTCAAAAAAATCTTCAAACGGAGAGCCTTCCGGCAGGCCTGGCACCTGTTGACGGGTATTGCGACCACTCACCGTCTGCGACGTAGAGATATTCACAACTGCAGGAGAAAGACGCTCGGCAAGGTCAGCGAAGCTGTCAGGTGCGCCACGCGCAAAGCTTGGACCTGTACCGAGAGGCTGGAGAGAAAAAGCCAAGACAAGAGCAAAAACTGCGCCCAACCAGGCTTTTCGAGTGGTTTTTCCCTGACCCATCATCGTGTTTTCGGCCCTCACCAGCATATTACTTAAACTCCTGATCCACCCGAGCGCGACACCGGCCCATGGCGCAATATTCATAATCTGCCTGAACATGGGCCAAAGCCGGTTCAATCAGAGTTAATAAAGTCAATTTTCCCAGAATAGAGCCCATTTTGGGCTCGGGGATAAGTGAGACCGCATTTTGACAGAGATTGTGGACGAATTGAGGCGTGATTGGCGCCAAACTTCATCCGCGCACCAACCACACGATCACAACCCCGAGAGCCAGCGCGCCAAGACCGAAACGGCGGAGCGTCTCGTCAGGCGTGGATTGCGCCATGGCCATCATCTGTTTGAGCCCACCCGGGAAGGCCGCATAGACAAGCCCTTCTAGAACCAAAACCAGCCCAATGGCTGTGATCAGGTCAGACATAGTTTCTCGTGCCTGGAAACTGAGGGGGGCGCTTAGCGCCCGCCTCGACCACTTGGATCACCGAAATAGCGGAAGAAATCACTATCTGGAGACAGAACCATTGTCGTCGTGTCACTTTGCAAGCCTTCTTCATAGGCAAGCATAGAGCGATAGAAGGAGAAGAACTCCGGATCTTTGCCATAGGCGTCAGCAAAAATCTCATTTCGTTTCGCATCACCCTCACCGCGGATCGTGTCAGATTCCCGCTGAGCCTCCGCAACCAACACGGTCACATCACGGTCAGCACGAGACCTGATACGCTGAGCTGTTTCTGCCCCTTGCGCACGAAGCTCTTGCGCTTCCCGCTCACGTTCGGTCTGCATGCGCCGGTAAACCGCCTGACTGTTCGCCTCTGGCAGGTCTGCAGCACGGATCCGCACGTCCACCACTTCGATGCCCAGATTGGCGCTCGCCGTGTTGAACTCGGTTTTAATGCGAACCATCATGCCGCTACGGTCGTCGCGAACAAGCGTTTCAAGACTTTCTTCACCCAAGACATTTCTGAGGGAAGACACAAAGATCGGATTAAGCCGACGCTCAGCCAGCGCAACATCGCGCACCGACTGGAAGAATTTCAGCGGATCAACGATTTTGTAGCGGGCGAACGCATCCACGACGAGACGCTTCTGGTCACCAGCGATGATCTCTTCTTCAGGAGAATCGAGGTTCAAAATGCGTTTGTCGAAATAAACAACGTTCTGAATGAAGGGAATTTTCCAGTTGAGGCCTGGCTCAGTTATGGCAACCCGAGGATCACCAAATTGAAGAACCAACGCCTGCTCTGTCATCCGAACTGTAAAGAAGGTCGAATATGCAATGACCACCCCTACGAGGAGGAGGATTGCCCCCCCTAGTCCAACTGCCCGGTTCATTAGCGGTTCTCCTCTGTTCGAGCGCCAGCACCCGGCGATAATTGATTAAGCGGCAGGTACGGAACAGCGCCGCCAGAGCCTTGATCCATCAGAACCTTGTTCATGCCACCCAGAACGCGTTCCATGGTTTCCAGAAACATGCGTTCCCGAGTTACGTCTTTTGCGTCTTTATACTCGTTGTAAATCGACAGAAAACGCTGAGATTCACCCTGTGCTTGCGCAACAGTCTGTTCGCGGTAGGCGCTGGCAGCCTGGATCAGCTGTTCGGCTTCACCACGTGCTTTTGGAACCACCGTATTTGCATAAGCTTCGGCTTCGTTCCGCAACCGCTCTTGGTCAGCCCGCGCCGCCTGCACATCCCGGAACGCATCAATAACAGCAGCCGGTGGATCAACCTTTTGGAGTTTCACTTCCGTCACGATGACACCAGCACCATAGCCATCCAGGATTTCCTGCATGCGCTCCTGAACCGTGACCTGTGCCTGCAATCGACCGGAGGTCTGGAGCACCTGGAAGGTCGACTGCCCGACCACTTCGCGCATCACACTTTCAGCAACAGCCTTAACCGTGCGCTGAGGGTCCTCGACATTGAAGAGGTAGTTAGCCGCATCCCCAATCCGCCAAAGGACAGAGAAGTTGATGTCGACGATGTTCTCATCCCCGGTCAACATCAGCCCCTCTTTGCCAAGGGCCGCGGAAGTGCGCGCGCCGCGGTTAGCAAACTGTGCCGACGCGTTGCCACCCACATCAACCGTGTTCACCACTGTCACCTGAGGGGTGAGAACAGTTTCAATTGGATAGGGAAGCTTGAAATGGAGCCCCGGAGGTTGGGAATAGGCATACTTGCCAAAGCGAAGGACAACGCCCTCTTCATCCGTATTCACCCGGTAAACTGAGCTGTAAGCCAGAAGTCCAAGAACAACCAAAGCGAGCACGAGCCAAACGCCTGCACTCCCACCAGCACCGGTTCCCGTGGAACCGCCGCCACCACCGCCGCCCGGAATAAAATCGCGGAGACGTTCTTGGCCTTTTCGGATCAACTCTTCAAGGTCGGGGGGTTGCTGGCCGCCGCCACCGCCACCGCCTGAGGGAGGCTGGCCCCAAGGGCCACGACCGCCGCCATTGCCACCGCCTTGCCAACCGCCGTTGCCGTCACCGTTTTGATTGCTCCAGGGCATGGAACTTCCTTTGTTCGTAAAATCTAGTTGCCGCCGAGTTCGCCAAGATTGGCGAATCCTCTGCCGTTCTTCGTCACATGATAGCTGCTCTATTGTCGCATTACACCGCTCACCGATAGTAATTCGACCGCCTCGGCGTTATATGACACTCACCTGTGCGACGCAACGCGCGCCACTCTTCCTAAATTGGGTTGAAAGGGTCTCTTCGCCACCCTCTCAGCTGAAAGAAATGCAAAGAAAGCCCGCAAAATGGCCTCGCTCGACAAATCAAACATCCTGGATGCTCTCGCCACCGTTAAAGACCCCGATCAGGGTAAGGATGTGGTCGCCGCCGACATGGTTCAGGGCCTCGTGATCAAAGAAGGGCACGTGCTTTTTTCACTGGAAGTTGATCCCTCTCGCGGTCCGGCTTTAGAACCAGTCCGAAAGGCCTGCGAAGATGCTGTCTATAAAGTTCCAGGCGTGCTCTCAGTCACAGCGGTGCTGACGGCCCATAGTGGCGAAGCTCCGCAGTCGACTAAACCAACTGCCAAAGCTGCCCCGAAGACGGCAAGCGCCCAGGAGCTCAACATTCCCGGCGTGAAAAAGATTATTGCCGTCTCCAGCGGCAAAGGCGGCGTGGGCAAATCCACCGTGGCGATCAATCTGGCCATCGCTCTGGGCAATCAAGGGATTAAAGTCGGTCTGTTGGATGCCGACATTTATGGCCCCTCGGTTCCCCGGATGATGGGGATTGCAGAGAAGCCTGAAACCGCAGAGGGCAAAAAACTGATGCCCCACGAAAAGTACGGCATCAAAACCATGTCCATCGGCTACATGGTCGATGAAGACACAGCCATGATCTGGCGTGGGCCCATGGTCCAATCCGCCCTGATGCAGATGATGAATGACGTGGTCTGGGGGGAATTGGACGTCCTCGTGGTCGATATGCCGCCCGGCACCGGCGACGCACAACTCACCATGGCGCAAAAAGTCCCCCTCGCGGGCTCTGTCATTGTGTCGACGCCCCAGGAGATCGCCCTTGCCGACGTCCGCCGCGGGATCGCCATGTTCGAGAAGACTCACGTCCCCGTTTTCGGAATTGTGGAGAACATGGCCTATTTCGTAAGCCCTGGGTCTGGCGAAAAGACCTTCATATTTGGCGAAGGCGGCGCACGACGTACCGCCGAAGCACTGGGTGTGCCTTTCCTAGGAGAGATTCCCATCTACCCTGCCATTCGCGAAGGTCTGGATGAGGGCAAGCCCATCACCGCAACCGCCCCCCAGAGCAAGGAAGCTACTCCCTTCGCGGAACTCGCAGCGAAGGTATCAGCAAACCTCGCAGGCGAGGGATCAGAACGGGCAGCCCCAAAAATCGTCATTGAGTAAAGTTTGGGAACATAAAAATGGCCGGGCTAAAACCCGGCCAATTCCTGAACTTGTTGCTGACTTCTGTTAACGCCCAGCAACAAGTGTCGCTTTTTCCTCTGTCCCATCTGGCGCCGTGAGATCCCAACTATCGCCGACGTCCCGGGACACGGCTTCAACACAGTAAGGCGGTGTATCGGCACCGGTCGCAAAACAGGCATTGGCGCCATCAACAGACCAGGTCCCATCAGCGGACGTGCCATCGGGCAACACCTGACTATAGGTGCCATCATTGTTGATAAGAACCGACCGAGTTCCTGCCGGATTTTCAATACTCACCGTATTGCCATAAAAATTTGCGAACGGGTCTGCTAGCGCTGCCCCGGTCATCGCAAACATGGCCACCATAAAACTGATCACTAATCGCATCTTGTCCTCCCAAGAATATCAATGCTCGCACCCCGTTTGAGATCAGAATGCTGGCACAAGCTTCATGAGCTTGGGAAGAAAAAATCCGCCCACGTCCTTTTCTCTAGGTTGCGTCCCTTTTTCTCTAAGTATTGAGATAGTTCAGCGGCAGCCCTGCCCGCGGCCAGGTGCACTTTACTAGTCGGCCGGACGAGGAAAGCGTCAGATAGGCTGTCCTAAGATCGTCCCCCCCGAAACAGATATTCGTGGTGATGAAATCATCCGTTGGGAAGTGCTCAATATCTCCATCCGGTGAAATCGAGGTGATGCCGCCATTGAAGATCGTCGCCACACAGACATTGCCTTCTGCATCCACCGCCAGGCTGTCAAAATAGTTGAGGCCCGTCGGATTGCCGATCATGCGTCCATGGTTCGGCGGACCCGCAGAAATGATGGCCCCGGGTTTTTCAATATCAAATGCCCAGAGCCGGCCTGCCTCCGTGCTGGCCACATAGACAACGCTTTCATCCGGCGACAGTCCCACGCCATTCGGGGTCTCGATCGGAAACACAACTTGTTTGATCGACGACCCATCCGGCTGCGCATAGTAGAGGGCCCCGAGGTCTTTTACCCTGCCATGAGTTTTACCGAGATCCGTAAACCAGAAACCGCCTTGGCGGTCAAAGACGATGTCGTTCGGCCCGTTGAGCGGAACGCCATCACACTCCCGATAAAGTTCTGTCACCTCACCCGTCTCAAGATCGACCCGCTCAATTCGACCGCCGGAATAATCATCAGGTTTTCCACCCGGAATGATAAGCCCATCCAGGTCGTGCCATTCAAAGCCGCCATTGTTGCAAATATAGACCGCGCCATCCGGACCGATGGCCGCACCGTTGGGCCCGCCCCCAAGGTTCGCGACAATTTCAGTTGAACCATCCGGCTGCACCCGCGTGAGCGTGCCCCGCTTGATCTCGACAAGCAGCACACTCCCGTCCGCCATCGCAATCGGGCCTTCAGGAAACTCCAACCCACGCGCAATCTCTTCCATCTGCATATTCTCGCTCCCGGTTTTGTGTTTTTACGACCGGAGGGTCGGACAGCAAAAGAAGACCGTCAACTGATTTGCAGAAGAACATGACTCAAAATTTTGACAGATTGATTTGCCTCACAACCTTCCTGTTGACGATGGCAATCGAATCTAGCCAGGCGACCAGCACCCCTCATGTGGCTTTTGACGAGTTCGTTGAACAACAGGTTGAGGTGCACAAAGTCGCGGGAGGGGCAATCGCGATTATCGAGCAAGGCACCATTACCCATGAGTCTGCCTTTGGCCTCCGCTCAACAGAAACCAGCGCACCCGTTTCGCCAGACACGGTGTTCCAGGCAGCATCCATATCGAAAGCAGTAACTGCATGGGGTGTTATGCGTCTTGTCCAGGAGGGTCACGTCGAACTTGATGCCCCGGTCTCCAAATACCTTACCCGCTGGCACTTGCCTCCATCGCCATTTGACGAAGACGAAGTAACGATACGCCGTGTTCTCTCCCACACCGCCGGCCTTTCTCTGCCGTCATATGTTGGTTTTGATCCCGCAGCGTCCCTCCCTACCTTTGAAGCATCACTTTCAGGCGATACCGCAGGCTCTGGGTCTCTCGAACTTGTCGCAATCCCTGGTGATGGGTGGGCCTATTCAGGAGGCGGCTACACTTTGCTTGGCCTCATCATCGAAGAAGTCACAGGCCAAACCTTCGCCGCCTATATGGAAGAGCACATTCTCCGCCCCCTTGGCATGGCAAATTCCAGCTATTTACCTGACGAAGGGCTCCTGTCGCGCACAGCACAGGCTCATGATTTTTATCTGAACACCATTCCCAATTATCGGCTAGCGGCGCAAAGCGCCGGGTCTTTGCATACAACCGCTAGGGATCTCGCCCGTTTTGCCATCGCGAATATGAACGACAACCCGGTGCTCACCCGCGAAACCCTCAACGAAATGCACACACCCATCATTGATACCGGTTTTGGCAGCGAGATGAGCCTCGGGTTTTTCGTGGAGGGCGAAGGCCAGCTGATCGGCCACAGCGGCAGCAATCGCGGATGGAAGGCCCGAGTTCAATTCTCACCTGCATCCAATGTTGGCTTGGTTGTTCTCACAAACTCTGAAAGCGGCGAAGCACTCGTAAGCGACACCTTCTGCCGCTGGAATGACGTATTTGAAATCGGGTTGCTGACGACACGCTGTGCTCAGCAGAATGAACAACAAAGCCTACTTGAGAGCATTGGCTGGTTGAGCACGATCTTGATCTCCAGCGTAGCACTCGCCCTCGCATTGCGTTTGCTGTCGAACGTCCTTCTCAACAGACGTATACTTGCCCGCCCCGCAGCGAACGAATGGCGGTGCTGGGCACTTGCACTGGCCTTGCTTATCACCACCGCTCACTGCCTGTTTCTTTATTCAGGCCTCGGTGTTTGGATTGTCGCTGGCATCCCCTGGGGATTCAGTATCGCGGACCACGCACCCAACTCCATACGCTATGCGTTCCACGCACTGCTGGGGCTCTACGCACTCATCGCTGCATCACTTCTAATGCTGCCGAGAGAACGTCAATAGATCACAACAGACCGAATAGATGTGCCTTCATGCATCAGGTCAAAGCCTTTGTTGATATCTTCGAGCGGCATAGTGTGCGTAATAAGATCATCGATATTGATCTTGCCATCCATGTACCAGTCAACGATCGCGGGCACATCTGTCCGGCCACGGGCACCACCGAACGCCGTGCCGCGCCAACTGCGTCCTGTCACCAGTTGGAAGGGACGTGTTGAGATCTCTTGGCCCGCACCAGCAACACCAATGATGATGCTCTCGCCCCACCCTTTGTGAGCACACTCCAGCGCCTGCCGCATCGTATTCACATTGCCAATACATTCAAATGAATAGTCCGCACCACCACCGGTAAGTTCAACCAAGTGTCCAACAACATCACCCTTAAGCTCTTTCGGGTTGACGAAATCCGTCATCCCGAACTGTTCGCCGAGCGCCTTGCGGTCATTGTTAAGGTCGACACCCACAATCTGCTTGGCCCCCACCATGCGGGCACCCTGGATTACATTGAGGCCAATACCCCCAAGACCAAAGACAACAACAGTTGAACCGGGTTCCACCTTGGCAGTGTTCACAACCGCGCCGATGCCGGTTGTTACCCCACATCCGATGTAACAGACCTTATCGAAGGGCGCGTCTTTACGGATTTTCGCAAGCGCAATCTCAGGCACGACGGAATAGTTCGCGAAGGTTGAGCAGCCCATATAGTGGAGCACCGGTTTGCCCTTATAAGAAAAGCGGCTGGACCCATCCGGCATCAGGCCTTGGCCTTGCGTTTCTCGGATCGACTGGCAGAGATTGGTTTTCGGATTGAGGCAATAGTCGCACTCCCGGCATTCGGGCGTGTAAAGCGGGATCACATGATCGCCGACAGCAAGCGAGGTAACGCCCTCGCCCACTTCCACAACAACGCCTGCGCCCTCATGCCCCAGAATGGCCGGAAAGAGCCCTTCGGGATCATCGCCAGACAAAGTGAACGCATCTGTGTGACAGATACCAGTCGCCTTCATCTCAACCAGCACTTCACCCGCGCGCGGGCCTTCCAACTGAACTGTTTCAATTTCGAGAGGCTTGCCCGCCTCAAATGCCACTGCGGCACGCACGTCCATCACATCACTCCGTCATCATGGGTATTAGTCAAAGGGCCCAACTATTCAAAGGGCCGCATCGAGTTTCGCCAACCAGTCTTCAATGCGCTTCTTGTTTACGCCGAGATCGGAATGTCCGACCTTCGAGCGGCTGTATATCGCGAGCGTGGACTTGCCGTCACCCAGGTCAATCGCCTCAAAACTGATCGTATCTGGAAAACGCATCAGAGCAGATCGCTGTACAAATTCCCGTTGACCGTCATCCGTTTGCTTCCGCGTCACTCGCGGCTCCGCAAGCGCGACATCCGCAAATGTGTCTTCCAGCTTCTGCGCGTCAACAGAATAGGTCTTTGCGATCGCGTGGGGTTTCGCGTTCTGGCAATACCCCTCTGGCGCAATCAGGAACTGGTTAGGCTTCCGCGTGAGTTTGAATGTCTTGAAATCCATGGACGTTCTCCTTTGAGGCAGAGGCTACACCCGTTCCAACACAAGAAGCGAATACTCGTCGCTATCTCGCTCATCGCGTGGTTGGCGGACATTGCGCACTTCGCGCCATCCTGAGCGGTCAAACTCTGGAAATCTCGTGTCCCCCTCCGGCGACGCATGCACTTCGGTAAGGTAAATCCGTGTTGCCTTCGGCAAGGTCGCCGCATAAATCTCCGCACCGCCCAGGATCATAATCTCTTCAACGTCCAGCTCCCCACAAAGCGCCTCGGCACGTGCAAGCGCGGCGTCAACACTGGTGAAAACTTCACCGCCTGGCGCGTCATAGTCAGGATCACGGGTCACAACGAGGTTGGGACGTCCCGGCAAAGGACGGCGCGGAAAACTCTCCCAGGTTTTCCGGCCCATAATGATGGGCTTCCCCATCGTCATACGTTTTAGATATTGCAGGTCCCCTGACAGACGCCAGGGCATGGCCCCATCTTTGCCAATCACACCATTCTCGGCGATCGCCACAAAAAGACAGACATGTTTGGACACTAAACAGCCACCGGCGCTGAAATATGCGGATGCGGGTCATACCCCACCAGTTCGAAATCATCATATGTGAAATCAAACAGGCTCTTCACATCCGGGTTGATCTTCATCTGTGGGAGCGCACGCGGCTCCCGAGACAATTGAAGGTCTGTCTGTTCCAGATGGTTGGAATAAAGATGCGCGTCCCCGAACGTGTGGATGAACTCGCCCGCTTCGAGCCCCGTCACCTGAGCCATCATCTGCAAGAGAAGAGCATAGGACGCGATGTTGAACGGAACCCCAAGGAACACATCCGCCGAGCGCTGATAGAGCTGGCAGGAAAGCTTTCCGTCAGCCACATAGAACTGGAACATGCAGTGACAGGGCGGCAACGCCATATTGTCAACGTCCGCCACGTTCCAGGCCGACACGATGAGCCGCCGAGAGTCCGGATTATTCTCAATCTGGTCGATCAGATTTTTGATCTGATCAATCGTGCCCCCATCCGGAGTCGGCCAGCTGCGCCACTGGTGACCATAGACCGGCCCAAGATCCCCCTTCTCGTCGGCCCACTCATCCCAGATGCTCACCCCATTGGCTTTCAGATAAGCGATATTCGTATCGCCCGCGATGAACCAGAGCAGCTCATGAACAATGGATTTCAGGTGCAGCTTCTTAGTCGTGACCATAGGAAACCCGTCCGCCAGATCAAACCGCATCTGATGTCCAAACACGGAGCGCGTGCCCGTACCGGTTCGGTCAGTCTTTTCAGCGCCCGTATCGCGGATCCGGCGCATCAGGTCATGATATTGCTGCATGAAGGTCTCTTCCTAAACTTGAAGGCCATTTTAACAAGCTCTCCGATTCGTGCCACTTGCCATTGATGTCACTTGATAGAGAGCCCGCCCTTCGCTCTAATTGGTTCCATGCCCGTTTGGGAGGAATAGAGCATCTTGGGGAGGAAGCTCATGCGCCTGCAGGACAATTTCGAATATTACGCGCGCATCCATGGAGATGCGTTCTTTGCACGCTGCGGCAATCGCACGCTGACCTATGCAGAAGCCAATGACGAGGCCAATAGGCTCGCTAACCTGCTGATATCGCAGGGGTTAGAGGTCGGCGACCGCTTTGCCTATCTCTCCAAAAACTCTCTGGAAATGTCGGTTCTCTATCACGCTGCTGGCAAGGCAGGCGCCGTCCCGGTTCCGCTCAATTACCGGCTGGCACCGGCAGAATGGGCCTACATCATCAACGATGCGGGCGCGAAACTGCTATTTGCCCACAAAGACCTTGCACCCGCTGTGGATACGGTCCGGGGAGATCTCAAGACCGTCGAGACCTGCTACGCCATCGATGTCACCCCGCCTGCAGGCTGGGAAGACTATGCCAGCGCGCTTGCTGCCCAGGACACCACCAATGTTCCAGACCGGGGGGTTACAGCCGACCACGCGCTTTACCAGATGTACACATCGGGCACGACGGGCCGTCCGAAAGGCGCCATCCTCACCCATGGCAATATCCTGGCGAACCTGGAGCAGATGCGGAATGTGATTTCTGCGCGCATGACGTTAGGCGACAAAATCCTGGTCGCAGCGCCTATGTATCATGCGGCGGGAACCATGGTCAGTCTCCACGGGCTACATTCCGGCGCAGGTGTCGTCATCCATGAGGACTTTGTCCCAGGCGATGTTGTCGACTCATTGGCGAACGATGGCATTACCTCCACTGTACTGGTTCCGGCGATGATCCAGGCATGTCTTGTCATGGTACCGAATGTGAAAGACAGGGATTACTCGTCACTCAAAGCCATGGTCTACGGCGCCTCGCCTATTGCGGAAGAAACGCTGCGCGGCGCCATGGAAACATTCGAGTGCGATTTCTATCAGGCGTTCGGCATGACGGAGACAACCTCGTCTGTCGTCTACTTGAACGCCGAAGATCATGTTCGGGCGCTGAAAGAAAAGCCAGAACTGCTGCTTGCTGCCGGGCGGGCCATCACCGGCACCCAGGTGCGTATTGTTGATGAAAATGATCAGGACGTGCCCGCTGGTGAAGTCGGCGAAATCATCTGCCGCGGCCCGCAGATCATGCAGGGCTACTGGAACATGGAAGAGGCAACCGCCGATGCCTTGCGTGATGGCTGGATGCACACCGGCGATGCCGCCAGCATGGACACAGAAGGCTATGTCTACATCCAGGATCGGATTAAAGACATGATCGTCTCTGGTGGCGAAAACGTCTATCCACGAGAAGTTGAAAACGCCCTCTTCGAACATCCCGCTGTGGCCGACGCTGCCGTCTTCGGAATTCCCGGTGAAAAGTTCGGCGAAGATGTAATGGCCACTCTCGTACTGAAAGAAGGCGAGAGCCTCACCGAGCAGGAGGTGATTGAGTTCTGCCGGACAAAACTTGGCGGCTATAAGATCCCTCGCCGGGTCTCTTTCATGGACGAACTGCCCCGCAATGCCAGCGGCAAGGTTCTGAAGAAAGACCTGCGGGAGCCCTATTGGAAAGGCCATACCCGCAGAGTGTCCGGCTAGTCAGTGGAACAACGTAGCCGCAACAAAACAAAAACTTGAGTTCTAGGCAGACTCGCTCTCCAATATGTATGGGGTACGGAACATTGGGGGAGCACCTATGCTCAACAAACTATCTGCAGAAGCATTTGGAACATTTTGGTTGGTTCTGGGAGGCTGTGGCAGCGCTGTGCTGGCTGCCGGTTTTCCAGACGTCGGCATTGGCTTGCTCGGCGTGTCATTCGCCTTTGGCCTCACGGTCCTCACCATGGCCTACGCAGTGGGCGGCATTTCAGGCGGTCACTTCAATCCGGCAGTCTCAGTAGGTCTCGCAGTTGCTGGCAAATTTGAGTGGAAGGATTTAGGGCCATACGTCGTGGCGCAAGTTGCCGGCGGCACATTGGGGGCCTTGGTTCTCTACCTCATCGTCACCGGCAAAGCCGACTTCACAACAACCGGTGGCTTTGCCTCGAACGGATATGGTGCAAACTCACCCGGTGGCTTCTCCATGACCTCCGCGCTGATCGCAGAGATCGTCATGACGGCTTTCTTCCTGATCATCATTTTGGGATCAACCAGCAAACTGGCGCCAGAAAATTTTGCCCCCATCGCGATCGGCCTCGGCCTCACGCTTATTCACCTGATCTCCATTCCCGTCACCAACACATCGGTTAACCCTGCCCGCTCGACCGCTGTCGCTTTCTTTGCTGACAATGGTGCAATGGGCCAGCTTTGGCTCTTCTGGGTTGCCCCGATCATTGGCGCGGCGATTGGTGCCCTTATCTGGAAAGCCCTGCTTTCTGACGAAGGTTAGAAAACACGGGGCTTAAGGCTCAAAATCGGGGAAAAACGCGGCATTCTGCCCCGATCACACCCAGCCATACACCTTTAATTCACAGGCTTAAGGTCCTATATTAGTCCTGTCGGGAAACCGACTATGGCGATAAACGGATTTCGTAATAAACCATTCGGACCCGGGGGCGGTACCCGGCGCCTCCACCAAAAGCCCAAGACCTGATATCAGGCAACCTGGGTTTTTCATGGGGGCGAAATAGGATCGACGAGGGTGTAAAGGATCTTCTTTTGCTCGGCATGGTTCCGCCGTTATCGGGCCGTTTGATAGTTGCAAATGACAACTACGCTGAGGCACGTCTAGCTGCGTAAGCGGTTCGACTGTTTCGAACTTAGCCCTGTAAGTTAGCGCTTGCAGGCGGGGTTCGGAGGCACCTGGCAACAGAAGCCTCCACTTTTCTCCCAGGGAGGACCGACGGAGACATGAATGTCTGACACCCAGAAGATCACCCCTCGCGATCCCGGTTTCACCTTCGCCGACGATCTGCCTGTCTATTGGCATTCCGGCGACCCTGCCATCTCTCATTTCTATAATGGTCTGTCCCTCACCTTCCCTGAAGGCGAGCGTTTCTTTGTCGACAGTGTGCGGCATTTTGCAGATGAGATTACTGACCCCAAACTGAAGTCAGATGTCCGCGGCTTTGCAGGTCAGGAAGCGATCCATTCTCGCGAACATGTTGTCTACAATCAGTACCTTGCAATGCAGGGACTTGAGCCAGAAAAGATTGAGCGCCTGGTGACCTTTGGGTTGCGCATGGGGCGCAAGCTGCCAAAGAAGACACAGCTCGCCATCACCTGCGCGCTAGAGCACTACACCGCCCTTTTCGCTGAGGCTATTCTCGAAAACCCGAAGGTGATGGAGGGTGCGCACCCTCAATTCGCAAACCTGTGGCGCTGGCATGCCTTGGAAGAGTCGGAACACAAGGCTGTTGCCTTTGATGTGTTTAAGACTGTTGATCCAGGTATCCGTGGATATCTTCGACGGATCATTTCGATGACCCTTACGACGATCAACTTCAACCTGTCAGCGCTCGGCAATCAGATTTACCTGATGAAGAAATCCGGTGAACTCACCAATTGGCGGTCTTGGGCGCGCAGCATGAGCCACCTTTGGGGACGAGACGGCGTATGGCGGCATGTCATCAAGGGTGTCTTCTCCTACTATCGCCCCTCCTTCCACCCCAATGACCGAGATACCGACGCCCTCGTCGCCAAATGGCGAACCTGGTACGCGGCCGACATTCAATCCGGTTGAGTTAAGACCACACCCTCACTAGGGTGACCCCTGTGATAAGAGATAGTTCTTTGGGGGATTGGGGTTATGAAACGTATTGTCGTCGGATTAGGCGTCTTTTTGCTGGGTGCCTCTGCGCTCGTATACCTCTTTGCTCCCGGTCTCATCGAAGGTAGCGTCAACCTCGTTGAGAAACACGAACCCTACGAGATTGCCGATGAAGCCCGCAAGCTTCACAGCACGCTTACCATCATCGATCTTCACTCCGACACAATGTTGTGGGGACGTAACCCACTCGACAGAAGCTCTACCGGCCATGTGGATGTACCCCGCATGGTCGAAGGAAACATGGCGCTTCAGGTTTTCTCATCCACGACAAAGTCACCCGCAGGCCAAAACTACGAGAGCAACTCCGCCGAAGCGCGCGACCAGCTCACCCCGGTAACAGTACTGGGGCTTTGGCCAATAAAGTCCTGGACCAGCATCTATGAGCGAGCAGTCCATCAGGCACGGGAACTATATGCAGCTGAGGATCAGGACCCTAACGCACTGCAAGTTGTGACCTCAAGCAGCGACCTGGACGCACTTTTAGAAGCAAGAGCTGAAGGCAAGCCTGTTGTCGGAGGCATCCTCCTCACCGAGGGCAGTCATCCGCTTGAAGGAGATCTTGCGAACGTCCAGAAGCTTTATGATGAAGGTTACCGCATCATGGGGCTCCAGCATTTCTTTGACAATCGGCTGGGCGGGTCTCTTCACGGGCAGTCCGGCGAAGGCCTCACCGAATTCGGACGCGCCGCAGTCATGGAGATGGAGCGCCTCGGCATCATCATCGACGTTGCGCACTCCTCACCGGCGGTCGTGCGCGATGTCCTCGCCATATCAAACCGCCCGATCATCGTCTCTCATACAGGCCTCAAAGGTGCCTGCCATACGAAGCGCAATCTTGAAGACGACTTGATGAAAGAAATTGCCGCTAAAGGCGGGCTGATCGGCATTGGCTTCTGGGATGCAGCAGTATGTGACTATACGCCAGCCGGTATTGTTAAATCCGTTCGCTATGGCATCGACCTATTGGGAGTCGATCACGTCGCACTGGGGTCTGACTATGACGGCAGCACGACCGTGCTCATGGACGCAGCGGAAATACCTGCCCTCACACATGAAATGTTGAAAGCCGGCTTCACTGAAGAAGAGATCAGAAAGGTGATGGGCGAAAACGCGGTAAGGCTGCTTCGAGATCTTTTGCCACAGGGGTGACGCCTCCCTGTTGCGACACTGGACGCCCCCTCGAATCGCTGATTGAATGGGCTTCAACCAATCAGGAGCATGTTTCTGAAAAATGTTCACATTTTTCGGATAGAACATGCGTCAAACAGAGACATAGATCATGCTCTTTACACACGAGGATGATCTAGGAGACCTAAATGGCCGAAGACCAAATGCGATACGATGTGCTGACGCAGAAAGCCCTGCTCGCCGTTGTTCGCGACGCTCTCAATATTGCAGCAACCGAAGGCCTGCCGGGTGAGCATCATTTCTACATTTCCTTCCGGACTGAGGCGCCGGGTGTCGACATCTCCGATCGCCTAAAGAGCCAATACCCCGAAGAGATGACCATTGTCCTGCAGCATCAGTTCTGGGACCTGAAGGTGGGCGACGATGGCTTCACGGTTGGCCTGTCTTTCGACAAGACACCTGAGCGACTGATCGTGCCCTATTCCGCTCTTGTGGGTTTTTTCGACCCAAGCGTGCAGTTCGGGCTTCAATTCGTGCCGGACGGCGAGGAAGCCTCGGAAACACCACAGGATGTTTTTGAAACGCCCGTACCGGCAACAGAGACAAAGTCTGAGCCAGGCGATGAAGACCATAGCGGCGAAGTGGTCAGCCTGGACGCCTTTCGTAAAGACCGCTAAGCAGCTCTCAGCCTCCATCTTTCTGGGATTTGGCCTGCCCCACAAGGCATGCTAAAGGAGCCTCCTATGAAAGACATCTGGGGGAACCTCCCCGCCGATCAGATGTAAAGCCCGACAGCTGGAGAGCCGCTCATGAGCCAGACACGCACAGAAACCGATACTTTTGGCCCAATTGAAGTCCCATCGGACAAATATTGGGGCGCACAGGCGCAGCGTTCACTGGGGAATTTCAAAATCGGCTGGGAAAAACAGCCTATGTCGGTTGTGCGCGCTTTAGGTATCGTGAAACGCGCCTGCGCTGAAGCCAACATGTCGCTTGGCAACCTGGATAAGTCCATCGGCAAAGCGATGATCGAAGCCGCGCAGGAAGTGATCGACGGCAAACTCAACGACCATTTCCCGCTTGTGGTATGGCAGACAGGGTCAGGCACCCAGTCCAACATGAACTCCAATGAAGTGATTTCCAATCGGGCAATCGAAATCCTCGGCGGTACCATGGGCACGAAAGACCCCGTTCATCCGAATGACCATGTGAACATGAGTCAGTCGTCAAACGACACCTATCCGACAGCCATGCACATTGCCTGCGCAGAGCGCATCGTTCACGGGCTCATCCCGTCCCTCAAACATTTGCATGCGGCACTCGTCGCAAAGCAAAAGGAGTTCGATCACATTATCAAGATCGGTCGAACTCATACGCAGGACGCAACCCCACTGACACTGGGCCAGGAATTCTCTGGCTATGCTGCTCAGGTTGCCTCAGCCATTGAGCGCATCGAGCTGACCCTGCCCGGTCTCCTTCAATTGGCCCAGGGCGGCACAGCCGTTGGTACCGGCCTCAATGCACCCATCGGGTTTGCTGAGAAAGTCGCGGAAAGTGTTGCCACGATTACCGGTCTTCCTTTCGTCACTGCACCAAATAAATTTGAGAGCCTCGCAGCTCACGACGCCATGGTGTTTTCACATGGCGCAATCAACGCTGCAGGTGCAGCCCTCTTTAAAATTGCCAATGATATTCGCTTGTTGGGCTCCGGCCCGCGCTCTGGCCTCGGAGAGCTGGCGCTGCCGGAAAATGAACCCGGCTCCTCCATCATGCCGGGCAAGGTGAACCCGACCCAGTGTGAGGCACTGACACAGGTCTGCGCTCATGTTGCTGGGAACAACGCGGCACTCACCTTCGCGGGAAGCCAAGGTCACTTTGAGCTCAACGTTTACAACCCCATGATGGCCTACAACTTCCTGCAGTCTGTTCAGCTGCTGGGGGATGCTGCAGTCAGCTTTACTGACAATTGCGTCGTTGGCATTGAAGCCCGTGAAGCCAATATCAAGGCGGCACTCGACCGCTCCTTGATGCTCGTCACCGCTCTCGCACCCACAATCGGCTACGACAATGCCGCCAAGATCGCAAAAACCGCACACAAGAACGGCACCACGTTGCGCGAGGAAGCGGTAGGCGGCGGCTACGTCACCGAAGAAGAATTCGACGCTGTCGTGCGCCCAGAAGACATGATCGGACCAAAATAAGCGAGCGTCAAAATGTCAGCGCAGATCAAGCGGTCAATCACCATCTCCGGTCATCGCACGTCGATCACTTTGGAGCGGCCGTTCTGGGATGAACTGAAAGAGATCGCCTGCCGGGAAAAAATCTCTGTCACCGAACTTGTTCGCCAGATCGATGCACGCAGGGGTGCCTCGGGATCACTAACGAGTGCTATCCGGGTCTTCATTCTTGAGCAACTAAGAAAGCAGCGGTCTGTTCACAGCCAGACCTAATTTGATGGACGCTCAACCGGCGTTGGCGCCCCTGAATCTGCTGCCCCTGGAGCCGGGTCTTCAATGACCCCTTCAAGAGGCACATCCAACTCAGACCCGGCGTCCGGTCCCACGATAAGCTCGCGAAGCTCGTCCGGCAGATCTTCGATTCCTGCCTCTTCGATATCCCTCACCAACAGCGCCTGTGACACAGCCTGTTGAATCGCCAAGGTATCGGTTCGACGCTCAAGCTTCTGGAACGGACCTGCGAGAACCATCGTCATCGGTGGCAGAGGCTTGTCGCCCGTCAAGCTAACATCAGTCTCTATATCAGCTTCCAAGCGCACCAGGTCAGCCAGCGCCGTTACGTCCAGACCATTTGCACCAGCAACCTCCACCTCAGCAGGCACATATTTCACGATGCCGTCATCGACGGCAAATGCCCCTTCGATCCGGTTATAAGATGCGCGACCATTGCTCATGTGCACCGCCGCAACAGCATCAAAGTCATCCATTGTAGACAAACCATCTAAGGCGGTCCGAAACGCCTCAAGATCGAAGCCGCGAAGCTCGCCTTCAGTGATCGCGAGAGAGCCCTTGCCGGACAGAGACGACACCAACCCCAAGAGACTGCGCCCCTGCCCTTCGAGCTGGAGACTAGCCGTTGCTTCACCGCTGGCCAATTCTTCGCCAAACAGCATCTCTGAGACACGGTCGACGGATGTATTTTCTGCAGCCAGCGTCAGTCCCAAACCTGGAACACCATCGCCTCCTTCAAACCGAGCTCCCATGGTCAAACGACCAGATGCCACTTCTGCCGTTACCGGTGTGAAAGACAAAACACCATCCGCCAAAGTCCCGTTGGCAGTAATATCTTCCAGAACAAGGTTTGCAACGCTGGCTTTTGATATAGCGACTGTCAGAGACCCTTGTGCATCGCCAAGAGACGACCAATCCAATGGATCAGCTGACCATAGATCAGCCCCTTCCGTGAAGAACAAGGGATCAAAGGTGACTGAGCCGAGGCTGATATTTGCGTCAACCGAAGGAATTGTCCCCTCAAAATCAACCACACCGCCGCCCGAGGCCCTGAAGGCACCAGCAATGCCTTCTACTTCACTTAGCGAAATGCGGTCCGATGCCCATCCCAAGCCGCCACCGGCAACAAACGCACCATCGCGAGCGTTCGCCGAGATGAGCTCAACCAAACCTCCCTGCCATCCGGCAGCTTGGCTCGCCAGTCCGAATGTCGACGCAGACATTTCAAACCGACCATTAAACCGCGGCGAACTGAGCAGCGCCTGCGTTTTACCGGAAAGCGACCCCGTAAAATCGCCCATGGTAAATCGCAGACTGGCATCAAGAGAACCTTCCGTTTGTCCTGAAAGCTGAACGCGAACGCGCCCTGCCCCTTCAATCGGAGCCGTAGGCTCTAAACCAAACTGATCCAGTAGCCTTTGCGCAGATGGGTTTTCCAGTGCGAGGACAAGGTCGAGCTTATCCGCCGAGGGCGACGAACGCACCCGCCGTTGATTGACCACCAGCGAAACCGCAGATCCGTCTGTCTCACCGGACATATCGAGCGATGTTATGTGGCCCTCTTCCGTCTGTTCGCCCCGCAACACATAAGCAAGCACGCCCTCATCAGCTGAAGGAACCTCAGCATCCAAAAGCAAGCTACCCATCGATACTGCAAGCCCTGTATTGATGGTTCCCTCCAGGCCGCCTGTGGCGAACGGCCCGATGTTCGAGATTGTACCTACAGCTGAAATTACGTCCGTACCGTTGAGCATGGCCTCAAGCTGTTCAATGGACAAAACCCCATCCGAGAGTGACGCGGAGACATCAACACCAGTTAGATAGTCATCCGACCAAGCCAACCTGTCGAAACCTAGGATCAGGTTCGCGTCGAATGCGGAAAGGTCAAATGAGGTATAGTAGTTTTCGACATCAAGAAACCAGCTGACCCAGGACGCATCGACAGACGCACCCTGAAGCTCAACACTGATAGCAGGTCGCGCACGTAGCACCAACGAAAGTCCGCCGGTAATTTGCTCACCAGTGTCCCCTTCATTTGCCGAGGACACCGAAAGCGAATAAGCCTGAAGCAAGGACGGCTGTAGGGCGAGTTCAGACTGGACGCGAATAGGCCCTGCTCCCTCACCATAAATCCCATCAATTGTATCAATGTAAGGTTCAGACCGGACCAACTCCCCCGCCCACCGAGCAAAAGTCTCCAGACTTCCGATCGTTGCATCCAACGCCCCATCAAACCTTGGCACACCCTGCGGAAGGCCAAATGTGCCGGTGACACTAGCTTTCGTCTCTCCCGGAAATTCAGCCGACAGCGAGTCAAAGATAAGCTTCCCGCTTTCCAACCGAACACCTGCCTGAACATTGGATGTATGCGCAGCGCCAAAGCTCACATCCGAAACGCTTAGATTCAGCGACCCCGTTAACGTCGCTGGAATTTGCAGACTCTCCAGTGGGGTTTCCGACGCGCGCAGCCGCTCCAACACTTGGTCAACAGCAAGACGGGCTCCTGAAAAATCTGCTGCGATATTGGGTTCGTTCTGAAGATCGACTTCTATCTCCCCTCTAAATGTCGCATCTGCCACTGAGAGATCCACGTCGCGGAGAGAAAGAGTTTCGCTGCTCCCCACAAAACCAGCCGTCATTTGAAGGAATGGAGACATCTCACCTTCAACTTCAAATTGTCCAAAGGTGAAATCAAACGTGCCATCAAGACGGGCGGCCGTCGTTGCGTCCGTAGACAGTCCAGAAAAAGAGCTGCTCCAATTATGATCAGGTGAGGCCAGATCAATGTTTACCGGGAAAGCACGGTCGCCGCCAAAAGCACCCATACCAAAGGACAACTCGTAAGGAGCATCTTCATATTCAAAGCTGCCATCAAATCGCAACGGCCCAACAAGTGATGTCGCGGTCAATTCTCCAGCGACATTCAGAAGGCGCGTGGATTCATTTGAGGTTGCGTTTGTGAACCGAACCTCACCGTTTTCAAACACCATGGAGTCAAGACTGATGGCTTCTGGGTCGATGGCAACGTCAAGCGTCCTTGTGCCATTGCTGGCCCAGTTGACGATGCCGTTTTCGTCGTGACTGACATTCGCATTAAAATCCAGCACCCGGACCCGCACAACATCAATCTCTGCACGCAAGAGAGGGGCAAGAGCAACCTCACCTTCTAGGGTCCCGACATTTGCCAGAGGGTCAGCAGCACCATCGCCACCAATCGACAAGTCTCGCAGGCTAAAACGCGGTGCAGGTAGGATAACGAAATTGATGTCTCCGCCAATTGTGACATCTCTCCCGACGGTCTCCGAAATCTGAGACTCAATCTCTGCCCGAAACGCATTCCAGTCGACAATGCTCGGCCCCACAAGCGCAGCGAACAAAACCAGGATGACAAAGCCCGCTATATAAGAAAGAACCGAATTCACTAACGACCGCTCCGCGCCCCGGCAGACACCATCATTTATCGGTGTCCTACTTGCATTATTTTTGCTCTCATCGACACTGTTGAACACTCAGTGCCATGCAGAGCCGATTGGTAGACAAACTATGGATTCTAAAGGCAAAAATATAGTCGATTTCGGGTCAGCACGAAAAAACCTGAAAAACAAAAAGAAGGCAGACCAGCGTGCTGCCAAAGAAAAACAGGCCGAAGAGAACAGAGTAAAGTTTGGTCGGACGAAAGCAGAAAAAATCCGAGACAAACAGACAAAAGACCTCCAGCAGCAGCGGCACGATGGAAACAAGATAGAACCTCTATTTCCCGCCCCATCACAGGACCCCAAAGAATGAGCTCAAAGACCCCCACAACACCTGGTCCCTTTGCCGGCCTCAAAGTTATTGATCTGACGCGGGTACTCGCCGGTCCCTATTGCACCATGCTTTTGGCCGACTTTGGCGCTGACGTCATCAAAGTAGAAGTGCCGGACCGGGGAGACGATTCACGCCATATCGGTCCGTTCATCGAAGAGAAATCGACCTATTTTATGTCGCTAAACCGGGGAAAACGCTCTATCGCCTTGAACCTAAAAGACGACGAAGACCGCATAACCTTCGAGACGCTTTTGGAGACCGCCGATGTAGTCGTGGAAAACTACCGCCCTGGCGCGTTTGATAAGCTGGGCTATGACTGGGAGACACTTCACAAAAGATACCCTTCTCTCATCCTGGCGTCTGCGAGCGGCTTCGGCCAGACCGGGCCCTATAGCAAAAGGCCCGCCTATGACATGGTGGTGCAGGCCATGGGAGGCATCATGAGCCTGACGGGTCACGAAGGAGATCCACCGACCCGGGTGGGATCCTCCATTGGGGACATTGGTGCCGGTCTGTTCACCGCGATTGGTGTTGCTTCAGCACTTTACCATCGCGAAAAAACCGGAGAGGCGACCCGCATTGACGTCGCAATGCTGGATTGCCAGGTCGCAATCCTCGAAAACGGGATTGCGCGCTATCTGGCCACCGGCCAAATCCCAGGCCGCTTGGGCTCACGACATCCGTCCATTGCTCCTTTCCAGGCCTTTGCAACCGCCGACCGCCACATCGTCATCGCTGCAGGGAATGACATCCTGTTTGCCCGCATGGCTAAAGCAATCGGTGCGTTGGACCTTATTGATGATGACCGCTTCGCTGACAATGATTTGCGACGCCACAATGTCGATGCTTTGTCAGAAGCCATGGAAGAAACACTGAAGACGCAGCCATCAGAGCATTGGCTCACAGTCCTAGACGATGCTGGCATCCCCAGCGGTCCAATAAACAATGTCGAACAGGTCCTGCAAGACCCGCAGGTAATCGCCAGAAACATGGTTATTCAGGCAAACGATCCAGACATTGGCCCGATCAAAATGCCAGGCAATCCAATCAAGTTCTCAGCATTTCCTGATCCCTCAGAACGCGCAGCTGCCCCCGCCCTGGATGGCGACCGGGAGGCGATACTTTCCGAAACGCAGGTGCCAAAAGCTTGATAAAGCCGTTTGCTCAGCCTATTTGACAGGATATGACTGACCAGTCAGTATTTTCCGGCAAGATGGAGCGTGCCATGGATCTCAAACTTGTCGAGACCTCATCCGACCCGAAAGCCATCAAGCGGAATAATGAGCGGCCGAAACAGATATTAAGTGCCGCCATCGCGCTCTTTCGGGACCGGGGTTTCGAGGCAACCCGCCTTGAAGACGTAGCGGACAAGGCGGGCGTCTCCAAGGCGACGATCTATCTCTATTTTGAGAGCAAAGAAGACCTGTTTTTTGCCCTCATCCGCGAAAAAGTTGTCCCCATGCTTGAGCAGACAATTGCCCAGGCCGAAGCGTTCGAAGGCCCCGCATCTGAGTTCCTGCGTCTCAAGGCCCAAAGCGTCGGGCGCTTGTTTGCACATTCTGAGCAGGGCGCCATTCTGAAGCTGGTAATCTCAGAAGCCCGCCGTTTCCCTGACCTGACGGACTATTACCGAACGGAAGTCCCTGAGCGGGGTCTGGAAAACATTGCAAAAATGATCCGCCGAGGCATCGACGAGGGCGAATTTCGTGAATGCGATGCAAGAGCCGCTGCAACGGCCTTCATGTTCCCATTGTTAATGAACGGGATATGGATGAATTCCGTGGGCCCCGATGAAATCGTCGACCCAGATGCAGTCATTGACTTCCATTGCGAGAACTTCATCCGCGGATTAAGTCCCTAAGGCTTCACATTCCCGTGCGCATCAACAAGTCAACTTGACCCCTTTCCTCCTCCCTGTTCTGATCAAGCTAGAAGGTTGCAATTTGCAACCCGAATTGGACCAGAATTGGGGGGATAACGCATGGCACTGGACTTCAAACTCACGCGCCGAGGTATCTTAACGGCAGGGGCCGCAGCAAGCGCCGCCACAGCACTCCCTGCCCACGCGACTGAAAAAACCATCAGCGCAGAGCCCCTACCATCAAAACGTGCCAAGGCCCTCGATCTAGAAATGTCTTACGTGGCGATAGGCCAAGGCGATCCCATTCTCTTCCTCCACGGCAATCCAACCTCGTCCTACCTCTGGCGAAACATCATGCCCTACGCAGCACCTTATGGCCGCTGCATCGCGCCGGATCTCATTGGCATGGGTGGGTCGGACAAGCGTCCATTCGTCGAGGGCGAAGACCCGGATGCCCGCTACGGGTTCTTTGAGCATCAGAAATATTTGGATGCTCTACTGGAGAATCTCGGCGTGACAGAAAACGTCACTCTGGTCATCCACGATTGGGGATCAGCGCTCGGCTTCGACTGGGCGCGTCGCAATGAGGAAAAGGTCAAAGGCATTTGCTTCATGGAAGGGTTCACCCGGCCCTTCGCCTATTCTGAGATGGATTGGTTTCCGTGGATCATGTTCAAGTCTTTCAAATCAGGTCTTGGTGATTGGCTGGTACTCGAACAGAACATGTTTGTAGAACAGGTGCTGCCAGCATCTGTTCTACGACAGATGACTGAGGAAGAGATGGGTCACTACCGCGAGCCCTATCTGAACGCAGGCGAAGACAGACGCCCTACCCTCACCTGGCCCCGCGAAGTCCCCTTCGATGGTGAGCCGGAAGATACGCACGCCATGGTCGTACAATTGTCAGAATGGCTGCAGACCAACGACCTGCCGAAACTCTTCGTAAATGCCGAACCAGGCGCTTTGATCCAAGGCGAGGTCCGTGACTTCGTCCGATCCTGGAAAAACCAGGAAGAGATCACTGTACGCGGCATTCACTTTATTCAGGAAGACAGCCCCCACGAAATCGGCGCAGCACTCGAAAAATGGATACCGAAGGTGCAGGTCTGAGTCAGAGCGAAACGATTTTTCCAGGGTTGAGGATGTTGTGCGGATCCAGCGCCCGCTTGATAGTCCGCATCATATCGACGCCCTGACCAATCTCTTCTTCAAGAAAGGCCATCTTCCCCAGTCCGATCCCGTGCTCACCGGTACAGGTCCCTTCAAGCGCCAAAGCGCGACGCACCATGCGATCATGCAGCCGCCGCGCTTCCGCCATATCCCGGCGGTTCTCCGGGTCAATCAGCATAATCGTGTGAAAATTTCCGTCGCCCACATGCCCGACAATGGGAGCTGTGAGGAAGGAAGCGTCAAGGTCTGCCTTGGTCTCTCGAAGGCACCGAGCCAGATTAGAAATCGGCACACAAACATCTGTTGTCATGCCCTTTTTTCCCGGCTCCAGGGCCAGCGACGCGTAATAGGCGTTGTGTCGCACCTCCCAGAGCCGCGTTCGGTCTTCCGCCTGCGTCGTCCAGGTAAAGTCTCCACCTCGATATTCCGAAGCAATCGCCGCAAACCGCTCAGACTGTTCTTTGACACTCGCATCAGTGCCGTGAAACTCCAGAAACAGCATCGGGCTCTCTGGCAGGTCCAAATTTGAATAAGCGTTGCAGGCCGCAACCTGAACCTCATCCAACACCTCAATCCGTGCCACGGGCAAACCTGTCTGAATGGTTTCAATCACGGCATTGATGGCCCCATCAAGGCTCTCAAATGGGCAGATGCCCCCCGCAATCGCCTCCGGTATTCCTTGAAGCCGCAGCGTGAGCTCTGTGATGATGCCCAACGTTCCTTCAGACCCGACCAGCAAACGGGTGAGGTCGTACCCCGCGGCAGACTTGCGCGCCCGGCCTCCTGTCGTGACGGTCTCGCCGGTCGCTAGCACCGCAGTGACACTTAACACACTGTCCCGCATGGTGCCGTACCGCACAGCATTGGTCCCCGACGCGCGCGTCGCTGCCATACCACCGAGACTTGCATCAGCCCCTGGATCGATAGGAAAGAACAGGCCCGTGTCTCTCAAATGGGCGTTGAGCTGTTTGCGGGTGACACCAGCCTGAACACGGCAGTCCAGGTCTGCCGCATGAACCTCAAGCACGTCATTCATCTGGGACAGGTCGATGGTAACCCCTCCCTGAACCGCACTCACCTGTCCTTCCAGAGATGTACCTGTCCCAAACGCGATGACAGGCACCTGGGCCGCAGCACAAATCCGCACGATCTGCGCAACTTCCTCACTCGAAGCGGCAAACGCCACTGCGTCCGGCGCATGGGTTTCATGCCAGCTCTCGTCATGACCATGAGCATCGCGTATGGCGGCACTCAGCTGAAGACGGTCGCCCAGCAGGGCCACTAAATCTGAAACCACACCCGCCAAGCGGTCTTGGTCAGAGTTTATTCTCGCTACCTCATCCATAAGGACACATTAACACGGAATATGATGACAATCAGATCCGCTCCGGCCTTTGGCATGGGTGGGCACTCAGGCTATGATCGGTAAAAGCCCTCCATGTGTGGGAGTGACTGTAAGGAGTTGTCGATGCCCGGACCCTATTCAGAGCCTTTTGAAGCCCCTCTGCGGAAAGTGGAAAGCGACTGGATAGACCTGAATGGCCATATGAATATGGCCTATTACAATCTCTTGTTTGACGAGGGGCTGGATGCCTTGTTCAACGAACTGGGCATCGGTTGGGAATATACCAAACAAGGCGAAGGCTCCTGCTTTACTGCGGAAATCCATGTCACCTATCTCGATGAACTCAGCGAAGGGGAACCTGTACGGGTCACCTACCAACTGTTGGATTGGGATGAAAAACGACTACATCTCTTTGGCCGGATGTACCACGCCACCGAGGGGTATCTCGCCGCCACATCCGAACAGATGGCCATTCACGTAGACATGAAATCTCGACGAGCAGCACCAATGCCAGGAAGTGTTCAAGAAGTCGCCGCGGCGATCATGAAGGATCACAAGTCCCTTGATCAGCCAGAGCAGGCAGGACGCGTGATTGGTATCCGACGCAAGAAGGAGCAAACAGCCTGATGCGACAGCTGCTTGCCATACTCGCTTTCTGTCTCTTGGGATCTCCGACGACCGCCCTTGCCTTCGCAGATTGTTCTGCCGTTCCAGCACCGGGCGTGGATTGGTCTCGGTGTTTCCTGGAAGAATCCAATTTTACAGATAGTGATCTGACCGACGCTAAGCTGGTCGATACAAGGCTTCAGCGAGCGGACCTGTCCCGCACAATCTTCAATGGCGCGGATGCAAGAGACGCCAAATTTGTTGATGCAGAGCTGAGTGGCGCAAGTTTTGTAGGGGCGAACCTGCGCAAGGCGGACATGACCAAGGCGAATCTTGAGGGCGCGGATCTTTCGGAAAGCAATCTCCGCAGAACACGTCTTTTCAGAGCAAATCTGAGAGGCGCTAACTTTACAGGCGCGCTGCTGGACCAAACCGACTTGTTGAATGCTGATCTGACTGGAGCGACATGGACAGACGGCACGCGGATTTGCGCCGAAGGATCGATCGGCCGCTGCAAATGAAATCCCTTCTATCCAAACTCGTTAAACTCCTCGCCAGAATATTCGAGGCAGTCATAGACCGCCCGATTGAAGAAAACTGGCGCGAGTTCTGGGAGTCACGGAGCTTGACCGGATGGGTGCTTGCGGCAGCGCTTGGCATCGCAGCCGCCTATGCCACCATCCTATTCCGCATGGCCATCGCCGGTGCGCAGTGGATCTGGATCGGCACCTTTGATGAGGGCACGGCAAGTGCAGCCGCTGGTGTTCCCTGGTGGCTTTTAATGGCAGGGCCCATAGGGGCAGGCCTCATTGTGGGCCTCGGCATCAAATATCTCATGCCGCTCAACAGGACCGAAAGCGTTTCCGATGTCATTGAGGCCGCCGCCCTGAAAGCCGGTCGCATGCCCCTCAAAACAGGCATCTACTCCTCAATCCTCACAGCCATCTCATTGGGTGGTGGCGCCAGCGCCGGCCGGGAAGGTCCCGCCGTTCATTTAGGCGCCACTATTTCCGCCTATGTGGCTGAGCGTTTCAAATTCAACCCGGAATGGGGCCGCATCTTGCTGGCGTGTGGTGTTGCTGGCGCGGTAACCGCGTCATTCAATGCGCCGATTGCAGGAGTTCTGTTCGCTCACGAAATCATTCTTGGGCATTACGCGCTACGCGCCTTTGTACCCGTGTCAATCGCATCGGTCGCCGCAACATCTATCGCCCGGTTTCACTTAGGCAACTTCCCGGCATTTACCCTGCCGAACTATTCCATCGCCTCCTACTTTGAGTTCCCGGCCTTTGCTCTCCTCGGCATTATTGCCGCACTTGTGGCAATCAGCTTCATGGCTTCTGTTATTTATGCAGACAAGGTCGCACGTGCCGTTGAGATGCCGGTCTGGCTCCGACCTGTCTTAGGGGGTGTCATTGTAGGCCTGATAGCCCTCATGGTGCCTGAGGTGTTGGGCGTCGGTTACGAAGCCACCGACAATGCGCTGAAGCAAAGTTACACGCTCCCCTTCCTGATCGCACTGCTGATCGCAAAGACCATAGCAACCGCCGTGACCCTGGCGAGCCGTTTTGGGGGTGGGGTCTTTTCGCCATCGCTATATCTCGGTGCGATGGCGGGCGGCGCCTTCGGCATAATGGCTGCCTATATATTCCCGGGCATGGCGTCAGCCCACGGCCTTTATGCCATTGTCGGCATGGGCGCTGTCGCTGCTGCTGTCTTGGGTGCACCGCTCTCAACAACGCTCATCGTTTTCGAGCTAACCGGCGACTATGAGGTCACCATTGCCCTCCTGCTTGCCAATGCCATCGCCACTGCGCTGACACAGGCAACCATCGGCAAGAGCTTCTTCCACTGGCAGCTGGAGCAGCGGGAGGTTCACATCCACGATGGCCCCCACCGGCGGGTGATGATGAACATTCATGTCCGCGATGTGATGACCCGGTTTGACCAGGCTCACCCCTATTCTGAGGATGCGCCGAGATTGCTCACAGCCGCCGCAGAATCCATTCGGATATACCCTTATGACCGCCTCAACCAGGCGCTCGATCTGATGGATGCGCACGATCTGGAACATCTGCCCGTCTGTGAGCCAGGGAAGAAAGACTCAGCTGTTGGTCGCATCACCCGCGTTGCAGCCCTCAAAGCACTCGCAGACGGCCTGATCGCTGCATCCCGTGAAGAACATCACTAAAATAGTAATTTCATAATGAGATCAGCACCCCGGACACCTAGTGCCCGTGCCTCTAAATGCTTATCTTGAGCCCATCATGTCAGATTCGGACCCATTTGATCTGGGAGACATCCCGGAAGAGGAGACGGCCCGCTCATTGAGCGCCCAGGCCATGGGTGGCATGCGTCCGCCCTATCTGCGTGGTCTGAACGAGGCTCAGCAGGAAGCGATTGAGGCCCTCGACGGCCCGGTGCTGGTGCTCGCTGGTGCCGGAACGGGCAAAACCCGCGTGCTGACGACACGCCTCGCCCACGCTCTCTCAACCCGCAAAGCCTGGCCCGGACAGATCCTAGCGGTGACCTTCACCAACAAAGCGGCGAAGGAAATGCAGCATCGCATCGGTTCTCTTATCGGTGGTGTTGTTGAAGGCATGCCCTGGCTCGGAACCTTTCACTCAATCGGCGCGAAAATTCTGCGACGTCATGCCGAACTTGTGGGCCTCCGCTCAGACTTCACCATCCTCGACATGGACGACCAGCACCGTCTTCTAAAACAGCTCATCAAAGCGGAAGGCATTGACGAGAAGCGCTGGCCGGCACGTCAGCTGGCTGCCCATATTGACGGTTGGAAGAACAGAGGCCTGACACCGGACAAAGTCCCAGCAGGTGACGCTGAACATTTTGGCAATGGCAAAGGCGCGAGCCTCTACGCTGCCTATCAGGAACGCCTGAAAATCCTGAATGCAGCTGACTTCGGAGATCTCCTTCTGGAATGCCTTCGGCTCTTCCAGGAAAATCCTGAAGTCCTGAGCGATTATCAGGATCGCTTTAAGTACATGCTGGTGGATGAGTATCAGGACACAAACGTCGCACAATATCTCTGGCTCCGGCTCCTTGCGCAGAAACACAAAAACATTTGCTGCGTTGGTGATGATGATCAGTCCATCTATGGCTGGCGCGGCGCAGAGGTGGATAACATCCTGCGCTTTGAGCAGGACTTCCCAGGCGCCAAAGTGATCCGCCTGGAACAGAACTACCGCTCCACACCTCATATTCTGGGTGCCGCATCTGGGCTGATCACGGCAAACGAAAGCAGGCTTGGCAAAACCCTTTGGACAGAAATGAACGAAGGCGAAAAGGTCACCTTGCGCGGCCTTTGGGATGGCGAAGAAGAGGCCCGAGTTATCGGCGAAGATATCGAACAATTGCAACGCGATGGGCACTTGCTCCGAGAGACGGCCATCCTTGTCCGCGCCTCTTTCCAGATGCGGGAATTTGAAGACCGTTTCATCAATCTGGGCCTCCCCTATCGGGTGGTCGGCGGACCGCGCTTCTATGAACGCATGGAAGTGCGCGACGCGAACGCCTATCTGCGCCTGGTTGCCCAGCCCGATGACGATCTCGCCTTCGAGCGCATCATGAACAAGCCGAAGCGGGGGCTCGGCGACAAGGCCCTCCAGACCCTCCATCAGCTCGCCCGACAGCAAGGCATTTCGCTGAGCCGTGCAGCGCGCCTCCTCATAGAAACAGAAGAGCTGCGCCAACCAGCCCGCCGCAATCTCAGAGACTTTATTGAGATGGTGGATCGCTGGCGCGCTCTGATGCCCGGCATGGGCCATATTGAGCTGGCAGAAACGATCCTTGATGAAAGCGGCTACACAGAGATGTGGCAGAATGACCGCTCCGCCGATGCGCCCGGCCGTCTGGACAATCTGAAGGAACTCGTGCGTTCCATGGAGCATTTCGAGAATCTGGCAGGCTATCTGGAACACATTTCGCTCGTTATGGAGATCGAACAAGCCGATACAGTAGACAAGGTCAATCTCATGACCCTCCACTCTGCTAAAGGACTGGAATTCGACACAGTATTCTTACCTGGTTGGGAAGAAGGCCTTTTCCCCCACCAGCGGTCGCTCGACGAAAGCGGCCTCGCAGGCCTCGAAGAAGAACGCCGCCTCGCTTATGTCGGCATTACGCGGGCCAAGAAAAGCGCCCGCATCTCCTTTGCCTCAAACCGGCGAATACACAATCTCTGGCAATCATCCCTCCCCTCCCGTTTTGTGGACGAACTTCCCAAGGATCATGTAGACGTCGTGGAAGGGGATACGAATTTTGGCGGCTATGGCTCTTTCTCCCAAAGTCGTTTTGACCATGAGTTTTCCCAGAGCAATTATGGCGGCCCTGGCTGGCAACGCGCGCAAGCCAATGCCCGCAGCGGCGCAATGAAGACCCGTGCTCCGGACTTGGAGGGCCACGCGGAGCTCGTTGCCACGTCCGACCCAGCCGCTTCCAGCTACGATGTAGGCGAACGTGTCTTCCACCAAAAATTTGGCTACGGACACGTAGCCGAAATTGATGGCAATAAACTCACCGTAGATTTCGAACATTCAGGCCGCAAAAAAGTCATCGACACATTTGTAGAGCGCCATGCCTGACACCCACGCTGTCAGGAGCGCAACATGAGCCCCGGTCATACGACAAACCAAGTTTGGAAAGTTTCGTTTACAACACCGGTCGCTGACGCCGATGCCTTTGCCACCCTTTTGTCGGACGCCTTCTACCCGGACGCTCAGGCCGTTGCCACGGCGGAGGTTGAAGAACATGTCTCATGGTCGGTTGAGGCCTACTACGAAGAAGAGCCCGACGCAGCACAGATTGAAAAGATCATCCGGCCTCTGGCAGACGAGCTAGAGCTGACCATGCCCACGGTCACGGTAGAGGCCCTGCCAGACATTAACTGGGTCGCCAAATCACTGGAGGGCCTGGCACCGATCGAAACTGACCGCTTCTTCGTGCACGGCGCACATGACGCAGATAAATGCCCCACTGCACGCCTCCCCCTTCTGGTCGATGCAGGCGAAGCCTTTGGCACCGGACATCACGGCACGACGCTCGGCTGTCTCAAATTCATTGAAAAGGAGTGTCAGCGGCAGACACCTGCACGGGTGCTGGATCTCGGGTGCGGCACCGGCCTACTCGCTATCGCCGCCGCCAAACTGACCGGTCGACAGATCATCGCCAGCGACATTGATCCCGTTGCGACACGAGTGACCCGAGAAAATGCGCGCGTGAACAAGGTTCATCCCCTTATCAAGACGGTCACCGCCAAAGGAACCAATCATCCGGATCTGAGAGCACAAGGCCCGTACGATCTCCTCATCGCGAACATATTGGCCGGCCCCCTCGCGCATATGGCACCGGATGTTGAACAACAACTCGCACGCGGTGGAACCCTGATCCTGTCAGGCATCCTCCACGAACAGGAACAAATGGTCCTATCAGCCTACCGTGGCCAGGGCCTTTTCCTTCTCGACCGACTGCGCATCGACGAATGGGTCACCCTACGCATGAGAGGATGACAGGGATCAGGTAATCAGCCACGATACCAGAAATGGTCCACTACTCAGAGCTTGCCATGACAATTCGCCCGGCCACAGTCAATGATGTGCCACAGATGACATCCCTGATAGAAGCGGAGCGACAACGACTGGCAGCCTGGCAACCCACCATGTGGCGACGGGCTGAAGATACCGCAGGCCAGACCAACGAATGGTTTTCTATTCTGGTCGCTGGTGAAGGTGTAGTGGCACTTGTCAGCATAGAGGGCACCCAGATCAACGGCTTTCTAATCGCCTTTCCCCAACCCTCACCACCGGTCTACGACCCAGGTCTGACCTATTTGATCGACGACTTCTGTGTTGCAGAAGATACGCTTTGGCCCAATGTCGGGGCCGAACTGCTGATAGAAGCTCTCGCTCTCATCAAGAAGAAAGGCGCGAAACAATGCTTGTCCATCTCTCCTGTTGCGCATCAGGACAAAGCTGGTGTCCTCAGCGCAGCAGGCCTCGCCCCTGCCAGCACCTGGTGGACAACAAATCTTTGATCGCCACAGCTCTACCCACAAATCCACGAGACCGCTAAGATACGCCCATGTTTCAGACCTATGACGATGTGGCCGACCCGACATTGGGTGCCGGCCGTGCAGAAAAACTCCGCGCCGAGCTGAAAGCCCGCGGTCTCGATGGCTTTATCATTCCCCGCGCCGATGAGCATCAGGGGGAGTATGTCCCCCCACATGCAGAACGCCTGCGCTGGCTCACTGGCTTCTCCGGGTCCGCAGGACTTGCCATCGTGCTTCAGGACAAAGCGGCGATCTTCATCGACGGTCGCTACACACTTCAGGTACGCTATCAAGTCGACATCGATATATTTGAGCCTCAATCCCTGATGGGCATGCCGCCTGCGCAATGGGTGGAGGAAAACCTCCTGGCAGGCGCAAAGCTCGCCTACGACCCCTGGCTGCACACCGTAGAGAGCGTCAAACGGCTTAAGCAAGCGACGGACAAGGCGGGCGGCGAACTCGTCGCCGTTGAGGACAATATCGTCGACGCGATCTGGGACGATCAGCCAGAAATGCCTAAAGCGCCAGTCCAGCCCCACGACCTGGCCTATGCAGGAACCCCTGCTGCTGAGAAACTTGCTGCGATCACCAGTGAGCTTCAATCATCGGATGCGGACGCGTCCATTGTGACCATGCCCGACAGCATTGCCTGGCTGTTCAATATTCGCGGCGGCGACGTCGCGCACTCCCCCTTGCCGCTTTCTTTTGCGATTGTGTATGAGGAAGGCCACGCAGAGCTTTTCGTCCATGAGGACAAAATCTCCGCAGAGACCCGTGCCCATCTGGGCAATGTCGTCACCTTGCTTCCACCAGAAGAGTTCGGACCAATCCTCGACAAGTTGGGGACCTGGGGACGCGAAGTTAGGATAGATCCAGCCACTTGCAGCGATTGGATAGCGACGCGCCTTACAAAGGCTGGCGCCACGCTCAAGCAGGGGGCCGATCTCTGCGAACTCCCCAAAGCCCGAAAAAACGAAACTGAGGTCGCCGGAACGCGCGCCGCTCATGTTCGCGATGGCCAGGCCCTCAGTCGTTTCCTCGCCTGGTTAGAGCGGGAGACACCGGGTGGCAAGGTCACTGAGATATCTGCCGCTAAACAACTCGAAGAGTTTCGCCAGGAAACAGGCGCCCTCAAAGAAGTAAGTTTCGACACAATTTCAGGTGCCGGCCCCAACGGCGCCATTGTGCACTATCGCGTCACAACCGACACAGACCGTGCACTTGGGCAAGGCGAGCTCTATCTCGTCGACTCCGGTGCTCAGTATCTCGACGGCACGACGGACGTGACACGCACCATTGCCATTGGAACGCCAACGCAAGAGATGAAGGACCGTTTCACGCGGGTCCTTAAAGGCCATATTGGCCTTGCCGCTGCCCGCTTCCCTAAGGGAACATCCGGGGCCCAGCTGGACGCGCTTGCCCGCATGGCGCTCTGGCAGGCAGGTCTCGATTTCGACCACGGCACAGGACATGGCGTAGGCTCCTACCTTTCCGTGCATGAAGGCCCACAGCGCATTTCCAAGGCGGGCCATGTGCCGCTTGATCCCGGCATGATCGTTTCAAATGAGCCGGGTTACTATAAAACCGACGCCTTCGGCATTCGCATTGAGAACCTGCTCGTTGTTACACCACCCGCTCCCATTCAGGGCGGCGAACGTGACATGATGGGATTTGAAACCGTGACCCTGGCGCCCATCGATCTGTCGCTCGTTGAGCCAAACCTTCTGACTGAAGATGAAAAAAAGTGGCTCAATGCCTATCATTTAGACGTGCGCGCAAAAGTAGCCCCAGCGCTCAGTGCAGAAGAAAACATCTGGCTCGAAGAAGCGACGCAAGCTATCTGAGGAGGGCCTTTAAGCTCCCTCAACGAGCGCCAGCCACTCGTCTTCAGTGAGTGTTTCGATACCCAGTTCTTCAGCCTTCTTGAGCTTCGATCCAGCACCAGGCCCCGCCACCAATAGATCCGTTTTCTTTGACACTGACCCGGACACTTTGGCGCCCAGACCTTCCGCCCGCGCTTTCGCTTCAGACCGGGTCATCTTTTCAAGCGACCCGGTAAACACCACAGTCTTGCCTGCCACAGGTGACCCAGTGTCCTGTGCTTCCAAAGGAGTTGGATTGAGTCCAGCCGCCCGCAAAGCGTCAATAGCCTCAATATTGTGCGCTTCCTGGAAGAAATCCATCAAAGCGTCCGCCACTGTCTCGCCGATCCCGTCAATCGCAATCAGGTCCTGATAGGCTTCACTCTCCGAACTCGTCATGGACTTCATCGCCTCAAGAAATGTATCGAGATCATGATAGGTTCGCGCGAGAACCCGCGCCGTTGTTTCGCCAATGTGGCGAATGCCCAGCCCGAACAGCAGGCGGTCAAAATCAACGTGGCGCCGCTCATCAATCGCCACGAAGAGGTTTTTGACCGACGTCGCGCCCCACCCCTCCCGATCTTTGAGCTTTTTGAGCGACGCAGCGTCCCTGTCTTCCAGAGTGAAGATGTCGGCCGGGCTTTTGATCAACCCTTCTTTGTAAAACGCTTCCACCTGTTTGTTACCCAGTCCCTCAATATCGAGCGCATTTCGCGAAACAAAATGCTTAAGGCGTTCAATGCTCTGTGCCGGACAAATCAACCCCCCGGTGCACCGGCGGACGACGTCCTCCTTACCTGTCTTTTCATTGAGCTCGCGAACCGCATGACTGCCGCATTCTGGACAGACCGTCGGGTAGTCAAAAGGCTTCGCCCCTTTTGGCCGTTTTTCCAGCACAACACTGACAACCTGCGGGATCACGTCGCCTGCGCGTTGTACAACCACTGTGTCGCCTACGCGAACATCCTTACGCGCCAACTCTTCCTCATTGTGAAGTGTCGCGTTTGAGACAACCACCCCACCCACCGTGACCGGCTTCAACCGGGCGACGGGGGTCAAAGACCCGGTCCGCCCGACCTGAATATCGATACCTTCCAGAAGGGTGGAAGCCTGTTCCGCTGGGAATTTGTGCGCAATCGCCCACCGGGGGCTGCGCGAGACAAAACCCAGGCGCTCTTGCCAGTCGAGGCGGTCCACCTTGTACACAACACCATCAATGTCATAGCCGAGCGTCGCACGTTGCGCTTCGATTGCTCGATAGGTTTCCAGCAGTTCCTCCACCGTGGCGCACCGCGCCATCAAGGGGTTCGTTGCAAAGCCCCACTCTCTGAACGACGCGACTACACCAAGTTGGGTCTCATCTGGCAGGGCGCTCGCCGCGCCCCAGGCATAGGCGAAAAACCGCAGCGGTCGTGAGGCGGTAATCCGCGAGTCCAGCTGACGAAGAGATCCCGCCGCCGCGTTACGCGGGTTGGCAAATGGATCTTTCCCCGCCTCAAGCTGACGTTCATTCAAGCGCGTGAAATCCGCATGGCTCATATAGACTTCGCCACGCACCTCGATCACATCAGGAACATTCTTCGCATTAAGCGACAGAGGAATATCTTTGATGGTCCGCACGTTGGCAGTGATGTCTTCACCAACACGTCCGTCGCCGCGGGTGGCTGCCTGAACCAGCTGGCCTTTCTCATACCTGAGTGCCGCTGAGAGACCGTCGATTTTGGGCTCCGCGGTGACCGCCAGATCTTCCTCTCCCAAACCGAGAAAACGGCGAACGCGCTGACAGAAATCAACGACATCATCATCAGAAAACGCATTCCCAAGCGACAACATGGCCACTTCATGCTCAATCTTCTCAAATTTGTCAGACGGCGCAGCACCTACACGTAGAGACGGACTATCTGGTCGCACAAGGTCAGGAAAAAAAGTTTCGATTTCCAGGTTTCGCGCCCGCAGCGCGTCATACTCAGCGTCACTGATGCTTGGCTGATCTTCCTGGTGATAGCGTTGGTCATGCTCCGCAATCGCCTGCGCCAGCTGCGCGAGTTCTTTTGCTGCTTCCTTTTCGCTGAGCGCCTCCACAGGCTTGCCTTTCTTGGCAGCCATCAATGCGTGCCTTCGATCAACTGATCGGCGGCAGCACGCGCTTCCTCGGTCACCGTCGCACCAGAAAGCATGCGAGCAATTTCTTCCCGGCGGGAGCCATCATCCAAAGGTTCAACACGCGTGACGACCGGCGCTGACTTCGCAGCCTTGCCGTTGCCACCCTTGCTGATCAGGAAATGCTTAGCTGCCCTCGCCGCGACTTGCGGCGAATGCGTCACCACCAAAACCTGCAGCGATTTTGCCAACTCGGCGAGACGCTTGCCCACAGCTTCCGCCACAGCGCCGCCCACGCCTGCGTCTACTTCGTCGAAAATGAGCGTCGTTGCGGAACTTGTGGATGTCAAAGACACCTTGAGCGCCAAAATAAAACGCGACAACTCCCCACCCGATGCAATCTTAATCAATGGCCCCAGCGGAGCTCCAGGGTTCGTTGAGATGAGAAAGGCAACCTTGTCGACACCCTCTGGACCGGCATGGTGCAAATCAACCTGGGTCACCTGTGTGCGAAAAGTAGCCTTGTCGAGTTTGAGCGGGATCAGTTCCTTCGCAACCGACTTATCAAGCCGCATTGCCGCTTTTAACCGACCGTCCGATAAAGCACCAGCAGCGGCCGCATAGGCAGTTTCCGCACCTGCAAGCGCTTGCTCAAGCTCCACCGTGCGCGTTTCGCCAGCTTCAATGCCCTCAAGTTCATTCCGCATTCGGTCTGCAAGTTCCGGCAGGGCTTCGACAGACACATCATATTTTCGGGCTGCCGCACGGAGCGCAAAGAGGCGGGTTTCCGCTGCATCCAGGCGATTGGGATCGAATTCCAGCGTTCGCACCGCATCCGCCAACTGATCGCGCGCATCAGCAGCTTCATTCAGTGTCCGGTCGAGAGCCGCGATCACGCCATCCAAGCGCCCCCCAGCTTGTTCTTTAGCTCGCTCCAGCCGCCGGAGCGCCAAATTGATACGCGCTTCAAGACCCTTGTCGCCCGAAAGTGCCGCTTCCGCCTCTACCACATCATCCGCAATCTTCTCAGAATGCATCATCAACGTCCGCTCCGCCGCAAGGCTCTCCTCTTCCCCCTCCTCAGGGTTCAGCTCATCAAGCTCTGCAACGGCATGTGTCAGAAAATCCTGATCGGCGGCGGCTTTAGCGAGAGCCGTCCGATGTGCATCAAGTGCCGATCTTGCCTCTGTGAGGTGCGTCCAGGTTTCACGCACAACACGCAGAGGCCGCTCGAGGCTTCCATACGCATCCAGAAGAGTCCGATGCCCAGTCTCGTCCAGCAGGCCCCGTTCGTCATGTTGTCCATGAATCTCAATAAGCGTGTCGCCAATGGTCCGCAAAAGACCGACACTCACCAATTGATCATTCACAAAAGCACGGGTACGCCCATCTTTCGTTTGAACACGGCGAAGGATAATGCCTTCATCAGCTTCAATATCGTTTTCCGATAGAATGCCAAAGGCTGGGTGTTTTGGATCAAGGTCAAACACCGCCGTGACCGAACCTTTGTCAGCACCGTGTGCGACCAATCCACCGTCCGCGCGCCCGCCTGTCGCCAACCCCAACGCGTCCAGGAGAATGGATTTCCCCGCGCCCGTCTCGCCAGTAAGCGTGCAAAGACCACTCTCTAACGGGAGATCCAGCTTGTCGATCAGCACAATATCGCGAATTGAAAGCGCAGAAAGCATAAGCGCTCCTAGAAGACAGAATTCCAGGCTTTGCTCATCCAGGAGTCCTGATTTTCTCTGGGCTCAAGATCATTCCCAGACAAGAGAGCATAACTGTCTTCGTACCAATCGCTTCCCGGAAAGTTATGTCCAAGAATGGCCGCAGCCGTCTGAGCTTCTGTCACCACACCTAAAGAAAGGTAGGATTCGGTCAACCTGTGAAGCGCCTCTGGCACATGCGTGGTTGTCTGATACGTCACGATTACGGACCGAAACCGGTTTATTGCTGCTACGTAGGACTGCTGGTTGAGATAGTAACGCCCGATCTCCATCTCCTTACCTGCAAGGTGGTCAAAGGTAAGGTCAATCTTGAGCCGCGCATCTCTTGCATATTCAGTTTCTGGAAAGCGTCTAACGACTTCCGAGAGTGTGGCGAGGGCACTTTGCGTCATCCCCTGATCGCGCCCTACATCTGAGATCTGTTCATAGAAACTGATTCCCATTAAATAGTGGGCATAAGCCGCATCTTTGTTCCCAGGGTGCAGGGCAATAAACCGCTGAGCACTCAAGATCGCCGAGTCATAATCATTCGTCTGATAATAACAGTAGGACGCCATAAGCATCGCTCGACGCGCCCACTGGGAATAGGGATGCTGACGTTCTACTTCATCAAACTCCGCTGCTGCCAGGCGGAATTTGTTAACCTCAAGCAAGTTCAGTGCTTTGTTGTAGATCTGCTCGACCGGACGCTCATTATAAACAATCTCAGCGTCGTCATCCCCAGAACAAGCGCCCAGGACGAGCGTAGCACCCAGCACAATCAACAACGGACCTCGCCAAAGCTGTTTCACCCAATTGGGTCCAATTCCCGCCACACTGCCTCTACTCATCAAGCCATCGCTCCTGCACATTCAGCCTCGCCGGAATTCCTCCGGAAAGACGGCACTATATCAACCCTTGAGCACATACCATAGAGCGCCTAATCCCTATCAGGCGATAAAAAGCCGGCTTGAGAGGGTCCCAAGCCGGTCAAATTTCTGAAATCGGCGCCAAAAACGCCCACTGTGCTCAATCTGCGGAGACCATCATCCTTGGGACGTCCGCCATCACATCAACCGTCCCGTCACATGTGACATATTCCCAGGAATCAGGGTTGGCAAAAAGCGCGTGCAGCACCTGATTATTGAAGGCATGCCCTGCCCGACTCGCATTGTAGCACCCTAGAATAGGTGCCCCGGCCAACGCCAGATCACCGACTGCATCAAGGGCTTTGTGACGAACAAATTCATCAGGAGACCGAAGCCCACCATCATTCAACACTTCTTCACCGTCTAGGACCACGGCGTTCTCGAGGGTCGCACCCTTCGCAAGCCCCAAAGACCGAAGCAATTCGACATCTTTCAAAAAGCCAAAGGTGCGCGACCGGGACAATTCCCGCCGGAAGCTGTCAGGAGAAATGGTCAGAGCCAGGTCCTGCTTCCCAATAACCTGATTGTCAAAATCAATACTAAGCTCAATTCGCAAGCCATCATTGCAAGGATGTAAGGTTCCGCGACGCAGACCGTCCTCTAAAGCGATCGGCTCCAAAACACGGATAAACTGGCGTGGTGCACCAAGAGTCTTCTGCCCCGCCTGGTCAAGCAATGCGATAAAAGCGTCTGAACTACCATCCATAACAGGCACTTCTTCGGCATCTACCTCAATCAACAGATTGTCGATCTGAAGAGCCGAAACAGCGGCCATCAGATGCTCAATTGTTGCGACTTTCGTTCCAGCGGCATTGCCGATTGTTGTGCACATCGTGGCGTCTGTAACGAAGTCATAACGCGCCGGTATGTCTGTGATCGCCCGGTCAGTTGTTTCAAGGTCTGTCCGGCGAAATACGATGCCCGTGTCTGCATCCGCGGGCGTCAACACAAGACGCACAAGCGTACCCTTATGGAGCCCGATGCCGTCCATCGTAATCGATTTAGCAATGGTCGTTTGCCGCAACGCATCGGTTCCAACAGCAGGACTGTCGCTGGAATGCGCCAATCGCAACTTGTTGAAGGTAGATCCACCTCCGGTATTCACCGGTTCCGCAAACGTGTCGTGGTCAGTATTCCGCACTGTCCGTTCCCCATAAACCACCCAAACAAACTGACGTTTCGGTGGAGCGCCCCAATTCTGCCGGGCTTCTATCTGGTGTCTGCACGCCTCTCCCCCAGAGACATGTCAAAGACCCGTCCATTAGGACTGATCTGACTATTCTTCTAACAAAAGTCGCGAACCCTTCTCAAATAACTCTTTCTTACAGTTTGTTACGCATGGGAAAGACTTGTAAGCCATTGAAAATAAAAACAAAAATAGGGCCGACAGATAGCGTCAGCCCTCTTTTGTTTCAAGCTCGCAGGCGAAGTTTTTAGTTTGCCTGACGCCGCAAGAAGGTTGGGATCTCCAATTGATCCTCTTCGAACGACGATGCCACCATTCCGTCATCCGCTTTTGCCTGCGGGGCTGGTTGCTGCTGCTGAGCTTCAGGCGTCGGTTGAGGCTGAGGTTCAGGAGCGACCGCACGCTGAGGCGCTGGCTGATCTGGAGCAGATTGGACTGGCATTTGTTGAGCTGGTTGAACTGCCTCGCGCGGCACAACCGGTGCTTGGCGTGTCTCAGGTACAGTCTTAGACCGCCCCGTCAATCGCTCAAACAAAGAGGGACCTCGTGCCGGCGCAGCTTGCCTCGCAACTGGCTCCGGACGAGCACCGAGGAAAGAAGGAAGTTCGCTGGATCGCGCTTCCACCCGATTGAGACCTGCCGGAATAAAGGGTCGGTTCGGCTCAGCTTCTGCTGACAGACTTGCCTGAACAGGTTCTGGTTCTGCAACCGGCTCCTGTTTGGGGATGATAACTTCAGCCTCATATGCGGCTGGGTCAAAATCCGCCGGTAGAGGAGCTTCCAGCGCGAGTTCAGCTTCTGCCTGCGCAGGTGCTGGCGCTTGCACTTCAACCGGCTCTGCCTCAGCAACCACTTCTGCAACTTCAGCTTCAGCAGGTGTTTCTTCAGCTGACATGCGTCGTCCAGGACGCAGCATCGTGATTTTTTCCGTTTCCGGCACTGGTTGTTCAGCCTGCTCTACATCAATACCCGTTGCGACAACAGAAACCCGCATACTGCCGTCGAGAGATGAGTCAAACGTGGACCCAACAATGATGTTCGCGTCTGGATCAACTTCAGAACGGATGCGGTTTGCCGCTTCATCAACTTCATACAGAGTAAGATCCATACCGCCGGTGATGTTGATGAGAACGCCACGAGCACCCTTCATCGATACTTCATCAAGCAGTGGGTTGGAGATGGCAGCTTCTGCAGCCTCAACCGCGCGCTTCTCACCTTCCGCTTCGCCCGTCCCCATCATGGCTTTACCCATTTCGTTCATCACAGTGCGAACGTCGGCAAAGTCGAGATTGATCAGGCCTGGCTTGACCATAAGATCGGTAATGCCAGCGACGCCGGAATGCAGAACCTCATCAGCCATAGAGAAGGCTTCTGCAAACGTCGTTCTTTCATTTGCGATCCGGAAGAGGTTCTGGTTAGGGATAATGATGAGCGTATCAACGAACTTGGAAAGCTCAGCGATGCCCTCATCTGCGAGACGTGCCCGCCGCGCACCTTCAAACTGGAAGGGCTTGGTCACAACGCCGACTGTCAGAATGCCTTTTTCCCGTGCAGTACGCGCAATCACTGGCGCAGCACCTGTTCCGGTGCCGCCACCCATGCCGGCTGTGATGAAGACCATATGGCTGTCTTCAAGACTCTCGGAAAGCTCGCCAAGGGCTTCTTCCGCCGCCGCACAGCCAACCTCGGGGCGTGATCCCGCGCCGAGACCTTGGGTGATCGCCGCGCCAAGTTGAATGCGCCGCTCGGCCGAAGACATGGTGAGAGATTGCGCGTCCGTATTCGCCACAACAAACTCAACACCTTCGAGTCCGGAATCGATCATATTGTTGACCGCATTGCCGCCAGCGCCGCCGACGCCAAATACAGTAATACGCGGTTTCAGTTCAGTTGCCTGTGGAACCGTCAGATTGATGCTCATGTAAGCCTCCTAGGAGCAAATCGTGGGTCGTAATCGAGGTCGAAGAAACAGGCTTACTCCTGGCCCATTTCTGTTGGAGCGGAATGCTCCGATTGGCGCGCTGGTCAATTGCCGCATCTTCCAGCACACCGATGATCGACCTCGCCGTCAAAGTCGGCTTAGACAACACAGAACCTTTATGCGTGCTGCCAAGCCCGATCATCAAAAATTCTCCTTCAACCACCGCCCAATGCGCCGCCATTGGCCAGTGTTTTCAGGAACGTCCAAAGCTGGGTCCGAATTAATCGTGAGTGGAGCCAACTGAGAATAGGATGCAAGGCCCGCGGCGGCTGAGAAAGCCGGCCCGCCCGTTGCCTCTGCCAAGCCCATATATCGGACAGGTTGTCCAACCCGGACTTTCTTATTGAGAATGCGCGCCGTGTGCTCGCGGGCACCGCTGAGCTGCGCGCCACCGCCAGTGAGGACCACCCGCTGCCCTGCCACACGATCAAAGCCGCTTTTAGCAAGTCGATCCCGTACAAGCTCCAGCGTCTCCTCGAGACGGGGCTGAATAATACCCGTCAAAATAGATCGCGGAATATGATTGGGTGATGAGTGATCTGTTTCACCTACCTGTGGCACGTCGATCAGTTCGCGCTCATCCGATGGGCTCGCAAGCGCAGATCCATAAAGAGTTTTCATCCGTTCAGCATGCGCAATAGGTGTCGAAAGGCCCCGCGCAATATCATTCGTAATATGCTGGCCGCCAACCGGCACCGCATCGCAATAGACCATCTGACCTTCAAAGAAGACTGCCAACGAAGTTGTTCCGCCACCCATGTCGATCACAGTGACGCCGAGGTCCATCTCATCTTCAACAAGTGCTGCAAGGCCGCTCGCATAAGGCGCTGCAACCATGCCGGCGACGTTCAAGTGGCATCGCTGAATACAGAGCTCGAGATTGCGCACGGGTCCGTGTTGAACACTAACCATATGCAGCTCAACACCGGCCTTTTCACCAAACATGCCGCGGGGATCGCGAATACCCCGATTGTCATCAACCGAATAGTTGATCGGAATGGCATGCAAAACATCCCGGCCTTCAGGCATGTACTTGCTTTGACCATATGCCACCAGACGCGTTAAGTCGTCATCCTGCACTTCACGAGAAGGGATCGGCGCTTGGACCGCAATCGTCTGGCTCTTAGGTTCACCACAGGCAACGGTCACGAGAACGTCCCGCACCGTGGCGCCTGCCATACGCTCCGCCGCATCAACGGCAACGCGGATAGCCTCTTCGGCCGCATCCATATCAACAATTGCACCGCCACGCACCCCACGGGAGACCTGATGGCCGATCCCGATAATCCGCATCGGTGACAGGCCATTCGCGAGCTTGCCCGGTTCAATCTTCGCGATGAAGCAGGCAATCTTGTTTGACCCGACATCAAGCGCAGCAACGATCCCAGGCCGTCCGGCACTGATAGGCTTGCCCTGTAACCCTTTTGCTCCGAGCCCCATGTTCATGTGTCATCCCCTTGTGAGGGACGACCCCAGCCTTGGGTAACCGCGTCGCGTCTCGCCGCAGCATCGGGGCTTAAACGAACGGTAAACCGATCCGGCAGGCGCACATCAATCGCTTCAATGTCGCGCGCCAAAACCCGTTGGGCCTCATCTACCGCAACCAGTTCAGCGAGCGCATCGCTCACACCAACTTCGGGTAACAAAACATCAACACCATTTTCCAGGCGCAAATTCCAACGGCGATCGCCAACGCGCACATAGGCGCGCACCCGGGCCTGAAGCTCTGGCCAGGCCGCAACAAGCTGTGTGAAGCCCTCCGCCTCACGCGCAGCGCCATGCCCAACAACTAAGGGCAGATGACCATATCCTTCAACACCATCTTCAGTGATGGGGCGTCCTTGCGCATCAATGACCGCTAGACGCCCGCCTCGCTGCCAGACAGCGAACGGACGGCGTTCCACAAGCTCGACATGCACGCGGTCAGGCAAAATTCGCGTCACAGTGGCGTCCGCAATCCAGTCAAGGCGCAGCAGATTTTCGCGCGCACGCTCAAGATCAACTGCGAAAATGATCTGCCCTTGTTCAACTTGAAGAGCGGTCAACACATCCGCTCTGGTCGTCCGCTCACGACCAGCAACCGTTACCTCATCAACGCCAAACCCAACCCAGGCAACTGATGCAGTAGCCTGATCCACGACATAAGTGCCCGCAGCGGCGATATGCCCACCAACGGCCAGGCCATAGAGCGCAGCAGCACCAACAAATCCCGCGCTGGCAACGCCCACAAGAGATTTAGGCAAACGTCCTTCGCGGATAGCTTCGATCGCCCGCGATAGCCGGCTCGGCGGCCGTTGTCCCCGTCGACCAAAGCTCTTCCCGGATTTGGCACGGCGACGTCCCGGCGCAACTGTACTGGTACGCCGCGTGGTCTTCGCACCGCGCCCCGAAGCAGATCCGGAACCGGACGCAGAACGGCGCGGCGCAGCTTTGCGCGCAGGCCTTTTCTGTTCCTTTACCGATCGCATGACGCGTCCTCCACCATCCAACGGACAAGCGCGCCATATGACATTCCTTCATACGCCGCGAGTTCGGGAACCAACGACGTCGGCGTCATGCCGGGCTGCGTATTGACCTCTAACAGAACGAGCTCCCCTTTCTTTTCATCGAAACGGAAATCCGACCTGGTTACCCCCCGGCAACCAAGCGAATCATGTGCCGCATGTGTCACGTCCTGAACACGTTTATTTATATCCGAACTGATTCGGGCAGGCACTACGTGAACCGAGCCACCACTCGAATATTTTGCGTCATAGTCGTAGAAAGCTGTGTTTGCTGTGATCTCTGTGACATTTAAGACTCGGTTTCCAATCACCGCACAGGTGAGTTCCATGCCTGGAATGTAGCGCTCCGCCATCACCACATCACCGAGGTCCCATTTCGGCGAGGAGAGTTCTGCCGGCGGTCGGTTTTCCCCTTCCCGAACGATGAAAACCCCCACACTTGAACCCTGGTTATGGGGCTTGATCACATAAGGCGTGTCCATGACATGACCACGAGCCGCTTCTTCCCGTGTCACAAGCTTGCTCTCAGCGACAGGAAGCCCTGCTGCCCGAAACACATGCTTCGATTGCTCTTTATCCATGGCAACAGCCGACGCACGAACGCCGGAATGGGTATAGGGAATGCCAAGCACTTCCAGAAGGCCCTGAACGCAGCCGTCCTCACCCCACCGGCCATGCAGTGCGTTGAAAACAGCATCAGGCTTTACTGTGAGCAATTGCTCAGCCAGATCCCGCCCAGCGTCAATCTCTGTGACCTCAAACCCTTCACCGCGCAGGGCTTCAGCACAATCACGACCGGACACCAGGCTCACTTCACGCTCAGGCGACCAGCCGCCCTTGATAACGGCAATATGTTTGTAGTCGCTCATGAAGAGGCCTCGTCTCGTGTCATGCCAATACGCCGGATTTCCCAATCAAGTGTGACACCACTTGTTTCCTTGACCCGCGCACGAACCTCCTCGCCAAGCTCTTCAATATCCCTGGCGGTTGCATCGCCGGTATTGATGAGAAAGTTGCAATGCTTCTCGCTCACCTGGGCGCCACCGCGCGTAAGGCCGCGACATCCAGCTGCATCGATCAGCTGCCAGCTCTTGTGTCCCGCAGGGTTTTTAAAAGTCGAGCCACCCGTACGCGTTCGGATCGGCTGACTTGTCTCGCGACGCTCCGTGATTTCGTTCATCCGGCGCTCAATCTCAGACTTGTCGCCAGCAGCGCCTTGGAAGAGCGCGCTGGTGAAATAGACATCTGCGGGGGCACTTGAGTGGCGATAGCTGTAGCCCATATCAGCAACCGAATAGGTAACCCGCTCGCCTGCGCGCGTCACACCCTTTGCTTCAATGAGCACATCCATTGTTTCTTTTTCATAAGCACCCCCATTCATCCTGAGCGCTCCGCCGATGGAGCCTGGAATACCGCGAAAGAATTCCAAACCGGCAATCCCAGCCTCCATAGCCGTCCGCGCGACCGCCATATCAAGCGCCGCAGTTCCTGCACGCACCTGATGGTTCTCCAGAATTTCGATACCCATGAACGGCTTACCCATCCGGATCACGACGCCTGCAATACCACCGTCACGGACAAGAAGGTTGGACCCCACACCGACAACCGTGATGGGAACCTCATGAGGACAGGCTTTAAGAAAAACGGCGAGGTCATCCGCATCAGCTGGCCGAAACAAAACCTCCGCAGGGCCGCCCACGCGGAACCAGGTAAGCGGCGCCATGGGCGCATCCGGGATCAGCTCACCGCGCACCTCCGGCAATCCATCAATGAGATGATCGGCGACCATGCTCATGCGCCCCCACTCAGTTTCTCAAGATCCAGCGGCAACGCATTCGCCCATTGGGTGATGTTTCCAGCGCCCAGACACACAACCATATCGCCAGGTTGAGCCAGCTCCGCAATCACACCGGGAAGCGCCTCGGCATTCTCCAACGCGAGGGCATGCTTGTGGCCACGCTCCTGTAGCCCCTGCACCATCGTGTCACGATTAATACCGTCGATAGGCTTTTCGCCGGCCTCAAAGACCGGCGATACGATAACCGTGTCAGCATCATTAAAGCAGGAGCAGAACTCATCAAACAGATCCCGCAGACGCGTATAGCGGTGTGGCTGCACCACTGCAATGATCCGGCCATCGCTTGCTGAGCGCGCGGCCTGCAACACAGCTGAAATCTCAACAGGATGATGGCCATAATCGTCATAGATTTCCACACCGTTCCAGGAACCCGCGTGCGAGAAACGACGCTTCACACCACCAAAGCCTGCAAGACCTTTTACGATCGCATCAGCAGGCAGGCCCATCCTGTGCGCGACCGCGACCGCCGCCAGTGCATTGAGCATATTGTGATGCCCAGGCATGGCGAGACGCAATCCATCAATACTCGTTGTTTCTCCCGATTTCCGATCCGTGAGCGTCACATCAAAAACTGTAACCGCGCCATCCATCCGAATATTGGCCGCACGAACATCCGCCTGCGGGCTCGTACCATAGGTCACGAGCGTTCGGTCACTGACCCGACCCATCAGGGCCTGTACTTCGGGGTGATCAATACAGAGAACCGCAAGCCCATAGAACGGGACATTCTCGATGAACCGGACGAATGCATCACGAACGCCATCGAAGCTGCCATAGTGATCCAGATGTTCCGGATCAATATTGGTGACGACAGCAATGGTTGACGGCAGTTTGGTGAAAGTCCCATCACTCTCATCTGCTTCGACGACCATCCATTCGCCATCACCAAGACGCGCGTTCGTGCCATAGGCATTGATGATCCCGCCATTGATTACTGTCGGATCAATATCGCCGGCATCCAGAAGAGCTGCAACCAGCGAGGTCGTCGTTGTCTTCCCGTGGGTCCCGCCAATGGCCACGCAGGACTTAAGACGCATCAGTTCTGCCAGCATCTCGGCACGGCGCACAACCGGCAACATACGCGCACGCGCCTCTACAAGTTCTGGGTTGTCGGCCTTAATTGCAGATGACACGACCAACACCTGAGCATCGCCCAGATTGTCAGCAACCTGCCCCACCATAACCTTAATACCAAGAGCACGAAGCCGCTTCACATTTGCACTCTCAGCCGCATCTGACCCTTGCACGGAATAGCCGAGATTGTGCATCACTTCCGCAATGCCGCTCATGCCGATGCCACCAATACCGACAAAGTGGATCACGCCCATATCTAGCGGTGCGGGTCTCATTGACTTTTCTCCTGGGGTTCGTTTGTTCCCCCAGACCCCTGCTCAGGGGCCGAAAGACTGTGTGGGTTTTCAGGGGACGGCAGGCTGCCTGTTCGCTTACGAGCAACCTGCTCAACAAGGTCTGCAAGCGACTGAACGGCGCGGGGCTTGCCCTCTGCTTTTGCAGCAGCAGCCATATCCGACAATCTCCTTGTGTCGGAAAGTAAAAGAGACAGCGTCTCCGCGAGCAGGTCTGGGGTGAAACCATCCTGCTCGATCATGATCGAAGCGCCTGCGTTTGACAGGATCTCCGCATTGGCCTTCTGATCTTGATCAAGGGAGTGCGGAAGGGGCACGAGAATAGAGGGACGACCAATCACCGCAAGCTCACTGACTGTCGAGGCACCGGCACGCCCGATAACCAGGTGGGACCCCGCAATCACTTTTGGCATATCATCGAAAAATGCGGAAAGCTTCGCTGAGATCTCCGCGTTCGCATAAGCCTCCCCTACGCGACCCAGATCTTCCTCACGACATTGCTGCGTCACGCCAAGGCGCGCGCGCACCTCACCGGGCAGCTTTGCTAGAGCACCAGGCACAATATCACTCATGACCCGAGCACCCTGGCTACCGCCAAAAACCAACAACCGAATAGGACCGCTGCCAATTCCTTCAAACGGGACATCTGCCTGATCCAGCACTGCATCACGAACCGGGTTGCCCGTCACATGCAGTTTCGGCAAGGCACGAGGTTTCAAATATTTGGGCGCCGGGAAAGTTGACGCGATCGCATGAACAAACGGCGCAACAGCTTTGTTGACACGGCCCAAAACCGCATTCTGCTCATGAACAATCGTGGGGATGCGGCGAAGGATTGCCGCCAGCATAGGTGGCATGGTGGGATAGCCCCCAAAGCCCACAACCACCGACGGTTTGGCTCGCCCCATCACCGCCAATGATTGGCTGGTGCCGTTCACAATTTTGGCTGCTGCCGAAAACAAACCTGCGAGCCCTGGCCCAGAAAATGTCGCAGAGGGAACAGAGAAGATATCCGCCCCAGGAAACAGTCTATCGAAATGTTGCACACGGTCATCCGTAATCAGCACGATTGAGTGGCCGCGCCGTTTGAGTTCCTGCGCCAACGCCTGTCCAGGGAACAAATGCCCACCTGTCCCGCCTGCAGCGATCATGACCGGGCCAGCCAGAACTGTAGAGACACCGCTCATGCGTAAGCCCTCCATTCAGCTGGTTGGGCCCCGGCATGCACCCGTCGGCGCGTCAGCGAGAGCAACATCCCCGTCGCAACTGCGAGAGCCAGAAGTGACGAACCGCCGTAGGAGATAAAGGGAAGTGTCATGCCCTTGGCAGGCATAAGGTTCAAATTCACAGCCAAATTGATCAGCGCCTGAGCCCCGATCAGCAAGGTAAGGCCTGAAACGGCCAGCTGAACAAAGAGGTCGGTCTCATCAAGCGCGCGAAGGAGCGTGCGCAGGACAATGAAGCTGAAGAGTCCGATAATCAGGACACCGGCGAGCACACCAAACTCCTCCGCAGCAACCGCGAAGATAAAGTCCGTATGGGCATCCGGCAGGATGAGCTTTACAGCCCCCTCACCCGGACCCCGTCCAAAAAAACCACCTGCCTGAACCGCGTCCATTGCGCGGTCGATCTGGTAGGTGTCACCTGATGCCGGATCCATAAAACGATCCACACGACTGGCAACATGAGGCACCAGTCGATAGGCCGCGACAGCGCCACCCACTCCAACGGCACCCAGACCTATTATCCAAAACCAGGAAATCCCGACCATAAAGAGGAGGCCACCAAACACCAATGTGACTAGCGTTGCTTGCCCGAAATCCGGTTGCAGAATGAGAAGTCCAATAAAGAGAGCATAAAGTACAAAGGCCAAACTCATACCGGGCATAGCTTTGGTTCGCGCACCCTCCGCAAACATCCAGGCAACAAGAACAACAAAAGCTGGCTTCACAAATTCAGAGGGCTGGAGCGAAAACCGGCCGAGCGGCAACCAGCGGGTCGCGCCTTTGATTTCCGGCCCGATTAGAAGGGTCGCCACCATCAGCAACAGCCCACCAAAGAACATGACAACCGCTAGACGTCTCACTTGCCGGGTCGTGAAAAACGAGATGCCAAAAATCAGGATGAGAGCAGGAACCAGAAAGACCGCTTGACGGTAAACAAAGTGAAAGGAATTGAGCGACAACCGGTTTGCTACGGCAGGACTTGCCGCCAGCGTCAGGATAACGCCAAGGGCAACAAGGGCGAGAATAGCGACGACAGTCCACCGATCAATGGTCCACCACCACTCAGAGAGAGCTGATCGGTTAGCGCGGGAAAGACGGATCATGCAGCCTCCCCTCCATTGCCAATAGCCTTAAGGGCGGCATGAACCATCTCGCGAAACGCATCGCCGCGCACTTCAAAATTTTTGAACTGGTCAAACGATGCACAGGCAGGAGACAGAAGAACCACACAGCGGCGGTCCTCACGCGATGCACGCACAGCATCGCGTGCCGCGGCAGCAACAGCAGCATCAAGAGTGCCAGCTGCGACATGCTCCACCTCACCTTCCAACGACACACCAAAGGCATTTGCCGCCTCGCCGATCAGATAAGCTTTTTCGACATGTGGAAAGAATGGAGCCAGAGAAGCAATCCCACCTTCTTTGGGAACGCCTCCGGCGATCCAGAAAATAGTGTCATAAGCACCGAGTGCTTTGCCGGCAGCCTCAGCATTGGTTGCCTTGCTGTCATTGACGAACAAAACCCCGTCAGACTCCGCGACAATCTCCATCCGATGAGCCAGGCCCGGAAAGGATCGGAAGGAATGTAATATACGGTCAGGCGGGAAACCCAACGACCGACCGGCAGCATATGCCACTGCCGCATTTTGCCAATTGTGCAGACCCGCGAGCGTCTTCAATTCTTTCAGATCGCCGATCCGATCCGTTTTTCCTGATCCGCTATCATAGAGCACACCATCTAGGACACAGACACCCCGGCTGAGAGACTTGACCGTTGAAACAGGCACCAAGGTCGCTGTGCCTTTACCGCAGACGGCAGAACAGATCTCGGATGTTCGGTCATCGTCAATCCCGATAATGGCGACATCATTTGTCCCCTGAAACTGAAACAGACGAGCCTTAACCGACGCGTAGTGTTCAAGTGTTCCGTGACGATCAATATGGTCAGGGGTAATGTTGAGAAGCACGCCAACGTCCGGGCGCAACGTTGGCGCCAGATCAATCTGATAGGATGAGACTTCAATCACATAGACAGTGTCAGACCGTGGAGGTTCTAGATCAAACACAGCCTTGCCGATATTTCCGCCAACTTCCGCACGTCGCCCATTGGCCGTGATCATGTGTCCAATCAAAGCGGTTGTCGTGGATTTTCCGTTCGTGCCGGTAATGGCAACGATTTTCGCATCAGGGTTAAGCGCCCGAACCTCATGTTGGAAAAGTTCAACATCCCCCAATACAGGCACACCCGCCTGCTGGGCGAGATGAACAACTTGATGAGGTTCAGGATGGGTAAGCGGAATACCGGGTGCCAGAATGAGAGCTGCATACCCCTCAAGACCCTCAACGCAAGGGTCAGAAATCGCAAGGCCTGCTGTTTCCGCTTTGGCCCGCTGCACCTCACCATCGTCCCAAACCGTAACCTGCGCGTCACCTTCGAGCAGCGCACGCGCAACCGCTAGCCCGGAAGCTCCGAGACCGTAAACGGCAACCTTGCGGTCCTTATATGCGCGCGCAGCGATCACTCTTAAGCTACCTTAGTTTCAGGGTGGCAAGGCCGATCATCGCCAGAACACCTGAGATGATCCAAAAACGAATGACAATGGTTGGCTCCGCCCAGCCCTTCTTCTCAAAGTGATGATGGAGCGGCGCCATGCGGAAGACCCGCTTGCCCGTAAGCTTGAAGCTCGCGACCTGCACAATGACAGACACTGCTTCGAGCACGAACAATCCACCGATGATGACCAGGACCAGTTCGTGCTTCGCCACCACAGCGATTGATCCCAGAGCGCCACCGAGAGCTAGAGATCCCGTGTCGCCCATGAAGACAGATGCTGGTGGCGCATTGTACCAGAGGAAACCAAGGCCAGCACCGAGCAACGCGCCGCAAAAGACCGCAAGCTCGCCAGTGCCCGGCACAAAATGAATCTGTAGATAGTCTGAGAAAACAGCATTGCCTACGAGATAAGAAATAAAGCCAAAGCTGGCCGCTGCAATCATCACTGGTACAATCGCCAGGCCATCAAGCCCATCTGTAAGGTTGACCGCATTCGAAGCGCCCACGATCACCAGAACCCCAAAGATGAAGAAAAATCCGCCAAGGGGGATCAGCACGTCTTTAAGGAAGGGAACCGCAACAGATGTCGCCAGTTCCGCCGGCGCCACATTGAGCAAGGCGTAAACGGCGATCCCGGCAATAATCGTTTCCAGCACCAGCTTCAATCGACCTGGCACACCATCGCTTGAGGCTTTTGATACCTTCAGATAATCATCAGCGAAACCCACTGCACCAAACCCAAGTGTGACAAGTAAGACGATCCAAACATAAGGGTTGCTGAGATCAGCCCAGAGTAGAACCGACGGCACGAGCCCCAGCAAAATTAGAAAGCCCCCCATGGTGGGCGTACCCTTTTTGGTGAGCAGATGCCCTTCAGGCCCGTCTTCACGAATGGGCTGTCCCTGAGATTGCCGCGCGCGAAGAGCACGAATGACCGCAGGCCCAAAAAGGAATGAAACCAGGAGCGCTGTTACCGTCGCCCCACCTGTTCGGAAAGTAATATAGCGAAACACATTCAGGCCTGGGACCTGGTCTGCATATTGCACCAAAAAGTCAAACAACATGTCTCATTCCCCCACGCCTGACGACGTATCTTGTTCATTGTGGAGAGCCAGGAGCCCATCCACAATCAGTCCCATTCGCGATCCAAGTGACCCCTTGATCATCACCACATCACCGTCCCCCAACTGCGAGGCAAGCTGATCAAGTAACGCTTCGGACCCTTCCGCATACCCTGCCTTGCATGCTGCCGGCAGATCTTCATACAAATTCTTCATCAAAGGACCACAGGCATACACCTGATCGATCCCGGCATCCGCAAGCGGCGCGGCAAGTCCTCGATGCATGAGCGCCTCATCCTCGCCGAGCTCCAGCATGTCGCCCAGAACTGCAATGCGCCGACCGGACCCTTTAATATCAGCGCCCGCCAGTGTTGCTATCGCGGCCCTCATAGATGCCGGGTTGGCGTTGTAGCTTTCATCGACAACCACAAACTGCAGCTCACCGGCGTGAACAATGTGGCGTTCGCCCCGGCCCTTCGGTGCGTTAAGCGTCGCCAGTGTCATCGCCGCAAGCGCCAGATCTGCCCCCAGAGCATGCACGGCGGCAAGAATAGAGAGCGAATTCATGACGTGATGTTCGCCGGGGATGCCAAGCTTGTAGGTAATCGCCTGACCGCAAATGGACGCGGAGATGCAGGAACAAGATGGATGAAAGGCCGCCTTCTCCAACCGCGCATCGGCCGTTTCTGATTTCCCAAATGAGATAATCCGGCCTGCGCCCGCAGCCATAGCTCTGGACCGAAGCCTGTCAAAATGTGGATTATCTGCATTGAGGATCGCTGTACCGCCGGGCTTCAACCCATCAAAGATTTCCGCTTTTGCGTCCGCAATTCCTTCTACATTCTTGAAGTTCGCAAGGTGAACCGGTTCCACCGTCGTCACAATCGCCACATCAGGCTGAACCATTTGGCTCAGAGGCGTAATCTCGTTTGCGTGGTTCATCCCGATTTCAAAGACACCCCATTCGGTGTCAGCGGGCATCCGCGCAAGCGTGAGCGGCACACCCCAATGATTATTATATGAAGCAACCGATGCATGGGTCCGCCCTTGCGCCTCGAGGATCGTGCGCAATGCGTCTTTTGTGCTGGTCTTACCGACACTTCCAGTCACAGCAACGATTTTAGCTTCTGTCCGCGCGCGCGCAGCTCGGCCCAGCGCCTGCAATCCACTCAGCGTATCTTCAACGACAAGAAGACCTTCCTCCGACACCCCATCGCAAGGGCCGGACACCATGGCCGCCGCAGCACCCTTGGCCAAAGCATCTTTAACATGCATATGGCCATCGGAATTGTCGCCAATCAGAGCAACAAACAGATCACCCAGATCAAGGGTCCGCGTGTCAATGGACACGCCGACCGCGGACCAATCGCTCTTGGTCTCGCCGCCAGTGGCATGCGCTGCATCTGTCGATGTCCAAAGAGCTTTACTCATGCACTCACATCCCCGGAACCCGCTTCAATAGCACTCACCGCCGCTGCAACCGCCTCATGATCAGAAAAAGGCAGTACCTTGTCCCCGACAATTTGACCTGTCTCATGTCCCTTGCCGGCCACAACCAGACAATCACCTTCATCCAATAGAGCAATCGCCTCCGAGATCGCGAGAGCCCGATCACCGACTTCCCGCAACCCGGAAGCACCTGCCAGAACTTGCTGACGGATGGCCGCCGCATCCTCTGAACGTGGATTGTCATCTGTCACGATGGTGATATCAGCCGATTGCGACGCAATTTTGCCCATTTGAGGGCGTTTACCGGTGTCGCGGTCACCACCACATCCAAACACGGCAACAAGCTTTCCATTAACATGCGGTCGCACAGCCTCAAGCGCCGTCTCCAGAGCATCCGGCGTATGGGCATAATCGATAAAAACCGCCGCCCCATTGGCAAGATGCGCAACTTCCTCAAGGCGTCCTTTTGCTCCTTTGAGGTTTTCCAGAGCACGGAATGTCTGTTCTGCGTCTCCGCCACAACCAATCACCAAGCCCGCTGCCACAAGCGCATTGGATGCCTGAAACTGCCCTACAAGCGGGAGCATAACTTCATAGTGGGCACCATCATGCACAATCTGTAGAACCTGACCTCGCGGTCCTGGCTGCAATCCGGCAAGACAGATGTCCCGGCCTTTGCGTCCCACAGCAAAAATTCGATGCCCCCGCGCCCAGGAAATAGCTTCAAACTCCTGGGCAAAATCCGCGTCAACATTAATCACAGCAATCCCACCAGGGCCCATGACTTCGCCGAACAAGCGTAGTTTAGCGTAGAGATAGTCATCAAACGTCGCGTGATAGTCGAGATGGTCTCGTGTGAGGTTGGTGAACGCACTGGCGCTTACCCTGACACCGTCCAGACGATATTGTGCCAACCCATGACTGGACGCTTCCAGCGCGAGATGCGTGACCCGCTCCTGCGCAAGCTGCGCAAGTTCAGCGTGCAAGTGCACCGGATCCGGTGTCGTATGCACCAAGGGCCGAACACCTTCAGGACCGACCACACCAACCGTCCCCAGACTCGCCGACCTTAAACCCAGAGATGCCCAGATTTCCCGCACGAAAGTGGCCACGGATGTTTTGCCATTGGTCCCTGTGACCGCCGCGACTGTGTCGGGCTGGGCCCCATAGAACTGCGCTGCCAGAGTTGCCAGTCTGCGCCGTGGATTGCGATCGGCAATCACCGGCACTGTCGCATCGGACACAACGTCCCGCCCGCCAAGGATAGCTACCGCACCGGCTTCTATGGCCGCAGGAATAAATTTCGCACCATCAGCTTGAACGCCGGGCAACGCTGCAAACAGATAGCCCGGCTTTACCTCACGACTGTCCGCAGTAAGCCCGACCACATTGATCGCTCCGACATTTGCGGGAAGCACTTCCTTTGGACCAACAAGCGCTTGAAGCTCCATGAGCCTACTCCGCCGTCGCAAAGGAAGCGGATTGAACCGGGGAACTCCAGGACTGAACCGGACGCAAGCCCAAGATCGGCGCAATACGTTGAACAACACGCGAGGTTACCGGTGCAGCATTCCATCCAGCCGTCGCGTATCCATAGGTGTTTTCCGTGGCCTGCGGCTCATCGAACATGATCAACATGGCATATTTTGGATCATTGGCCGGAAACGCACTGAGGAAAGAGGTGAGCAGTGCATTGCGCGCATATCCCCCCGCCCGCGCTTTTTCCGCCGTGCCGGTTTTTCCCATAACTGGATAGCCAGCAACATCTGCACTACGCCCGGTGCCACGCTCGACAACCAGCCGGTACAAAGCGCGCATGGCGTCACTGGTCTCAGTCGTAAGCACGCGTGTCCGAGGCGCCACAGAGCCCCGACGAAGGAATGTCGGCTGCACACCAAATCCGCCGTTCACCAACGTCGCGTTGGCCGCCACCACCTGGAGCGGCGTCACTGACAACCCGTGACCATAGGAAATGGTCATCGCGGACACGTCTGTCCAAGTACTGGGGAGAAGCGGACGACCAGACTCTGGAAGCTCGATATCCGTTCGCGTCAACAATCCCAACTGGCCGAGGAAGCTGCGATGTTCTTCACGTCCAAGTTCCAACACCATCTTGGCGGTGCCGATATTTGAAGAGTGCATAAAGAGTTCCGGCACACTCAGGAAACGCTTCTGAGCGTGGTAGTCATTGATCGTGAAACGGGAAACACGAATAGGTTCGCGGGCATCATACTGGGTCGACAGTTGAACACGACCCGAGTTCAGAGCCGCAGCAACACTGAAGGCCTTGAAGGTCGACCCCATTTCATAGACGCCAAGCGTCGCTGCATTAAATCGCGCACGGTCAGATGCCGATCCAGGGTCATTCGCGTCAAAATCGGGCAACGATGCCATGGCGATGACTTCACCCGTATCGATATCCAGAACCACACCTGTTGCACCTATTGCGCTGAACTCATCGAGCGCGATTTGCAACTCCATTTGCAGAGCATGTTGAACCCGAAGGTCCAATGACAAAACGAGCGGCTCCCCGGTCGCTGCCTCAGATCGGTCAATATAGTGCTCAATCCCGGCAATACCGCGATTGTCAATATCAACACCGCCCAACACGTGCGCAGCAACACGACCATTAGGGTAGACCCGCTTCTGCTCCCGCTGAAACGCCAGGCCTGGCTGACCGAGATTATGAACCGCCACTTGCTCGCGTGGCGTCAAATCGCGCTTCAGCCAAACAAACGCTCTGTTGCTTGAGAGTTTTTCTTCGAGCGAGGTTTGGTCCAGGTCCGGCAGGGCCTGCGCCAGAAGACGTGCCGCCTCACGCGCATCCATCACCTTGCGGGCATCTGCATACAAGGACGCCGTGATGATGTCCGTTGCCATCACCTCGCCATTGCGATCAACAATGTCACGCCGTTGCACAGGGCCAACATTTTCTGCGGCAGCTACCAACCGCTCACCGCCACTGCCCGGCGCCATGCCGAGCATCATCAATCGCCCAGTCACCACCGCAAAGGCCATCGCAAACATGGCGACAGTCAACATGATCCGACGACGACCGCTCTCAAGACGCTTTAACTCGGGTGTTTGCTTGGCTCGAGGCGCAGCAAATCGCGGGCGCGCGATCAAGTCATGCCCAAGGCGAGGAGCAGCTTCTGTTTGAGCCTGTTTCGAACGGCCTACCATCAGCGTACCTCGGAACCAGATTGCGGAACGGCCCCAGCATACCCACCAAGCGCACGACGCCCATTGGGGCCAAACAAGTCTTCCTCACGCGGTGGCATTGGGAGGTCTTCAAAGGTGGCGATCTGCGCCGCCGTGAGCGGGGCCAGATCCAAGTGACGCTCAGCCAGAGACTGCAGACGCTCCGGCTGGGTCAGATAGCTCCATTCCGCGCGCAAGATGCGTACAGCGTCCTGCTCGTTCAGAATTTCCTGAGCAAGGGCTGCTTTGATCTTTTCCTGCTCTTCCACTTTGTATTTCAGATTGTAGAGACCAATCGAGACAGCCACCACAAGCACAACAGAAAGGACATTGAGTAGACGGATCATAGGAGATCTCCCTGCAACGCAGCAAAACGCTTCATGCCGAGCGCGTCCGGATCAAAGGGAAAAGGAGATGCAGTCGTACGCTCCGCACCGCGCAGGCGTGCAGACCGTGAACGGGGGTTAATCTCAACCTCTGACTTGCTCGCCTTTAACGCACCCCGAGTAATTTGCTCAAACGACGGCGCCGGACCGTCTAACGCTTCGGGAAGATGGCGCGAAGGCCGCCCACCCTTTCCAGTTCGTGCCGTCAGAAAACGCTTCACCAGCCTGTCTTCGAGCGAATGAAAGGCCACAACAGCCAGGCGCCCACCAACATCCAGCAGGCCTTCAGCAGCGACAAGCCCACGAGCCAGCTCACCCAGCTCATCATTGATAAAAATACGAAGCCCCTGAAACGTCCGTGTTGCCGGATGCACTTTTTCAGCACGCGCGCGCGGCCCCATCACATCAGCGATCAGCTCCGCAAGCTCCGCTGTCGTCTCAAATTTTTTCTCAAGCCGCCGAGCGACAATCGCCTTTGCAACCGCCCGAGAGCGCTTCTCTTCACCGTAAATCCATATGATTGAGGCGATATCAGCTTCATCAAACTCATTGACAACATCAGCTGCTGAGACCCCCTCCCGCGCCATGCGCATATCAAGAGGACCCTCGCTTTGAAAAGAAAATCCGCGCTCTGCCTGATCAAGCTGCATGGAGGAGACACCGACATCCAGCGTCACCCCATCCACACCCGTGCGGGCGCGCTCATCAAGCACCGGCGCCACGAGCGCCGCCATATCGCCAAAACAGCCCTGGATCAGCGTAAGACGGCCATCGAATTCCCGCTCCATCTCCCGGCCACGATCGATGGCCGTCGGGTCGCGATCAACCGCAAGAACAGAACAATCCGCTGCCGTCAGAAGCGCACGGGTATAGCCGCCAGCGCCAAACGTTCCGTCTACATATAGAGCACCATCTTTGGGCGCGAGCACATCCAGCACTTCAGCCAGCATCACCGGAAAATGGGGGGAGACTGCCGGTGCCTGTGTCACGAACCGCCCCCTGTCGAAGAAGGAGATCCGGGGGGAGCATGAGGGCTCTTGAGCAACCCGCCATGACCACTTGCTTCAGCCATAGCCTCTGCAAGATACGCCTCATAAGCCTTAGGCTCCCAAAGTTGGAACTTGTTGCCGAGCCCAACAAAAGTCACATGGTCCGTGATCCCCGCCTTGGATGTCAGCATCTCAGGCAGGCTCACACGACCATCCGCATCAAACATCAGTTCGGCAGATTGGGCTTTGAGCATATTCGCCAGCACATTGCGCTCGCGAGAAAAGGGATCAAGGCGGCTCAGCATCGTGTCGATCTCAGCTTCGAGATCAGGGCCACCGCCTTCAATGCAGGGATCGATCAGGGACGGGAAACAGATGATGCCAGCAAATTCCTGGGCAGCCGTCACCGACCGGAACTTAGCCGGTACAGAAATGCGCCCTTTCGCATCGATCTTGTTTGTGAATGTTCCCCGGAACGACAACATGTCCCGCAAGCCCCCCGTACCCGACACAATTGAATACGACCACCTGATCGCATTCAGTCCCGTGAAAGAGGTCCGACCCTCCCAACATGGGCCGCATCTGGGTCGGCCTGCCTCATTCCCGGGACATCATGGGATACCATGGGACATTATGGGGGTCAACGGGATTGACCAGTTAAACCGTGGGTTTGAGCGGGCTTATGACTGTTGATTGACGATCATTACTCGCCTGTCTATTTGAGAACAAAAAAGGAACATTTGACTAAACTAGAAATGACAACACGACATCTTGGGTGCCCGCCTGGGCAGCCACCACCACTAGTACTGAAGGGATAAGGTCAGATGGCCTGTAAGCCGGGTTCTGTATCCCGAAATCCGAAGATTTCGACCGATGACCATTCATCTGGGACGCCCGTCGCCGACCGCCTCATGCAACCAACCCGGATGGCGATCCGAAAACTGACCTGACGACGTGAAGCCGTCCACCATCCCTATTTGGTTTTGCTCCCGGTGGGGTTTACCTTGCCCATCCTGTTGCCAGGACAGCGGTGCGCTCTTACCGCACCCTTTCACCCTTACCTGGGTCTAGACCCAGGCGGTTTGCTTTCTGTGGCACTTTCCCTGAGGTCGCCCTCGCCGGGAGTTACCCGGCACCGTGCTTCCGTGGAGCCCGGACTTTCCTCTGTGAGCCAAGCTACAGCAGTCATCCGGCCATCTGACCGAGATTAGCAATACGCCTGCAGGCAGGATTTGTCGAGCGCCACACCGCTACTCCTCGCTGCCAAACCCGGTCTTCAATAAAGCGAGAAGCTCCCGGGTCGCCGAGCTAAGGAACCCCTTCTTGCGGACAACTGCAAAAATCGGATTGCCCGCATCAAGGTCGGTGACAGAGATCGATGACAACAACCCAGCCTGGAGCTCTTCCTCAACACTACCGACGGTCAAAAACCCAAGGCCATACCCAGCCTCAGCCAACCTCTTTTGAGCTGTGAGGCTGTCCACCGGGCTCCAATCAACTGACGGCACGCCGCGGACCAGGAACTGAGCAAACAGGTTTTCAGTGGACGCGTCCCGCCGCTCAAAATGATTTGGGAACGAAAGCCAATGCTCATGTTCAAGGTCGCGCAGGGATTTCACCTTCTTGCCTGCCAGAGGGTGCATGGGCGCACAAACCACTACCAATTTCTCAGACCCGACCAGCACTGTCTCAAGATCCGGCGAACGATCGTCGAAATAGCGCAGGCCTATTGCCACCACACCCTGACGGACCTGCTCGCTCACTTCGTCGCTTGTCGCTGTCCGAAGCGACAAGTCAGCCAAGGGACACGACGCAGAGAAAGCCTTTAGAACAGTGCCGAGCGATGCACCAGCAAGCGTCCCGACCACAGCCAACGACACAGGCCCCGCTTTGTCCGACAAAAATTCATCCACAGCCTCCGCTGCATCGGACAGCAACGCATTGACCTTCTCCGCATAGGGAACCAGCACATCGCCCGCCTGGCTGAGCACCGTCCCCTCTCGGGTTCTCTCAAACAATGGGACACCCAGTTCTGCTTCCAACAGCGCCAAACGACGGCTAATGGCAGGCTGTGTCCGCCCAAGCTCATCGGCTGCACGAGTAATACCGCCAGCCCGGTGAACTGTCAGAAAGGTCAAAAGCGCCTCGGAATCCATGCACCATCCATACAAAAACCTTATGTTTGACAAAAATAGTATCAATTTTACGCATCCAAAAACAACTCCTATCGTCCGCGCCAGACTTACAAATGAGAGGACGAACAGATGTGTCAGAAGAAATGTGGAGAGATGACAACCCGATTCATGGACCTTCACACCGGGGCCAAAGGTTTCATCATGCCCAATGCCTGGGACCCGGGAACCGCGCGCCTTCTGGAAGCCGAAGGGTTTCCTGCCATAGGCAGCACCAGCGCCGGAATAGCCTTTTCGTTGGGCAAGCAGGACTACAACGTTAGTGATCCAACCAGAAGTGTACAAAAGGACGAGATGTTTGCCTGCCTCAGAAAAATAGCAGAGGCCGTATCAATCCCCGTAAATGGTGACCTGGAAGCCGGCTATGGCGATGCACCAGATGCTGTCGCCAACACAATTGGCCTTGCCATTGCGACCGGCCTCGCCGGTGGCAATATCGAAGACAAAAAGCCCTATGCAGATGAGCTGTATGAAGAGGAGCTCGCTGTCGAACGCATCGCCGCTGCTGCAGCGACCATCCGCGCTAGTGGAACATCCTTCGTCCTGACCGCGCGCACCGACGCCTACCGCCCCTACCTAGCAGACACGCTGGAGACTGTCATACGCCGGGCGAACCGGTTTCTTGAAGCCGGAGCAACTTGCATCTTCGCGCCGGGTATTGACGACCTGCCAACCATCAAAACTTTGGTAAAAGAAGTGGCAGGCCCAATCAACATCGTCGCAGGCCTGTATACGCCAGACGGCAACGCGCATGACATGATCAAGGCAGGCGCGCAAAGGATTAGCCTCGGCGGCAGCATCGCCCGCTCCACACTCGGCTACATCAAGCAATGCGCAGAGAGACTTCGAGATGATGGCGATTTCAACTTTCCGGCCCCGCAAATCAGCCAGGATGATCTCAACGATCTGTTTGCTTGATCAGTGAGCACAGCGCGTCATCGCGCGTCGCGCAACAGACGCAGCGTGCCGACGGTCGAAAGATCTGCGGCACCATCGACCTGAGCCGGACGAAAGTGCCGCTGAAAGGCCGTGACAACCTGCGCCGTAACATCCCCAAACCACCCATCGACGGCGATATCATAGCCATAGTCAGCCAGTTGAAACTGGAGCTCGGCCACCTGATCGCCTCTGTCACCTAGATTGAGAACCGGCCCCTCCATGGGCTCGACCGGCAACACCCAATGCCCCACACCGGCGCCGGCCAGCAGATCCCACGGAAACTTCTCTCCGGGGTCCGCTTTGCGGCCCGGCGCTACATCGGAATGCGCCAACACCCGTGCTGCCGAGATTTCGTGCCGCCGAACAATGTCACCGGCAAGTGCTGTCACCGCCTTGATCTGCGTATCGGGAAAATCTGGATAGCCAAGCTCGTGTCCGGGGTTAACAATCTCAATCCCGACTGACAGGCTGTTAATGTCAGTCTCGCCCGCCCAGCTCGCAACTCCCGCGTGCCAAGCGCGCCTCTCCTCTTCGACCATTGAGACAACGCGCCCGTCTTCAAAAACCAGATAGTGTGCACTTACCTGAGCCGCCGGATCACATAGGCGCTCCAACGCGCCCTCACCAGTCTCCATGCCGGTGTAATGCAGGAGCAACATATCGGCAGGTCCGCCCATCCGCTCATTGTGGTTGGGTGACGGATGAAACTGAATTTTATCGAGGATCGACATCAACGAACGGTTCTTCTTTACGTGCCTGGCGAATATTGACGATCAACACGCCCACAAGGGATACGAGTCCACCAATAATCATTCTGACCGTCAACTCATCCCCAAGCAATGTTACGCCAAAGAAAACGGTAAAGAGCGGCGCAAGCAACGTGAGCGGTGCGGTCTGCGAAACCTCATAGCGTTGAAGCAAATAGTAGATGCCCGCGTGCCCCACAAGACTGGAAGCAAATGCAACATAGAATATACCTGACCATGCAAGCAGACTGGCGCTCTCGATAATCTCAAGATGATTGCTCTCAAAGGCAAACGATGCGCCCAGCAGAAACGGGGCGGCAATCACAGCAACCCAAGCCTGCAATTCAAACACACCAACATCTTTGATCTGACGCTGAAAGATCGTCCCAATGGACCCCACAAAAGCAGAGGCCGCAACAAGCAAAATGCCTGTCAAAAAGCTGAACACGGCGGGATCAAAACTCATGATCATGACACCGGCAAAGGCGAGCGAGATGCCGAGCCAGCGGCGCCAATAGATCTGCTCTTTAAGAAACAGGACCGACATAACTGCCGATATGGGAACGCCCAATTGGGTCACAATGGCAACAACGGAAGCATCTGCTGCTGCAAGACCCAGAAAGAAAAACCCAAACCCAAGGGGTCCTGCACAGAGCGAGATAATGATGACGTCCCGCATGCGGCCTTTGAGGATGCGCAGGAACGGAAACAACACCAGCACGATCAGCGCAAAACGAATTCCGGCAAACAGGAATGGAGGGAAATGCTCAAGGCTCACCTTCCCTGCAACCAGAGCAAAGCCCCAGATAAGGTTGATCAGAACCATGAAGGCGGCATGTTCACGGGTCACAGCAAGATCACCCGTGTTGATCCGGAAAAGCGCCCATAGGACCGTTCTTGCGCTGTTTTGCGGGAAGATCGGCTGGCTCTGGTTTTTTTGATTTTCTTGTCCACCCGATTTTCCATTCTTACGAGCTACAGGTTTCGGTCTTTTGCGATCCGCTCATAGGCGGTATTGATCGATTTTATTTTCTCTTCGGCAAGGTGGTGGAACTCTTCAGGGACACCACGCGCAATCATCATGTCGGGGTGATTTTCGCGAACAAGGCGCCTATAGGCCAATTTAAGTTCCTCATCGGAAACATCCGCGGAAATGCCCAAGATCAAGAATGGATCTTCTCCATCCGGACCCAGATGGCTGGCTTTGATACGCGCATATTCCAACTCTGAAAATCCGAAAATGTCAGCAACCTGTTGAAGAAAAGCGAGCTCACCATCGTGAATGACATTGTCGGCCTTCGCGATATGGAAAAGACCATCCAGGACATCTTCCAAAACACCAGGCTTGTCTTTGTAAATGCCGGCGACTTGGGTGGCGTAGGCTTCAAACCCGGCAACGTCTTTCTGCGCAATGGCATAGATGCGTGACACGTTCTTTTTTTCCGCGTCTGGCACCTGAAGAATGTCTTCAAATGCCTTCACCTCAGCCGGATCAACCACACCGTCCGCTTTCGCCATCTTCGCTGAAAGTCCGATAAGCGCGACAGTGAACACCACCTCGTCATCCCGCAAATTGCGATCAACAGCAAAGTGTCCGGCAACAGCCCCGGCAAGTGCTCCAATCGGCCCGCCCACAGCAAGTCCGGCAGCAGCCCCGGCTAATTTTCCCCAAATCGACATGGCGCGCACCTTAATGGGAAATCCTACAGGATGCGAACACCTTTTCTTTCGTCCCCACATTTCCCAAGCGGCATGTTTTCTAAAGGGCCAACATATGGCAGGGTCCGCGCCATGAAAGAAAGTAAACACTGGGACTTCTGGATCGACCGTGGGGGCACCTTCACGGACATTGTCGCCCGCGACCCAAAGGGTCAGCTGATTGCGCACAAGCTCCTGTCTGAAAATCCTGAACAATATCAAGACGCCGCAATTCAAGGCATCAGAGATCTTCTGAAGGTCCCCCCGGCAACGCCGCTCTCATCAGACCTTGTCGGCACCGTCAAAATGGGGACGACCGTCGCCACCAATGCCTTGTTAGAACGTAAAGGCGATCGCGTTCTCTTTCTCACCACCAAAGGCTTCGCGGATGCACTCAGGATCGGCTACCAGAACCGCCCCCACCTGTTCAAACTAAAGATCGAAAAGCCAACAATGCTTTTCGAAGCGGTCGAGGAAGTGACCGAGCGAATTTCAGCAGAAGGTGAAGTCTGGCAACCGCTCGATATCCGAGAGACACGACAGGCCCTTCAGCGCGCCTATGATGCGGGCATCCGTTCCGTGGCCATCTGTTTCATGCATGGCTATCGGTTTCATGACCACGAACAACAGGCAGCGAACATCGCCAGAGACATCGGTTACACGCAAGTCTCAGCCAGTCATGATGTCAGCCCCTTGATGAAATTTGTCGGCCGCGGCGACACCACCGTCGTCGACGCTTACCTCTCTCCCATCCTCCGACGCTATGTGAACCAAGTTACCGGTGAGCTGAATGCTGGGCACGACGGCATAAAAACAAAACTGCTGTTCATGCAAAGCTCTGGCGGGTTGACCGACGCTTCTCTCTTTCAGGGCAAAGACGCCATCTTGTCCGGTCCTGCTGGCGGTGTGATTGGCGCCGTAGAAACAGCTGCCCTTGCAGGGTTCGACAAAATCATCGGCTTTGACATGGGGGGCACGTCCACCGATGTCTGCCACTATGACGGCACGTTGGAACGCACCTTTGAAACAGAAGTTGCGGGCGTGCGCCTGCGAGCCCCAATGATGCAGATCCACACTGTGGCAGCGGGCGGCGGCTCTATCCTCACCTTCGACGGCGCGCGGCTCAGAGCCGGTCCCCATAGCGCGGGCGCGGACCCAGGCCCCGCAAGCTATCGTCGCGGAGGACCCCTTACTGTAACAGATGCCAATGTCGCCCTTGGCAAGCTCATCCCAGACCTCTTTCCAAAAGTCTTTGGCCCGCAGGCAGATATGCCACTGGACAGAGGTGCAGCTCTCAAAGGATTTGCAGAGCAGGCCAAGGACATCGCTGGCCAAACGCCCGAAGAGACTGCCGATGGATATCTTGCCATCGCGGTCGAAAATATGGCCCAGGCAATTAAGAAAATTTCCGTTCAGCGCGGCTATGACGTCACAAGCTATGCCCTTGCCTGTTTTGGCGGAGCAGGAGGCCAACATGCCTGCCTGGTCGCCGATGCACTGGGCATGGAAAAAATTCACTTTCATCCCTTCTCCGGCATTCTGTCAGCCTATGGAATGGGTCTGGCGAGCATCCGCGCAACCCGCGAAGAAGCTGTAGAAGAAAAACTCGAGCCGGCGTTCTGGGAAACATTCAAATCTGTTGAAGAGGGGCTTACGTCTGCGACCCGTCACGAACTCCTGGAACAGGGGATAAATACAGAACAAATAGAAGCGGTGACCCGCCTGCATCTGAGATATGAAGGAACAGACACCGCTCTCATCCTTGATCACGATACAAGCGATATGCGCCAGGCGTTCGAGAGCGCCCACCAACTGCAATTCGGTTTCTTTGACAAAGGTCGCAGCATCATTGTCGAAGCCATCTCGGTCGAAGCCATTGGCAAAGACACAAAGGTCGATGAAACACCGCCACAGCTCGCAGTCAGAGACGGTGCAGCAACACCACATCAGACGACGCGTTTCTTTTCCCAAGGGGAATGGCACGAGGCGCCGGTCTACCTGCGGGAACAATTGCGTCCAGGCGATCAGCTAATCGGCCCCTGCCTCATCATTGAGCCGACAGCTACCATTGTTGTCGAAGACGGATGGAGCGCGGAGATAACCGACCTCCACCACATGGTGCTCACACGCACAACCGCTCGCGCCACCCGGCACGCAGTGGGCACACAGGCAGACCCTGTGATGCTGGAAATTTTCAACAACCTGTTCATGTCGATCGCCGAGCAAATGGGATTCACCCTGCAGAAGACCGCCCACTCAGTGAACATCAAAGAACGTCTGGACTTTTCCTGTGCCGTGTTCGACCAGACGGGCGGCCTCGTATCCAACGCACCTCATATGCCGGTTCATCTTGGCTCCATGGGCGCGAGCGTAAAAACGGTCATTGAGCAAAACCCGGACATGAACCCAGGCGACGTCTTTGTCCTGAACGCACCCTACAATGGCGGCACCCACCTGCCGGACATTACTGTCGTTGCACCCGTTTTTGATGACCACAACACGAAACAGCTCTTCTATGTCGCGGCCCGAGGGCACCACGCAGATATTGGCGGCATCGCACCTGGCTCCATGCCCGCATCGTCGCGCACCGTCGAAGAAGAGGGCGTTCTGATTGACAATTTTAAGCTAGTCGATCAGGGCACCTTCCGCGAAAACGAGCTGCGACACTTGCTGACAGAAGCACCCTATCCTGCCCGCAAGCCCGATCAGAATATTGCCGATCTCCGTGCCAAAGCGGCGGCCTGCAAAAAGGGATCACAGGAACTCCGCAAGATGGTCGAACAATATGGGCTCGATGTGGTGAACGCCTACATGGGTCATGTTCAGGATAACGCAGAGGAGAGCGTTCGCCGCATCATCGCAAAATTGTCTGACAGTTCCTTCGAGCAAAGAATGGATGACGGATCGGTCATCAAGGTAATGATCGCCGTCGACAAAGACAAACGGTCTGCCACAATCGATTTCACCGGCACCAGCACAGTCAGGCCAAACAATCTGAACGCACCCTCCTCTGTCTGCCGCGCGGCCGTCCTTTATGTTTTCCGCTGCATGGTGGACGATGACATCCCCCTAAACGATGGCTGCCTGAAACCCCTCACTCTCATCATTCCTGAAGGGTCGATGTTGAACCCCGCTTACCCTGCAGCAGTCGTCGGCGGCAATGTGGAAACCAGCCAGGCGGTGACTGACGCCCTTTTCGGTGCGCTCGGCGCCATGGCCGCAGCCCAAGGCACCATGAATAATCTCACCTTCGGAAATCGCACCCATCAATATTACGAAACCATCTGCGGCGGTGCCGGGGCCGGGCCGGACTTTGACGGTGCCGACGCGGTACACACCCACATGACCAACTCCCGGCTCACCGACCCGGAAATTCTGGAGTGGCGTTTCCCGGTCGTCCTCGATGATTTTTCTATTCGGCTTGGTTCCGGCGGAGCAGGTAAACACAAAGGGGGCGACGGTGTACACCGAGCCATCCGGTTCCGCGAACCCATGCATGTCTCTATTCTCTCGACCCATCGCCATATCGCACCGACCGGACTTGGCGGCGGCACGGATGCTGCGCTCGGTCGCAACACGGTGTTGCGACGCGACAGCACCCGGGAAACATTGGATAGCCTCGCTGAATGTGACCTTCAAGCAGGCGACACCGTCATCATCGAGACACCTGGCGGCGGCGGATACGGAAAACCCGAAAACACCAAACTAGTTCTCTGAGGCAGAAGTAGGCATCAACGGCTGATCATTTCTCTGCGCGCGCTCTGCTGTTTCTCTCAATTCCAGCACCGTCAAACCATCTAAATGGCTGGTACCAGCACAGTCTTCACTTTTTCTATCAACAGCGCCGACCAGACGTTCCGCCACCAAACCACCATACCCATCACGCTGAGCGTCATACATGTTAACCCGATCGGCAATTCTTTGCGCAACATAGCCCCAATGTTTGTCTTCACAAGCGAGGTTGTAAAGAAACTTGGCTAACACCGGCACCCCCCGATCAAGGGGATATTCTACCGGAATCTCCTCCCAAATGCCTCCCGCAATATATCGGGCAGAACCATCAGCTCTCTCACCCGGGTTAGCAACAAGAAGCCCAACCTTGCGCATCCAATCTTCGTTTACCGGCGACGCCAGAAAGACTGTTTCACCCTGCCCGATTTCGACTGCGCTCAAATCCGCCCCCTGAAGCTGAGGACATCTCTCGGAACTGCCACTGTCGACTTCCTTGCACCTCAAGTCAGCCCCTCGCATCTGTGCCTCGCGCAAATTGGCACCCTGCAATCGGGCACGACGCAGATCAGAGTTTTCAAGATGTGCTCTCCGTAAATCGGCACCTTGGAGCATTGTGTTTGAAAGATTAGCACCTTGCAATTGAGCTCCACTCAGATTTGCACCTTGGAGCATCGCATTTGAAAGGTTAGCACCTTGCAGGTGTGCACCACTCAAGTCAGCACCCTGCAACTCTGCAAATTGCAAAGAAGCTCCTTTTAGGTTCACCGGCCCCAAATTAGCGCCCTGCATCAAAACGTTTGAAAGAACAACCCCTCCCAATTGTGCGCCAAGCATTTGCGCACCTCGCAATTTGGCATTCCAGAGAAAGGCTCCTTCCAAATTCGCATTTTGTAGATTGGCTCCCCGCAATCGCGCACTACGTAAATCTGCATCACGCAGGTCAGCCCCACTAAAGTCCACAAAGCGTAAATCCGTATTCACCAAGACAGCCTGACGCAAATTTCTCTCACTCAAGAAATGAGTTCTTTGCGCTTCCCACGCCCGGCCGCCGCCTGCTTTGATCCAATCAGCCTCGTCCCTCATAACAGCGTCATCGATAACATCTACATCCGCGACAAAGAGGGTATTCGACCAAAATCTGGGCTCGTAAAATCTGTTGTGTGGCGCAACATCCTGACCCAATGCCCAACGGTCAGTAACATCTTCCTGAAAAACAGTTTTAAGACCGGGTGTATCCAACAGCGTATAATCATCGACCCTTTCGCCCGGAAAGGTCGCGATAAACACGGAGAAAAGCATGACGACAAAAGGAGGAAAAACTACCGGACGGGGCCAAATCCGCCGCCCATAAAGACGCGGAAATCGCCAGTTGAAGGCCTTCGCAGTATCCCACAATGGCAGACTCTCCGCCCCAGTACGGATCGCTGGCAAAAAAATCCAGAGCAACACCATATCAATGAAAACAGCCAAGCGGTGCCACCAGGTAAGGGCTTCATCATGATAGGGAAGAAATTGGAGCTGCAAGAAAAGAAGAAAGATGATGGGAAAAAACACAAGTGTGAGAGAAACCATTCCCTTCATTAAAAATCCTGTACCCCCTTCCCGCTCTTCCTCCGTACCGGCCAATGTTAAAACAAAAACAAAGCTATCAAGTTGTCGCCGAACCATTTTCTCATCATCGAGAGGCAAGCTTGCAGTGCGTTTTTCCTTGTCTACTTCATCATTGTATTCCGAAACACGCCGACTTAGGGAAAGCTGTGTCAGGAGCAAATAGAAGTGGCTCACCAAAAAGAAAACGGGTGCAATCACGGAGAAGCCCAATAGCGAAAGCCCCACACCAAGGATGGGCAGTTCTATTGGATTTGCTAAAAACAAATCTTCATGTGTTACCGATCCGACGGCAATCAACAGATACGTCGTGAGCGTGATAAACCCAATCCAGAGCCCCCGCGCCACTGCCGCAACACTATTGACCGACGTTGCATAAGGCTCAAATCGCTCCACAACTGCATTTGCCATCCCAGCCCCCCGACATTAATTTTGGCAATGCGGGGAACTTTAGGGACTATCTCGCAGCATGGCGAGTTTTATGTTTTATGTAATGGCACGCCATAAGGCTCCAGCGGCAGGTCGAGGCCGTTACAAAGGTAAGCCACCGTGTGATAGAAGCCCGCCAGCATGATGAGCTCCATGAGTTGCATCTCCTCAAACTCCGAGCGAAGCGCCGCCCAGAGATCATCGTCGACACGAGCAGTTTGATGCAGTGCGTCCATCAGTTTCAGGATCAGCGCCTCACGAGGTTTCCAGGGGCCTTCCTCCGATGTCTTGGTCGCAAGCGCCTCAACCTCCGCGTCGGTGAGCGACACCTTTTCCTTGAACAAGGTGATGTGGACGCCCCACTCATAGGCACAGCCAGTCTGGGCACAGGTCCGGTCAATGGCGAGCTCTCTTTCGCGCAAAGACAAATGCCCCTTGTCCAACAAACCTGCCCCCATAAACCGGGAAAACAGACGCGCGTCATTTGCCAGCGTGCGAAACAGCACCAGCGGATCAACACCCGGTGGCATCAACCGATCAAACTGTGCCTGTACAGCATCATCATAGGGAGCCTCAGCCGGGGCAATACGGGGGGATGGGATCATTGGGTTTCTCCGGATTATGTGCTACTAATTTAATAGCAACAACATAATGCTACTTTTTTAGTAGCGCAAGAGACGTGAGACATTTTCTTGGCGAGAAAACCAAAGACCCCCACCCCCGGACGCCCCGTAAGGGGATCAACGACCGGCAAACCCATCATGGCGCTACTCGATCTGCTCGGACAAAGATGGGCGCTACGCATCCTGTGGGAGCTGCGCGACACAGCACTCACTTTTCGAGCTCTGCAAACCGCCTGCGATGGCGTGAGCCCCAGCGTTCTGAACAGCCGGCTGAAGGCCCTCAGAGAAGCGCGCTTTGTTGATGCCACTCCCGATGGCTATACACTGACGCCCCTGGGCAAAGAGCTGCAGGAAGAGTTTGGCGGTCTCTACACATGGTCTGAAAAATGGGCAGATTCGCTCGAACAAAACGCTACAGACTAAAACCACCGCCTTGCATTTCCTCCGCCGAGGGAGGATAGTCCGCGCCCCAAATTTGGAGGCTGCGCATGACTGACTTCACCCCGACATACGAAATGCCGCCAGGGAGCCCAGCTGCCGAGGTTGAAATCAACGAAGCGCTCGTGCGACGGCTCCTGCAAAGCCAACACCCGGACCTCGCTGACCTGCGGTTAGAACGATTTGAAGTAGGTTTCGACAATGAAATCTATCGCCTTGGCGACGACTACACGGTGCGTCTGCCGCGCCGCGCAGCTGCAGTGCTATGCATTGAAAACGAACAGCGCTGGCTGCCAGGTCTCGCAGAGCGCCTGCCTTTGCCTATTTCCGCGCCCATCCGCGTAGGGGGTGCGGATGACGGCTATCCCTGGCCCTGGAGCATTGTTCCATGGATAGAAGGCAAAGCGGCTGACCTCGGCTACCCGCAGGACGATCAGGCATCTGTGCTTGCAGACTTCCTGAAAGCACTCCATCAACCCGCCCCAGTCAACGCCCCGGTCAACCGGGTCCGAGGCATTCCCTTGTCGGTCAGAGCGGAAAACAACGAAGAACGCATGGGACGTCTTTTCGAGGAGACAGACGAGATCAATCCGCAGATCTATCAGGCATGGGCAAGCGGGCTGGCGGCACCTGAAGACACCCAACCCACCTGGCTTCATGGTGACCTTCACGCACGCAACGTGCTCGTAAACGGGGGCCGCATTGCAGCCATTATCGATTGGGGAGACATAACCAGCGGCGACCGAGCGACCGACCTCGCCGCCATCTGGATGCTGCTCGAAAACCAATGCGCGCGGGAGACCGCCATCGAGACCTACATCGATGATGACCCGGCCCTTTGGGCCCGCGCGAAAGCCTGGGCTGTGATCTTCGGTGTCATCTTGCTTGATACGGGTCGGGTCGACAATCGCCGTCATGCGGAGATGGGACGCTGTATCCTCGAACGCGTGACGGAAGATATGACTTGAGCAGAACCATCATTCGCGCAAAGGGGAACCAATTAGCGCGCCCATAGAAGTCTGAAGCCACAACCACTATGTTGTGCCCTCAACAAAACGGGAGAGTAAAACCGATGGCACAGCAGTTTCAGGAACTGGCGGCAGCGCATACCAAGTTCATCGAAAAGCAGAAAATCTTCTTTGTCGCGACCGCCGCCCAAGAAGGCCGGGTCAATCTCTCTCCCAAGGGTCATGATAGCCTCAAGATCACCGGCCCAAACGAACTCATCTGGATGAACCTCACCGGGTCGGGAAATGAAACTGCGGCACATCTTGCCGATACCAACCGCATGACCATCATGTGGTGCGCCTTTGAAGGACCGCCGCGCATCCTGCGCGTCTACGGCGAAGCGGAAACCATCCACCCTCGCGATCCGGCATGGGAAGCGTGTGAGAAACTCATCCCGGTAGAAACAGGGTCACGCCAATACTACCGCATGAAGATCGACTTGGTGCAAACGAGTTGCGGCTATGCTGTCCCCCTCTATGAGTATGAAGGTGAGCGCGATGTGCTGCGCGACTGGGCCGACAAGAAAGGCCGCGACGGAGTGCATGACTATTGGGATGAGAAAAACCAGACAAGCATCGACGGCCTGCCGACCGGCGTGTTGGGCTAACTGCCAGGTGGCATGAATCATCCATGGTGATACAATCCATTTAAAGTACGAAAATGGGTTTCGATGGCACATTCAACAAAGTCGATAGGTCCACCTCAACATGCGTGGCCACTATACACACTCGGGTTTTGTATCGGCCTACTTAGTATCCCACCAACATTCCTAGCATTGCCCTATGGGGATGACGCCCTTGGTACATTCGCAGCATTGGGCAACGCGAAATCAGTAGCAAGTTGGGAGATTGTGCCCGCAACTCTCCTATTCCTTTTTTTCGGCGATCATCGTCGTGCCGGCAAACCTCTTTTTGCCTTCGCGATCCTCTTCCTGCTTTGCCTGTGCGCGGTGGTTCTTGTTGGACATGCCGTCATTGTGGACACGGCTTACTCATTGCCGGTGATCGCAGTTCTAACTCTGTTCCTGTCAAAACCGATTCTGGCCCAACTCTTCAATCCGCTTATCAGCACCAATTCGAGGTTCCCGCCCCATCGCCTCTACCTCTTTCTTATGACATCGGTTAGCATAACGCTGGGCGCTCTTGTTTCGCCAATGATACTTGGTCTCTTGATCTCAACCAGCGGTGGCCTTTCCCTACCCTTTGTTATTGTTGCAATGCTGCTTGCAGCAGGTATCGCGGCAAGCTGGGGAAAGACGGCGCATGGCGCCACACACCACAGCCTGGAAAGCAAACCAACAGAGTTCTTCTTACAAATTGGAAGACGAAGCGAAATCTGGGTCCCTCTTGCGACACTTTTCCTGATCAACTTGTGTGTCAGCATTGACCAAAAATCTCTGGTGCGAGACGGCCCAAAAGTAGCTATGACCTTTTTTCTCGTCGTCATAATTGCAGAAGTCGCCATACTCGTCTTCCTTGCCCACCGCGTGAAAAAAGGGCTCGTGACAGTGGGACAACTAGCTCGATTTTTGGCCACACTCATATTAGCCATTTCATTTCTAAATCTTTTCGCAGCAGCTGCTGACTTCGCAGTAGTTCAATTCCTGTTGCAGTTTACGCTCGGCTTGTGTTCCGGTTTCGTAATCCTGAGCGCACTGGTTCAAACAGGTGATTATGCCGCTTCAGGCAGAGCAATCGAGTGGCCAAAGCAATGTTGCCAAATACTTTCTTTTGGCCTTTATCGCCGCGGTAGCAGGGACCAAGATCGATGACCTGTTTCAAGCATTATTTACAGCATCGGGAATGCCCATTGGCATGATGAACGCCACTCTGACCATGTTGTCTGCAGCCCTCATCTATATTCTAGCGTCGAAGAAGAACCACCCACATGAAGATCCGAGCCTGACAACCGATACAGAATAATGAGCCCAACGCCTTGCGCCTATGTTCAAGTCACCGACGGACCGTCACGGGTGGTTTTAAGGTAAGCTGTACGATGAAAGATTCAATGAAGATGGATAACGTCGCATGCTACTGACCTTCTGCGGAGCCGCCGGGACAGTGACCGGTTCATGTTACTGGCTGCAGACGGAAACATGCCAGTTCCTGATAGACTGCGGCATGTTCCAGGGGGCAAAAACCCTAAAGGAGCTCAATTACGAAGCGTTTCCGTTTGATCCAGCGCAGATTGATTTCGTCCTTTTAACGCATGCACACATTGACCATTCGGGACTCATTCCAAAGCTCGTCAAACAGGGGTTCCGCGGACCGGTGTTCGCAACGCAGGGAACCCTGGATCTACTCACCTACATGCTGCCGGACAGCGGCTACATCCAGGAAACTGAGGTCGCCAAACTCAATCGGCGAAATCAGCAGCGGGGCCGCGCCCCAGTGTCGCCCATCTACACGCGGTCGGATGCCAATACTGCGCTCAAGTCTTTCTCGGTGGTCGAGTATGAGCAATGGTGCGACGTCGCAGACGGTGTTCGAGCACGATACTGGAACGCGGGCCATATCCTTGGTGCAGCGTCTATTGAAGTCGAGGTAAAAACCGGGCGCAATGGATCACAAATTGTTCGCCTCCTGTTTTCTGGTGACATTGGCCCCGAACACAAATTGTTTCACCCAGATCCCGATGCACCAACGAACTGGGATTATGTGTGTTGTGAGGCGACCTATGGCGGCCGGCCAAGGACAGACGTAGGTCCAGAAAGTCGTCGAAACATCCTCGAGAAAGAGATCAACAAGGCGCTATCAAAGGGCGGCAATCTTTTGATACCCGTCTTCGCGATTGAGAGAACCCAAGAGCTCTTGCTTGATCTGTCTCACCTATCGGACGAAGGCCGCATTCCAAATGTGCCGATCTTCCTGGATTCTCCGCTGGCCATCAGAGCGACAGAGGTCTTCGCGAAAAATGCAACCAATCTGGAAGACACGCAAAACAAAAAGAACATTTTCAAGCGTCCCAATATTCGTTTCACGGAGACTGTTGACGAGAGCAAAGCGATTGCCAGGGTCAACGGCGGTTCGATTATTATGGCTGGCAGCGGCATGTGCGAAGCCGGCCGTATTCGCCATCACCTGAAACAAAATCTCTGGCGACAGGAGGCAACCGTCTTGTTGGTCGGCTATCAAGCCCCAGGCACTTTGGGCAATCTTCTGTCTCAAGGCCTTTCGTCGGTAAAGATCCAGGGCGAAGACGTGAAAGTCAAAGCAGCCATTCGCCAGGTGGATGTGTATTCAGGGCATGCCGACGGAAACCAGCTTGTGTCGTGGCTGATGGATCGCCTGCCCATAAACTCGGGCATCTTTCTGACCCATGGGGAAGACACTGGGTTGGAGGCGTTCCGCAGCGATCTGCAGTCAGCAGGCGTGCCCCCTGAGCTTATTATCATCCCAAGCCTTGACGATACGGTCGACCTTCTCGGTGGCAAGAGCAAGATCAAGTTCAAACCCAAGCCGCGCCGTCTGTCACCCGAGTTCATTGGCGGTCGCGACTGGCACAATGAGCTCGCAGAGTTTTCACTGCGCTTGAGAGACTTGCTCGACGCAGCCGCCGACGACAAATCCCGCAATGTAATCTTGCGCCGGATCTCCCGCGCCCTTGAAGAGTCAGAGAACCACCAATAACCCGCACTTGGTGTCCTTTATAGAACGCACATTGCATCAAAACGCGTCACATGAGCGCCTACAAATTCAAAAGAGTGCCCAAAAACACCGACGGAGCGCTGGCTTTCGCCAGCACTCCGTCTTGTCGCGTTTGTGGTGGGAACGCGACGGGACCGCAGGGGAAACGCGGGCCGGGTTAGCCCGCTGCGCGGACCTCTGCAAGGAACGTATCGACACGCTCCTCAAGAATGTTTGATTGCTTAGCAAGCTCAGCCGTGGCCGTCATGGTTTCATTTGTCGCCTGACTGGTCTCAGCGGAGGCTTCGCTGATGCCGGTGACATTGGAGGCAACTTCCTGCATCGCAGTCTCTTGCTCACCCATCGCTCCTGAAATCTCAGACGACATTTCATCAATTTTCTTGATCGTCATAGCAACATCGCTAATCGCGCCGCCGGTCGTCTGCACTTCCTTCTGAATGGCATCAATCCGCGAAGCGATTTCTTCCGTTGCACGAGCGGTTTGCTGAGCAAGCGCCTTCACTTCACTCGCAACCACCGCAAAGCCTTTGCCTGCCTCACCCGCGCGGGCTGCTTCAATCGTTGCGTTGAGTGCCAACAGGTTAGTCTGTCCGGCAATATCGCTAATGGTTTTAGAGAACTCGCCAATGGCATCCGCCGACGTGTTCAGCCCGCCAATCGTCGTCTCAGCAGACCCCGCCTGCTCTACTGCAGAGCGTGTAAATTCTAGTGCATTTGTGAATTGTTCTTTGATGCTGGCGATTGATGCCTGACATTCCTCAGTAGCAGCCGACACTGTTCCAGATTGGGAGGCAGATTCTTCCGCCGCCGCAGCCACCGTTCCCGCAGTCGCTTCAAGCTCAGTTGCAGCGTTTGATACAGACGTGACAACTTCTTTGACATTCTTCTCAAAATTTTCGGCCTGCTGCTTCAACAGCTTCGTCGCCATTTCTTTCGCTTCATTGATGTAGATGAAAATGGCCAAGTCCATGTCCAGGAAGACGGCCTTGTTCACTGCTTCGATAATCCCTATCGCCGTTTCTGGATCATCGGCGAAACTCTCATGAACAATTCGGTGCAACCGCCCAATTACAAAACAATAGGCACCGATATACCATCGAGGGTCCAACCCGATCTTGGCATGTGCGTTCCCTATGCGCGTCACGCTATTGAAATACTCCACGCCGAACTCACCGGTAAACACATTCTGCATCCAATGCTTTTTCTGTGCTTCCCGCGCATGGCGAATATGAGCTTCGTCTTTGAAAAGCGCAGCCAAATTCGGGACAGACGTCACATGCGCATAAAATTCATCCAGCAGCTCTTCCATACGTTCTTCAAGGACCGGCTTAAATGTACGCAGCGCATCAGAATCTGTTTCGGAAATCCGCGTAAATAGAACCCGCCGCTCCAAATCAGCAGCCACGTCTTGGTCTTCGAAAACAGCTTGTTCACCCATTTCAATCCCCTATATCTATCTCAGACCCGCTCTGAGTAGATACATGGTTTAGGAACAGAGTTAAGGAAGAACTAAAAGATCTATTTTTTGTAAAAAGTGATATACCAACTTTAGATAGGGGTCATAGAGCGCCTGATCTAGCTGCCAAATGCCTCAGAATTCAGCGCCCCGGTGCGTAATTGAGCACCGGTGCCAACCAGCGTTCAGTCTCATCAACACTCATGCCTTTGCGTGCCGCATAGTCCTCAACCTGGTCTTTCTCCACTCGGCCTACCCCAAAGTAGTAGCTGTCCGGGTGTGAAAAATAAAGTCCGGATACAGATGATCCTGGCCACATCGCACAGCTTTCGGTAAGCGTAATCCCGGTCCGCTGCTCAGCTTCCAGAAGACGGAAAAGCGTGCGCTTTTCTGTGTGGTCTGGCTGCGCCGGATAGCCCGGCGCCGGTCGAATACCAGCATATTTCTCTGCGATCAGGTCTTCCGCTGATAGAGCGTTTTCATCCGCATAGCCCCAAAATTCTTGGCGCACCCGTGCGTGCAGATATTCTGCAAAGGCTTCGGCGAACCTGTCGGCCAGCGCCTGCATCAGGATTTTGGAGTAGTCGTCATTCGCCGCATCAAATCGTGCAACATGGTCGTCCTCACCATGGCCGGCTGTGACGGCAAACCCGCCGACATAGTCATGGATACCTTGCTCGGCGACAAAGTCAGCAAGCGCCACATGAGCACGATCATTCTTCCGTGCCATCTGCTGACGAAGCGTATTGAACATGGCAAGGCGGTGCTCACGCGTGTCATCGCTGTAGAGCTCAATATCGTCTTCCGCGATCCGGTTTGCCGGCCAGAAACCAACAACCCCTTTAGGCGAGAGCCATTTTTCGCTTACCATTTGATCCAGCAGCTTTTGCGCATCATTGAAGAGCTGGGTTGCCGCCTCCCCCATCTTGTCGTCGGTCAGAATGCGCGGATAGCTGCCCTTCATCTCCCAGGTGGCGAAGAACGGCGTCCAGTCAATGTAGGGCACCAAGTCTTCCAATGAGACATCATCAACCGTCTTCAACCCAAGGAAGGTCGGCTTTGGCGGCACATATTCGGCGAAATCAATGGCAAAGTGATTGGCCCGGGCATCTGCCAGCGAAAGCCGTTCGCCTTTGGCCTGCCCGCGCGCATGCGCTTCCGCCATCTGGCTATATTCTTCGGCAATACCGGTTTTGTATTGATCGCCCTGCGTGTCAGAGAGCAGCGAATTTGCAACCCCAACCGCCCGGCTGGCATCGGGCACATAGACCGCCTGACCTTTGTCATAGTTCGGATGAATTTTCACTGCCGTGTGCACCCGACTTGTCGTCGCACCACCGATCAAGAGCGGTACGCTAAAGTCCTGCCGTTCCATCTCGGCCGCCACGTGGCACATTTCATCAAGGCTTGGTGTGATGAGGCCAGAAAGCCCGATAATATCGACTTTCTCTTCTTTCGCAGTTTCAAGGATCTTTGCCGCAGGCACCATAACGCCCAGGTCAATCACCTTGTAATTGTTACATTGCAGCACGACCCCCACGATGTTCTTACCAATATCGTGCACGTCGCCCTTCACAGTCGCCATCAGGATGGTGCCATTGGAGGAATCTTCGGTGATCCCAAGCTCCTCTTTTTCCTTCTCCATGTAAGGCATGAGATAGGCCACCGCCTGCTTCATCACACGGGCGGATTTCACCACCTGCGGCAGGAACATTTTACCGGCTCCAAAAAGGTCGCCGACAACATTCATGCCATCCATCAACGGACCTTCAATCACATGAAGCGGACGGTCCGCTTCCAGTCGGGCTTCTTCTGTGTCTTCCTCGATAAAGGCCGTAATCCCGTTAACAAGCGCATGGCGCAGCCGGTCTTTCACCGGCACTTCACGCCACGACAGATCCTCAACCTTTTTCTTACCGCCTTCGCCTTTAAATTGCTCCGCAACATCAAGCAGCCTCTCAGTCGCATCCTCACGGCGGTTGAGGATAACATCTTCAACGGCGTCTCTGAGTTCGGCTGGAATATCTTCGTAAATCGCCAGCTGGCCTGCGTTCACAATCCCCATATCCATGCCTGCTTGGATCGCATGGTAGAGAAACACAGAATGCATCGCCTCGCGCACCGCATTGTTGCCACGAAAGGAGAAGGAGACATTTGAGACACCACCCGACACATGGCAGTGCGGCAGGTTCTCCTTAATCCGCCGTGTCCCTTCAATGAAAGCGACGCCATAGTCATTATGCTCTTCGATACCGGTCGCAACGGCAAAAATGTTCGGGTCGAAGATAATGTCTTCAGGTGGCAAGCCGACCGTTTCGGTCAGGAGCTTGTAGGAACGCTCGCAAATCTCAAACTTCCGGTCAGCCGTGTCCGCCTGCCCTTCTGTATCAAACGCCATTACAACCACAGCCGCACCATAGGATTTAACCTTACGCGCTTGTTCCAGGAACGCCTCTTCGCCTTCCTTCAGCGAAATCGAATTGACGATCGCCTTACCCTGCACGCATTTAAGGCCCGCCTCGATCACGTTCCACTTGGACGAGTCGATCATCACAGGAACGCGGGCAATATCGGGTTCCGACGCAATGAGATTCATAAAGCGCACCATCGCGGCTTCAGAATCCAACATGCCTTCATCCATGTTGACGTCGATAACCTGCGCGCCGTTCTCCACCTGCTGCAGAGCAACAGCCAACGCCTCCTCGTAATTGTCTTCGAGGATGAGTTTCTTAAACTTAGCCGAACCGGTCACATTGGTTCGTTCGCCCACATTGATGAACGTGGCGGTCTGATCGGACATGTACTGTATTCCTATCCGTGTACGAAGGGCTCAAGTCCCGATAAACGCATGCGGGTTTCTATCTGCGGGATGTCGCGGGGCGCTGCCGTCGAAACGGCCTCGACAACCGCTGCAATATGGTCCGGTGTCGAGCCGCAACAGCCTCCAACGATGTTGACCAAACCGCTTTCGGCATACTCACCAACAAGGTCAGCCATCTCTTCAGCCGACTGATCATATTCACCGAATTCATTGGGCAGACCAGCATTAGGGTGCGCAGATACATTGACATCGGTGATCCGAGACAGCGTGTCCACATATTGACGCAATTGCTCCGCCCCGAGCGCACAATTAAGGCCGATTGAGAATGGCTTCACATGGCGCACGGAATACCAGAAGGCTTCGACCGTCTGCCCGGAAAGCAAACGCCCTGACGCGTCGGTAATCGTGCCTGAAATCATCACCGGCAACTCAATGCCTGTTTCAGCAAAAACATTCTGGATCGCAACCAGCGCCGCCTTAGCATTCAACGTATCAAAAATGGTCTCGACCATAATCGTATCCGAGCCACCTTCAATCAGGCCACGAGTGGCCTCCGCATAAGCATCCTCCAGCGCATCGAACGTGATATTCCGAAACCCAGGGTCATTCACGTCAGGGGACAGGGACGCCGTACGTGGTGTCGGCCCGAGCGTGCCCACCACATAGCGGACGCGGCCATCCTCTTCTTCGGCGATGTCCGCCGCTTCACGCGCAATCTTTGCACTTGCGACATTCATCTCATAAGCGAGACGTTCCAGCTCATAATCACCCTGCGCAACACTGTTGGACCCAAACGTGTTCGTCTCCGCAAAGTCTGCACCCGCACGATAATAGTTCAGGTGAATTTCACGGATCACATCAGGGCGTGTGAGTGACAAGAGCTCATTATCGCCTTTCACATCCACATGATGGTCTTTCAGAATGTCACCCCGATAGTCGGCTTCTTCTAGCCCATAGCCCTGGATGAGCGATCCCATTGCGCCATCAAGCACCAAAACCCGCTCTTTCACAGCGCGCTTGAGCTCCGCAATACGCTCTTCTCGTTCTTTATTGTCTACAGTCATAGTGCAGCCCTCCTTCAGGAAACCGCGACAGGCTTGTAGCCGAGGATGTGGCAGATCGCATAGGTGAGATCTGCCTGGTTGAGTGTATAGAGATGGAAATCCCTGAAGCCTAAGCGCTCAAGGTCATGAACCTGTTCCGCCGCAACAGTTGCCGCAATCAGCCGACGCGTCGGCAGATCATCATCAAGACCATCATAGTAAGCGGCAAGCCAACCCGGGATTGTCGCTCCGCAACGCTCAGCCATCCGAACGACACCCTTAAAATTCGTCGTCGGCATGATGCCCGGGATAATTGGAATATTTATGCCCGCTTTTCTAACCCGTTCCAGCAGCCGCTCATAATGCTCAGTCTCAAACGCAAACTGCGCAATGGCACGCGTCGCCCCCTGATCGATCTTTGCTTTCAGCAAATCAATGTCATGGTCAAAGCTCGCGCTCTCCGGATGACGTTCAGGATAGATGCTGACGGTAATCTCAAAATCGCCAATGGCCTTGATACCACGAACGAGATCTGCGGTACTTAAATACCCATCGCCATGCGCTTTGTAAGCACCTTCCATATCCGGCATGTCACCGCGAATAGCCACAATATGCCGAACACCTGCGTCCCAATACCCTTGTATAACGCCGTCCACTTCCGACTTCGACGCCCCAACACAGGTTAGGTGAGCTGCGGGCTTAAGGTTGGTTTCATTCACCATCCGCTTGACGGTGGAGTGGGTCCGTTCACGCGTGCTCCCACCTGCGCCATAGGTCACAGACACAAAGGCAGGTTGCAAAGGCGCGAGCCGTTCAATGGCCGCCCAGAGCTTTTCTTCCGCCTCCGATGTTTTTGGCGGAGAGAATTCAAACGAGACGCGCACATCATCCCGTCCTCTAAATCTGTCTCCCAGGGAACTCATGCCGCCTCTCCTTTTTTATCACCACCGGTCTTCGCCGGTTTCTCCGCCGCCCAAATCAACACAGTCAGCTTTGCCTCATCCCCGTCTGGCGGGAGCGCAACTTCTTTCACGATCCCCAGTCCAGCACTGCGGCACCAGTCGCTGATTTCCGATTTGGCAAACCCCAGGCGCCGATGGGCCTGTTCATCCCGCAGGAAGTCAAGGTCATGCGGCGCAAAATCAGCAATCAACAGCCGGCCTCCGGGCGCTAGAACCCTCGCAGCCTCCTGAATCGATGCAGCAGGGTCATCCAGATAGTGCAGGACCTGATGCAAGGTCACGAGATCGAACTCGCCGTCGGTGAAGGTGAGATCAAAAATATCTCCCTGACGCACATGCGCATGAGAAAGCCCCGCATCGTCAAGCCGCGTACGCGCAAACGCCAACATCTCCGGACTAAGATCAACACCTTCGGCCCGGTCTGCCTTGTCGGCAAAAATCTCAAGCATGCGCCCAGTGCCAGTACCCAGGTCGAGAATCGCATTAAGGCGTGGTGCAGACACAAGAGCAGACAGAGCCTCTTCCACCTTTATCTCTGGCACGTAAAGCGCCCTGATGAGATCCCACTCATCAGCATTCTCTCTGAAAAAGGCAGCCGCTCGTTCAGCTCTTGCCTCCTTAACCGACTTCAACCTCTCGAGATCACGCGCAACAACGGGATCATCAGCCGGCAATGCCTGCACCAGGAATTGAACAAGGTCGCCATCACCAACCTGATTGGCAAGGCGATAGAACACCCAGCTTCCTTCCCGAAACCGGTCCAAAAGCCCAGCCTCACAAAGAAGCTTCAGATGCCTGCTCACGCGTGGCTGGCTTTGCCGCAGAATCTGGGTCAATTCGCTAACGGTGAGTTCGCTCCGCGCAAGCAGCATCAGCAGCCGAAGCCGTGTTGGCTCACCTGCAGCGCGCAATCCTGTTAGCAAAGTTTCCACCGACCACCTCACTCTTGGCACCCGACATGGGAACCACGAAAAAGATCATTTGGAATGATATATACATATCTTTATATCCAAACTCAAAACAAAAGATGAAAATGATGCTCTCCGGCCGCCGGCGGCATACCCCCAGCATTTTCAGAGGTATTTTGGCAACATGGTGCCGATTTCCAACAGGTCGCCCCATGGCAGGCTAGTTAACGCCGCACAGAGCATGGTAGCAAAGATGTGTTTTCCCTTTAGTGAGTCCCGCCCTATATAGCCTTAAGTACGCCCTCAAATCGGCAAAATCCGGCGATATTCACGACGAGTTAATGCGGTAGATGCTAGCAATCAGTGGGCCTGTTTAGAGAGTGACATTGCGCGCATATGAAACGGTTTCAGATGCGCCGACATTGATGATGTAGGAACAGTATGACCATCGAATTTGACCAAAAGTCCCTTCGCGCAATGATCGCGGTCTTCGGACTGGCAGTTATTCTTTCTGGATGCGCAACACGTCCAGATACAGCCGACACAGCAGCTGTCGCTGCCTATGAAGAGGCGAATGACCCCATTGAGCCCTTGAACCGCTATTTCTTTGAGCTCAATAACTTCCTCGACATCATTCTGCTCCGACCGGCAGCTGAGATTTATGACGGCGTTTTGCCCACCGTTGCAAAGGACGGTGTTCGAAACTTCCTCGACAATCTGCGCAGCCCTGTAATCCTGGCCAATGATTTGCTCCAGGGTGAATGGGATCGCGCTGGCGACACAACAACACGGTTTGGCATCAATACGACTGCTGGCGTATTGGGGCTCGGCGACCCGGCCACTGGCTGGGGATATGAGCGTCACGGCGAAGACTTCGGACAAACCTTGGCGGTTTATGGTGTAGGTGAAGGTCCCTACTTCTATGCCCCTTTGCTTGGACCTGCGCCTCCGCGTGACCTTGTCGGTTTTGGCGTCGACCAGTTTTTCGACCCACTGACTTACATCCTGTGGGACGATGGATATACAATTCCAGTAACCCGCTTTGTTTTGAATGGTATCGATCTGCGTGCCCGCAATCTCGATACACTTGATGAGATTGAACGCACATCAATCGATTACTATGCTGCCATTCGCTCGCTCTATAGACAGAGCCGCGCGGACGAAATTCAAAACGGCGTGACCGACGTTGAAGCGCTGCCGGACATTTCCAATATCAATTTCACTTCAGACGAGTAACGGCTCAAAAAAAGCCCACCTTCAGATAAAGCGGTAGGAGAGTTGACGAAATGACTTGGCAACTATGGCAATCCCCTTCCCCGGCACGCCGCAGTTTCATTGTCGGCCTTGTCTTGCTGGCTAGCATAGCCTTTGTCGCAATGCCGGCGTCTGCCGCCAGAGATGAACCAGCCGAAGCTTTTGTTAATGACATTGCTTCAGAAGCGATAGAGATACTCGGTCGGGAGGGCTTCACACCTGAAGAACTTGAAGCCTCATTCCGCACATTGTTCGTAGGCAACATGGACGTTCCGCGGATCGGACTGTTCGCGCTAGGCCAATATGCGCGGACACCTACATCTGAACAAAAAACAGAATATCTCGCGCTCGTTGAAGAATTCATCGTCAAGGTCTACGCCAGCCGTCTTTCAGACTATACGGACCAACAGTTCGCCGTTCTCTCTTCGCAGCCAAAGGGAAGCAGAGGAAAAGAAGTCATCGTTGCCAGCCAGATAGAGTTCACAACCGGCCGTGCGCCGGTCCCCGTCGAATGGTGGCTTCTTAAGACCGATGATGGTTTCAAAGTCTTCGACGTAAAGGTCTTGGGCATCTGGATGGCGCAGGAACAGCGCTCCACGTTTATCTCCGTCATCCGCAACAATGGCGGCAACTTCTCGTCCCTGCTTGAACATATCGAAACGCAGATCGCACAAGCCAACCAGGATAGAGATGTCAAAGTAACCGAAGCCGACACTGCAGTGGCGACTGAAACGACCCAGTAGTTTTCTTTCGATCTGAAACGTTTAGGGCGGCCCATTGGACCGCCCTTTTTTGTGCCTGGTCGTTCCGTGAGACTAGTCGTTCCGTGAGAACCGCTTGTATTTTATGCGATGAGGAACTTCTGCTGCAGCTCCCAACCGTCGTTTTCGATCTTCTTCATAATCTGCGTAATTGCCCTCAAACCATTCCACATGACTATCGCCCTCAAACGCCAGCATATGGGTCGCAATACGGTCCAGAAACCAGCGATCATGGCTGATGACCACGGCGCATCCCGCGAAATCGATCAACGCATCCTCAAGGGCCCTGAGTGTATCGACATCCAGATCGTTGGTTGGCTCATCGAGCAACAGGAGGTTTGCGCCTGACTTGAGCATTTTTGCTAGGTGCACGCGGTTACGCTCCCCGCCTGAGAGCTGCCCCACCTTTTTCTGCTGATCACCACCTTTGAAGTTAAAGGCACCCACATAGGCCCGGCTCGGCATGGTCTGTTTGCCAAGCTCAATCACATCGGTACCACCCGAGATTTCCTCCCAGACGTTTTTATCGGGATCAAGAGCGTCACGACTTTGGTCGACATACCCAAGTGTCACAGTATCGCCAACGCGGATCGCACCACCGTCAGGTTGCTCATCGCCCGTGAGCATCTTGAAGAGCGTAGATTTACCCGCGCCGTTGGCGCCGATGACGCCCACAATACCGCCAGGTGGCAGCTCGAAGCTCAGATCATCAATAAGCAATCGATCGCCAAACCCTTTGTTGAGATGATCGGCCTCGATAACCACCCCCCCAAGGCGTTCTGCCACGGGAATAATGATCTGCGCTTTCCCATTCTGCTCTTTGCCCGCCGCTTCAAGCAGATCGTCATAGGCGCGGATACGCGCCTTGCTCTTGGCCTGCCGCGCTTTGGGAGATTGCCGTATCCATTCCAGTTCGCGAGACAGCGTACGTTCTCGCGACGCCTCGTCCCGACCTTCCTGCTCCAGGCGTTTTTGCTTCTGCTCAAGCCATGAAGAATAATTGCCCTCATATGGGATGCCACGACCACGGTCGATCTCAAGGATCCAGCCCGTCACTTGGTCAAGGAAATACCGGTCGTGGGTCACCAGAACAATCGTACCCGCATAATTCACGAGATAGTTTTGCAGCCATGCAACCGACTCCGCATCCAGATGGTTGGTCGGTTCGTCAAGTAGAAGAATGTCAGGTGCCGCAAGCAGCAGCTGACACAGAGCAACCCGACGACGCTCACCTCCAGACAGCTTCGTGACATCCGCGTCGCCTTCCGGACAGCGCAAGGCGTCCATTGCCATTTCAATCTGGCTATCTAGATCCCAAAGGTTCTGCGCATCGATAATGTCCTGAAGCCGAGCCATCTCTTCCGCCGTTTCGTCGGAATAGTTCATGGCAAGCTCATTATACTTATCAAGCATCGCCCGCTGTTCTGCGACACCGTTCATCACATTGCCCAGAACGTCTTTTTCCGGATCAAGCTCCGGCTCCTGTGCAAGATACCCAACCTTTGCGCCCTCAGCAGACCAGGCTTCCCCGGTGAATTCTTTGTCCACGCCAGCCATCACCCGCAAGAGGGTCGATTTCCCGGCACCGTTCACACCAACAACGCCGATTTTTGCACCTGGCAGGAAGGACAGACGGATATCACTGAACACCTGCTTGCCACCAGGATACGTCTTGGACAGACCATCCATGACATAAACATATTGGTAAGACGCCATTTCTTCACCTCTTGAGAGCCAGTTTTGCGGCTCACTCATAAACGATTAACCAGATTACGACAACGCGTGTCTGGCACCAGCTCGTTAGGCACTGATTAACAGCCCCTACCTACTCTTATTCACATCCGGGTGGGGATATAATTGGGTGATGGTGTGTTTAACATCATAAGAAAAATGAAGTCGCGTCGCGACCGTCGCCAGGCAATGGCAGCGATGGCAGATTCTCAGCAGGGAACTCCTGAGGTGGCCATCGCGACTGCCTTTCAATACGGCATCTATGGCATTGCGATATGGGACTTACATTTCAATCTGATCGCCGCCAATCGCCAATATGCCGACCTACACAAAATACCGAGCACTCTCCTGACTCCTGGCTCAAGTCTGCGGTCCATCATGCACAATCTGAAGGTCCGCGGTGTACTCTCAACCGATACAGACCCTGACGCACTGATGGAAATCATCCAGTCTACGCTGGCGGAGACAGGACAGCTGACGTCCTATATTAGATTCTCAGACGATACTATTTTGGAGATCTCAGCAGAGCGTGCGTCAAACGGCGACACAGTAGCGTACCTTCGCAATGCGACCCGCGACAAGATGCTCACAAACAAAGCACGTGAAGCGCAAAAAAAGGCCGAAGCCTACTCCAATGCCATTGCCCAATTTCCCTTAAGGGCAACAAAAACATCAAGCACCGACTATCCGCAGGAGATTGATCAAATCACACATTGCGTGGCATCTCTGCTGGAGGTTGATTGGTGCGTTGTCTGGGCAAGAAGTGCCATTTTAAACGAGGCAACAGCGGCGAGTGCGTATCAGCGCGCCACGGACCAACACATTAAAATTGAAAATCTCGTGCTGCCCGACCTGGGAGCCTATCTCGCAGTGTTAGAGACATCGCGGGTTATTGCAATTGACGATCTCGACAAACACGCATTTGGGCAAGCTCATGGCAACCGTGCGCCTCTTGATGAATATGCCTATGCATCCATCGACACACCATTTCGTCGGAATGGGCGCATCATGGGCGTCCTGAGCTGCATAGATACAAAAGGTGCTAGAAGTTGGACTGCCACTGACAAAATGTTTGTCATGTCAGCAGTTTCGCATATTGGCAATCTGATGAGTACCTCTGATCAAAGCAACCTCTGGGAACTACCAACCGGTGAAATATATACCGGTCGCCAGGCCGCCGAGTAAGACGACCCAGGCGGAGAAGTTCGTCCACAGCGCTTTCTGAGATGCTTTTTTCTCACTCCAGGTGCGCGGCGAAATCCGCTTCGCGACAAAGACGATCTGCGCCGCCAAATTGATGCAGACAATGTTGACCGCAAGCAGGATGGCTGCTCCGCCAGCAGATTTCATATCACCGCTCCCAAGCATTAGGCCCAAGGTGACGGCCGGCGGCATAATCGCGACCGCGACCATCACACCCACAAGCGCACTAGACAGCCCGGTTGTTAGAGAGAAAACCGCTGCCGCCCCGGCAGCGAGCGCAAGTGCGATGGCATCATACCCAGCCAGTGTGCGAGACGTGATCTCAACAGAGTCGAATGGTCCCCCCAACATGTTGCCCAGGATCATCGAAAAGAAAATGGCGATACCAAGCCCTGTCACGTTGGTGAGCATTGCGCGGCGCATCAAGTCCTGGCTACCAAGGGCAACCCCAAACGCGAACGCCAGATTGGGACCAAGCAGGGGCGCAATCACCATCGCGCCAATGAGGGCCGCCACATTGTCGCTGATGAGCCCAACGGCCGCCACGATCGCTGACAACACAACCAGGACCAGGAAGTCAGCATTGAGCTCCGTTCCTTTTTCGACCGATTGCAGAATTTCCTCTCGGGGTGCAGAGCGTCCACGGAAGCTGAATGTTTTGGCTTCCGGGTCTTTTTCGGGTTTTCCTTGATCGGGCGCCACAACAGCTTCAACCGGCAGGATCGTCAGACGCCAATGCGCGTCCTTGCCCATCGCCCGGTGGGTCGCATCAATGATTGTCTGAACCACGTTGGTCTCACATACGATGCGTACAAGGCAGCGATCATCTTCGCCAAGCTCTGCATAAATGTCTTCGCCCCCATGCTGCTCGCCAACCGCGGCAAGAGTGGGCGCATAGCCGCTGGGCGCGGTAATTTCGACTTGCCGTTTGGGCACGGGGACCTCCGAATCTTCTGCACCACAGCCTATCAGAGGAAGATTTCGCCGCCCATGGCCCGCACCAGGTCAGGCCTGAGCCGCGTGCTGCTCCAGCAGTTGGGCCCACCCGGTCCGGCCTGTTTCGTAGGAGAAGGCACTTCCAAAAAGCTGGCTCTGCCAGTTCGCCGCCATCCCCACCGCATTAAGCACAAATGCGAGCCGGGAGGGGTCCGTGTCGGAGGCGATTTCCTCCTTCTCGATCCCACAGGCAATATTGTCCTCCAGCAGGTCCAGCCACTCCCGCATCACCGCAGCGATCGCATCGCGCGCGGGCCCCGGTCGCCCATCCATCTCCAGAGAGGCGGACGACAGCACACAGCCACCTTCAAATGTTTTGCTCTCAAGATAACTCATCCACCCTGCTCCAAGAGCCGACAGCCGCCGCAGGCCGTCTGGCGCTTTCAGAGCTGGCGCGATCACAAGCTCAATCAGAACGTCACGCGTATGCGCAATGACCGCAACCTGCAGTGCTTCTTTGGACCCGAATGAGGCATGCACGCTGCTCTTTGCGGTTCCCAGCCGAGAGGCTAGATGGGCAATCGACAGCCCCTCAAGCCCCTCCACGGAGGCAAGCTGAACAGCTTCCGCAAGCACAGCCTCGCGGGTTCGCGCCCCCCGCGCCCGCCGCCCATCAGCTATGCCAGCCTTTGCCACATCAGAGGTCATGTCGAATCTTCCTTGCAGTCCGCTCCCGCCTAAGGTTATAACGGAAATAAATATGGACGATCGTCCGTATATATTTCAAGCAGAAAGAGACAGATATGCCCAACATCACACTCAAAGGCCCGGACGGCGACTTCTCAGCCTATCTGGCCGTGCCCAAAAGCCAGGCTGGTCCGGGCATTTTGGCTATTCAGGAAATTTTTGGGGTCAATCAGGACATGCGCGACCATTGCGACGCCTGGGCAGAGCGAGGCTATTTCGCGCTCTGCCCCGACCTCTATTGGCGTCAGGAGCCGGGCGTTGAGCTCACCGACCAGACAGACGAGGAATGGCAGAAGGCAGCTGCACTTTATTACGCAGTCGACGTCGACAAGGCCGTGGAAGACCTGCAAACCTCCCTCGCGACCATCCGAGATATGGACGGTTGCACAGGCAAGGTGGGTACCATGGGCTTTTGCCTCGGCGGTCTCCTCACCTACCTGATGGCAACCCGCTCCACGTCGGACTGCAATGTCGGCTACTACGGCGTCGGCATTGACGAGAAGCTCGCCGAAGCATCCAACATCTCAAAACCCACCATGCTGCACATCGCTGAAGAAGACCGGTTTGTGAATAAGGATGCACAAACGAAGATCAAAGCGGGACTCAAAGACATCCCCCTCGTCACCATCCATTCCTATGCCGGTCAGGAACACGCCTTCGCCCGCCACAAGGGCACCCATTATGACGCTGAGGCGGCGAAACTTGCGAACGACAGAACGGTGGAAATGTTTGAGAAGCATCTGCGGTGAAAGCGAAACGAAGAGCTTGCAGGGCGACAAAACGCCAGGGAGGCGTTTTGGTGGAGCTAGACGAGCAAACTTTGGGCCCGACCAAGACCGCGACTACGGGTCGGGCTTATCGCCCGCCCCCGCAAAGGCGTCGAGCGCAGCAAGACTGCCATGAGCAAAAATGGTGGGCCCGGCAGGACTCGAACCTGCGACCAAACCGTTATGAGCGGTTCGCTCTAACCAACTGAGCTACAGGCCCTCCGAAAGTGGGTATATCAGAACATCTGCCCTTGCCAAACTGCCGATCTGCCCCAATTTCGACCTAATCCCCTCCCAGAGTACCCTCGCGCATGAAGGATAGGCTCAGGAGCAAGATCAATGCCTCACTCAACAGCTAAAACACCTGCCATCGGGCGGAGCCAATGGCTCGCCATGGGACTTGGAGTCCTCTTGGCGCTCGGACTGTTCGCCGGGAACGCACAGGCTGAGGAAATTCAGCGCACCATCACAATCACCGGCCAGGGGCAAGTGTCCGTAAAGCCTGACATCGCTATTGTGGAATCAGGCGTTGTGACCCAGGCGAAAACCGCTGCAGAAGCACTAACCGCCAATACACAGGCCATGCAGGCCGTGTTCGCAACCCTTAAAGAAGTGGGGATTGAGGATAAGGACATGCGTACGTCCCAATTCTCCGTCAATGCCATCCATACGCGGCCCGAGCGCGGCGAAGCCCGGCGCATCACCGGGTATCAGGTATCCAACCTTGTCTCCGTCACCATCCGCGATTTGGATCGGGTCGGCGAAGTGCTGGATCGGGTCGTCTCCAACGGCTCAAACGAGCTACGCGGCATCCGATTCCAGGTTGAAAACCCCGGCCCCCTGATGGACGGTGCTCGTGAAGACGCGGTCAAAGATGCTCTGCGCAAAGCCAAAATTTATGTAGCAGCTGCAGGCGTGGCGCTTGGCCCCGTGCTCACCATTAACGAACATGGCGGCGGCGGACGTCCGCAGCCCATGTTCGCCCGCTCAATGGCCATGGAAGCAGCCGCCGACGTGCCGATCGCAGCCGGCGAGCAGACGCTCTCAACCAGCGTGACACTCGTCATCGGTCTTGAATGAGGCACGCGGAAACAAGAAGCGTTTCCAAGAAAAGTGCTATGCGGTTTTCTGTCCGGAAACGCGACTACTAAAGAGAACTTAAGCGGCCCTCGAGTGGCCGCTTTTGTTTGTGGTGGACGCAACGCTGTTATCGTCGTTCATCTGCAGCACAGTGGGCTCAAACTTTTCAGCTTCTGCTGCATCCATCTGTCCAAACGCACAGATAATCACAAGGTCCCCTGGTTCCGCCCGACGCGCCGCCGCCCCATTAATGCCAATGGTACGCGAGCCGCTGGGTGCTTCGATCGCGTAGGTCGTGAACCGCTCGCCATTATTGATGTTGAGCACATCCACCTGCTCATGCGGCAGGATACCGGACTGGTCCAGCAGATCGCGATCAATGGAGATGGAGCCCTCATAATGCAAATCCGTCATCGTGACGGCTGCCCGGTGGATCTTGGCCTTCAACATGGTGAGGTTCATCTGCTTACTCCAGATTAGACAAGGGGAAGCGCTTCCCATCGGCCCCGCTTAAGAAGGCCCGGGTCGGTTTCGCCCAACAGGGGGATTAATTGTCCAGGAAGCTCCGCAGTTTCCGCGAGCGGCTTGGATGCTTGAGCTTCCGAAGCGCTTTCGCTTCAATCTGACGGATACGCTCACGGGTCACAGAGAACTGCTGCCCCACTTCTTCAAGCGTGTGGTCCGTGTTCATGCCGATGCCAAAGCGCATCCGCAGAACCCGCTCTTCACGCGGTGTGAGAGAGGCCAGAACACGGGTCGTTGTTTCCCGAAGATTGGACTGGATCGCCGCATCAATCGGCAGGATCGCATTTTTATCTTCGATGAAATCGCCCAGATGGCTGTCTTCTTCATCACCAATCGGCGTTTCAAGAGAGATCGGCTCTTTAGCGATCTTCAGAACCTTGCGCACTTTCTCAAGCGGCATGCCGAGCTTCACAGACAGTTCTTCTGGTGTGGGCTCGCGACCAATCTCATGCAGCATCTGACGTGATGTCCGCACCAGCTTGTTGATCGTTTCGATCATATGCACCGGAATACGGATCGTCCGCGCTTGGTCCGCAATGGACCGCGTGATCGCTTGACGGATCCACCACGTCGCATAGGTCGAGAACTTGTAACCCCGGCGGTATTCAAACTTATCAACCGCTTTCATGAGGCCAATATTGCCTTCCTGGATCAAATCGAGGAACTGCAAGCCGCGGTTTGTGTACTTCTTCGCAATGGAAATAACGAGGCGCAGGTTCGCCTCAACCATTTCCTTTTTCGCGATACGGGCTTCGCGTTCACCCTTCTGCACCGTATGCACGATGCGACGATATTCAGAAATATCGAGACCGGTTTCCTGAGCAAGCTCCTGGATCTCGTCCCGGATGCTCTTAATCGTGTCTTTGTCATTCTTGGTGAAGTCAGCCCAGCCTTTGCCTTTCAGGCGACCGACACGGCGCACCCAGTTCGGATCAAGCTCGTTTTGATAATATTGCTGCAGGAAGTCTTCCCGCGAAACACCATGCGCTTCAGAAGCGCGCATCAAACGGCCTTCAAGCCCCATCAGGCGCTTGTTGATCTGATAGAGCTGATCCACCAGACTGTCGATACGGTTATTGTTGAGCGCCAGGCTTTTGACTTCCTGGATCACATCTTCTTTGAGCTTCTTGTAACGACGCTCCTGCGACGTGGAGAGCTCTTCAGTCTGAAGTGCCAGTTCGTGCTTCTGGTCCTGCAGGCGACGCAGCTTCTTATAGTCGCTGGCAACCGCATCAAAGATTTCGAGAACTTTTGGCTTAAGCTCAGCCTCCATTGCGGCGAGCGAGAGATTGTTCTCTGCCTCTTCGTCTTCTTCCTCTTCCGGCTCTTCTTCGATGACCTTGCCTTCAGCCTTCGCGCGTTCCTTGTCGAGCGCTGCCTGGCTCTTATCGACCTTCTTCGCATCCGGGCCAGCATAGGTGGCATCCAGATCGATAATGTCGCGCAGCAGAATGTTTCCTTCATTCAACTCGTCGCGCCAGATGATGATCGCCTGGAAGCTCAGAGGGCTTTCGCAAAGGCCCGCAATCATGGTCTCGCGTCCAGCTTCAATACGCTTTGCGATGGCGATTTCGCCCTCTCGCGACAGAAGCTCAACAGATCCCATTTCCCGCAGATACATGCGGACTGGATCATCGGTGCGCTCAAGCGTTGTCGTGGAAGATGATGCCGCTTTCGTCACCGCACCAGGTGCAGGTCCCGTTTCGGCAACAGCAGTGCCTTCTGCAGCACCTTCTTCTTTACTGCCGTCTTTGTCGTCGGTCTCGGCTTCTTCATTCTCGATAACTGTGATGCCCATTTCAGAGAGCATCGACATCGTGTCTTCGATTTGTTCAGAGCTGAACTCTTCAGAGGGCAGGACTTTGTTCAATTCATCGTAGGTAACAAAGCCACGGGCTTTTGCTGCCTTGATGAGTTTCTTCACACCCGCATCAGACATGTCGAGCAACGGACCGTCCCGCTCTTCGCCTGTCGTTTCTGCTGGTTCTGCTTCTGCCGTCTTCGTCGCCATTCAAAAACTCTCCGCCTGACCACCAAATTGATTTAAAGGGTCTCAATGTGAGACAAAAAAACCGCCACATCCCCTAATGCGCGGGTTCCTCAGTCTCTTGATGCAAACGCCGCACCGGCTTGCCTGCCTAAAGTGTCGCGTCCCTTTTTATCTTCAATCGATGGTCGGTTAGTTTCCTTGCCAATCACAATTTCGAAAGCCCGCTCAATTCAGCTTTTAGTGCTGTCAGTCGCGCGAAGTTTTCGTCCGTCAATTCTTCCGCCAACGCTCGTTCCGCTGCCTTGAGTTCCATCTGCAAATCCGCTGCCCGTTGATGCCATTGAAGCAAGTGAAGCCACGCTTCTTCTGCTTCCTGTTCGTTGGCGTCGGCCCATGCAAATGTCTCGCTCTTCAGCGCCGTCCCGCTCTCGAGACGGCGAGCGCTGTCCGATAATCCCCTCTTGTCCAAGTGGCCCCTCAGTGCTTCCCTGTCAAGGGGCGCATGGACGGCGGCTATATCTATGATTTCATTGCGTATTTTGTCAAGCATCCGGTCTTTTATTTCGACCGCCGCCAGGTCTTCGCAATAGCTCTCCAAAAGCACCGGATGATTAAGCAATGTGAGGATTAACAACTGCTCGCGGCGCCCTGCCCCCAGGTCACCGCCGCGCGCGAGTGAGCTCTGCTTCAATTGCGGTGTAGACGGCTGACGAAAGGGTGCGCCTCCCTTGGTATTCCCCCCAGAATTCCACGCCCTTTTTGGCTGATAACCACCATTTTGACGTTCATTTCGCCAGTTTGACCGCCCGCCTGTCGCTTGGTGGGGCCGCAGGAACTTGTTGAGCCGCTCGCCGAGTGCATCCCGGTAGAAATCCTGAACCGTCGGGTCGGCGATTTCGCGAATAACCGCAGAAATCTTGGACTTTAGCTGCGCTTTTCGCTCCGGCGTGTCCCAGGTCCCCGCCTCTACCTCCTTGTCCCAGACAATCTCAGACAGGGGTCGGGCTGCTGTGAGAACCTCCTCCATGGCTTCAACACCACCGGATTTCACCAGATCATCCGGGTCCTGCCCCTCAGGCAGGAGCGCAAATCGCAGGGAATGCCCTGGTTTGAGGAGCGGAAGAACCCGCTCAACGGCCCGGTAGGCCGCGCGGAGACCCGCTTTATCCCCATCAAAACAGAGGATCGGTTCCGGCGCCAACCGCCAGAGAAGCCCGATCTGTTCCTCGGTGAGCGCTGTACCCAAAGGCGCCACAGCATTGTTAATCCCCGCCTGCCCCAGCGCCACCACATCCATATAGCCCTCAACGGTAACAACGGACCCCTGGTCATAGGAGGGTTTTCGGGCCCGGGCGAGATTGTAGAGAAGCCGCCCTTTGTGAAAGAGAGGCGTCTCCGGCGAATTCATATATTTCGCCTTGGCATTAGGGTCGAGCGCCCGGCCGCCAAACGCGATCACACGGCCCCGCGCATCCTCAATCGGGAACATGACCCGATTGCGAAATCGGTCATAAGGTTCGCGAATATCCTCCCCCGATATCAGCAATCCCCCTTCCACCATCTGCGGAATTTTAAAGCCCCGGCCCATCATGTAGGACTTGAGGCCTGAACGATCATCCGGCGCAAAACCAATGCCGAAATTTTCGATTGTCGCGTCCGACAGGCCGCGCCGCGCGAGATAGGCCCGTGCTTCCGCGCCTTTGCCGCGATTGAGGCTCTCGCGGAAATAGTCCTGCGCTGCTGACATCACATCAATAAGGCCGGTACGCTTTTGCTCGCGCTCTGCTTCTTGCGGGTCCCGGCGCGGCATCTCCATGCCCGCTTCACTTGCCAGCCGTTCCACCGCTTCCAGGAAGGACAGGTTCTCCGTCTTCTCCAGAAACTTGATCGCGTCCCCATGCTCGCCGGTCGAGAAGCAGTGATAGAACTGCTTGTCATCGTTCACTGTGAAGCTCGGCGTCTTTTCATTATTGAAGGGCGACAGACCCACAAACTCCCGCCCCCGCCGGGTGAGTTTCACTTTCCGGCCGACCACATCCGACACGCGGGTGCGGTTTTTCAGCTCTTCCAGGAAAGATTTCGGAAAACTCATCAGGGCTCCAAAGGACGCACAAATTCAGGTGAAACAGCTTATCCCATCACCACCGCCCCCGCATCCAGCAGAATTACCAGCAAACAGGCCATTTTGACCAAGCGCAATGCTCTTTGGCTCAAATCCGGTATTCTGACTATTCAAACCGCCTGCGGATGACAAGGACAGTCATACTGGGGCGGTCATACTGCAAGGAAGGAAGCCTCATGAGCCCTCTCGCCCTTGTTCTCGTTGTGATAGGCCTGCTGATCGCTGCGAGCCGCGCGCCCCTCATCGTTGCGCCCGAAGGCACCCGGTCACTTTATTTGAAACTAATGGAAACCGACGGACGCATGCGCGGCCTCGCTGTCCTCATCATTCTTCTCGGCGGGGTCATGATCTGGGCATCAGCCCCTGAATCAACAGCTGTGGCAAATATTGTGTACTGGCTTGGGCTTCTCATGCTCGCCATCGCCACTTTCTTTATCCTATTGCCCGGCCAAGCGAGGCGTCTCGCCACGACAACATGGGGCAGCTTCAGCACCGGCGTGCTTCGAGGATTAGGATTGATAGCGTTGATCTTCGGTCTGCTGGTCGCAGCCTACGGTCTAAACCTCTAGGTCCGTCAACTTCTTCAGCAGCACCGGCCGAAAAGCTTCAGTCGCATCGGACAGGAAATAGAGATAGACGCCCAAAAGCCCATCATGACGGAACCTCTCAAGGCTGATTTGGCCATAGGTCCAGGCACTTGAGGCAACACGGTAGTTGGCGAATATCTGCTCACCAAGAACCCTTGCCGCGACATCTCCTCGCAGCAATCCCTGCTCCTGCGCAAGACGTGCCGCATTCTCCTGCATGGAGGCGGAGCGGGATCCCAGCTGTTTCCACTCGCCCGACCCCTCCCCTGTCCGCCGCAAATGATCCGCAGCGATCTGGGCAGAACGAAAATATTCTCTGTTCTCCCCGATCATCCGGGTCGCCTCAACGACAACAGCTTCAGCTTTGTCTAGCGGATGGTCCTCATCAATCTTGGTGAGTTCCTGCTCGATCATGCCAACCCAATCGGCAAACAGCTCGTTCAGGATTTTCTCTTTCCCGCCAATGAGATTGTAAATCGTCGGCACTGTCACATCTGCCGCTGCCGCCAGTTTGCGCAGGCTCAACCCCTCAAAACCCTGCTCGCCAATAAGCCGCCGGGCCTCGGCAATAATCCGGGTCCGGCGATCAGACTTTTGCGGAGATCGAGGCTTTTCAAATGCAATGACGGTCACGGGCACTCCTACGATTCAGGGTTCTCACCCGTTTTGTATTTTAACACTGTACAAATTCAAAACACCACCCTACTTTAACACTGTTAAAAAAATTGGTCGGAGAAACAATCATGCATCACGAAGAGCAAGTCCGGGTTCTCAAAGGGCTAATGGATCACTTAGATCGTGGCACGAATGTCGATGTGGGCTATCAGGTTAAGAATCCGACCGTCTCCTACACATCGCCGGAAATTGCATCGCGGGAATGGGACAGTTTCTTTCAAAACTATCCACACCTTCTTGGCCTAAGCGGCGACCTGCCTGAGCCAGGTTCCTTCTTCACCAACAATGATCTGGGCAACCCCATCCTGTGTACGCGCGATATGGATGGGACGTTTCATGCCTTCCTGAATGTCTGCCGCCATCGCGGCGTCGTGGTTGAAACCGCGGAACGCGGGCGCAAAAAACTCTTCTCTTGTCCCTTCCACGCCTGGACATACAGCACAACAGGTGACCTGGTTGCCGTGCCCAAGGAAGACCATTTCGGCACTGTCGATAAGTCCTGCAATTCGCTTGTGGCCCTCCCCGCTGTGGAGCGTCACGGGCTGCTCTGGGTCTCCCCCAACGCGGAGCACTCTTTTGACATCGATGAATTGTTGGGCGATCTGGGCGACGAACTCGGCAACTGGAATATGGACGCCTGCGCGCGCCATGATGCAACCACCTACAAACACGCCTGCAATTGGAAACTTGCCAATGACACATTTGGCGAGACCTATCACTTTGAAACACTGCACAGAGATACCCTGTCACCAAGCTTCTATGGCAACGTGCAGATGTATGACACCTATAAGCGCAATCACCGCATGGCACTCTGCCTGCGCTCCATCGATACGATGCGGGAAACGCCGACGGACACCTGGCATATCCTGCGCGGCACAGCGCCAGTCTATTATCTCTTCCCCAACATCCAGCTCATCATGACGGGAGGAGGCCCAATCGTCGTGCGCATTTATCCGGAAGCTGGCGATCCAAACAATTCACGGTCTGAGATCACCTGGTACACCTTTCCAGAAGAGATACGGAAAACCTTTGGCATTCCCGAAGGGCAAGATGAAAGCCGCATTTCCATAACCGATCGCATGGAAGGGTTCGCAGCCATTATCGAAGCCGAAGATTATGTCGTGGCGGCAAGCAGCCAGGTAGGCGCACTAAGCGGCGCACAGGACCATGTCACTTTCGGTCGTAACGAACCTGCCCTGCATCACTATCATTCAACCTTCCGCAAAGCACTCGGACAAGAGCCACTTGAAACGTTAGAGTCACCTATCAGCTCAGCCGCTGAATAGGCCAGACCGAGAGCTTAGACACTGCAGTTTTAGGCTCACTCTACACGCTCAAGCCAATTGCCTGGTTGATTATCCTGCCTGCGTTCACTGCCTGATATGTCGGAAATGGGGATCGCTGCGAAACGTCTATCTCGCGCCGCAGCCACTTCTGCTGTTCGAGAACACATAAGGATTGAGAAAGAGCACGGTCCGTGATGGGGCCAATCCCCGACTTAATGGTCGAAAAGCGTTTCGGCGTCTCCGTCACAGCAAGAACTGGCACGGCCCAGCTTCGCCTAACAATGGCGAATGCATCTTTATCAGGGGCAGTCGCCAAAATTTTGCTCGCTATCGCGGCGGCCGCACGTCCCTTTTCGGTTAAGCGGAATTCGGGCCGCAACGGGTGACCATGGCCTGGGTTTCTCTCGAGCAGTCCCAGCTGAACCAAATGGTCCATACTTGACGCGAACGAGCTACGACTTGCGTTCGTTGCCGCCAGCAAAGGCGCCTGCCGCCCTGGGACACCAGCGTGCAAAAGAGCCAAGATCTTTAACGACCAGGCTTTGGACGTAATGTTGACAATCAGCGCAATATCCATGAAATATATTTACTATATTTTTGGTACATAGGAAAGCACCATGCCAGTCGTAACATTGGACAACACAATCACCTTGGCGCTCTCGGTCCGCGACAGGCATGCAAGCGCGGAATGGTACGAACAGAACCTTGGCTTCCAACTCCTCTTTCATAACGATGAGGCTGGCTGGAGTGAGATGCAGACCAACACGAACGGTGTGACACTCGGCCTGGGCGAGCAGTCAGAACCAGCGCCGGGTAACTCTGTTCCTGTGTTCGGCGTCACGGACATCGCGAGTGCGCGCGCCGCACTGGAAAAAGTCGGCGTGAGGTTTGATGGCGATACAGAAACCATCGAGGGCATGGTCAGCACCGCAACATTCTATGATCCCGATGGCAATGCCCTGATGCTGGCCCAAGATCTCTCAAAATAAGCTTGGGCTTACATCTAAGAGAAGCACTGCCCCTGTAAGTCAGACCAGCTTTACTCAGGCAGTCTCTCGAGAAATCCACGAAGAACCTTAGAAAAACGCTTAGGTGTTTCCATTGCAGGCATATGCCCCGCTCTAAAGGTCACCAATTCATGATCGGGCGTTGTGTCGACCGCGGCCCGGCTCTTCTTTAAAGGCACGATCTGGTCTCTTGCTGCCCAGGCATAGAGCACGGGCATCTTGAGCTGCCTGACGACTGAGCGGATGTCAGCTTCGGGTGTTACGAAGCTGCGCCAGGCCTCAACCAACGGTTGCGCAATTTCAAACCGGGCATCAACAATTCGCTTGCGTTGCGCTTTTGCCGCGCGTCTTAGCAAGACACGGCCGTAATAGAGTTTGAACGCTGGCGAAAACCATCTTTTCTGATCTACGCCCGCCTGAAAGAACGCGACCATGCGGCCAATGGCGAACCGCGCAAACCCGTCCACCGGCGCAAGACCGCCCGGGTTCGACAGAACCAACCCCCGCACCTTCTCAGGATTACGGTCCGCATAGAGGATGGCCGTCGCGCCCCCGATTGAATTGCCATAAAGCACAAACTGATCAAGCCCTAAAGCGTTCACAAAACCTTCAAGCAAGGCCGCATAGCGCTCAGCGGACGCGGGTTCTGTGTCCTGCCCGGATCGTCCCTGACCCGGCCAGTCGAGAGCAATGATCTCGCAATCTTTTGCAACCAATTCCGCCAGCTTTTCAAAGTCCCGCACGCCATGGCCAATAGCATGAAGACAGATGATCGCAGACCCCGCACCCCATCTCTGATAGGCAATATCGACCCCGCCTATATCAATCCGCGGCGACCCTTCTGCGGCACCCGTTTCAAATCTTTTCATGCGCTTTCCCAAAAGAGATATTTATATCACTTATTGAATATGGGACACTTGAGGCAACGATTCAACACGAGAAACTCAATGGCCTCCGCCCCACCATCCAAACAGCGCGCAAAATCACAGGCAACGCGGCAAAAACTGATCGCTGCTGCGGCAGAAGAATTTCGCACTATCGGGTATTTCAACACCGATACGAACAAAATCGCTCTGCGCGCGGGCTATGCCCCTGCCACCTTTTACAAACACTTCAAAAACAAGCTGAGCATCTTCCTCGCAGCATACGAAGCCTGGGTCGCTGAAGAATGGCGGGCGTTAGAGGCGGCGGATGATGATGCAGAAACCCTGATCCGTACCGTGTTGGCGCACCACAAAAGGCATCTTCTCTTCAGAACAGACCTCCGTGCTCTTGCCACCACAGAACCAGAGGTCAAACGCTATCAAAACAAGTTACGTAGGGAGCAGGTAAAACGTCTGGCGGAGCTTGCCCCGGACTTGGCGCCTGACGGAGATGATTGGTCAGCGCCCGTATTCCTCTTGCTCACGATGGAAAGAGTGTCTGACGCCATCGCAGACGGGTCCGCCAAGGCTAGCCATGCAAGCGAAACAAAACTCATCGCCAATCTCATTAAGCTGATTGACAGTTTAAGGCACTAGCCAATCGCGGCGTCGACAGCGCGCTCCATCAACGCGCCGCCAATCCAGGAAAACAACGGGATGGCGAGATAGAACGCCAGTCGCCCGATGGTCGAGAAATCAATTGGCCACTCGCGGGCGGCCTGTATGCGAGCCTCCATCGCCAGCAGCCCACCCATTTTGGAAAGCGCCGCTTCATCATCCTCGGCGACCTTGAGCCGCAACCAGTACCGATCAATAACCAGCTGCACCTCACTCATCTGCCGTTCCTTTTCCCGAACAATTTTTCGATGCCACCCGAAAAGCGGTACGAGAAGGTTCAGAATGGCGACAACACCGATGCCCATAAAGAAGGGCAGCAAAACGAAGCGATCTATCCCGCTGCTCAGAAAAAACAGAGAACCAATTGTCGCGCCAATCACCCATGTAAAGGCACCACGCATAGACGCCCTGGTAACAGGCTGGAGCTTTTTTGGATCAAAAATGTCAGGTGCGGCGGTGTCTCTGCGCAAACGCGACCAAAGTCGCCCCTCATCAATCGTCAGATAGAAATATTTTGCGATCAACGAAAACGCAAAAGGCGTCACAGCAAGAAACCACACGGCAGCAACCTGCATGGATGCTGGCGGAAGAAATTTATAGCGCCCCTGAAACCCGAGCAACTCCATCACACCTGGCAAGGCCGGAACCAGTGCGATGAGCCCAAACAAATAGCCCGCAATGCCAACAAAACGCGCAGTTGATTGCCCTGCGCGCATATGTTCATCCCACAAGGAAAGAAGCTGTTCACGCTCCAGTCCAAGCATCATTGCCGCTTCAGCACTCTCATTCCGCTGGGCAACCAAGTTGTAAGAAACGACAGTTGTCGCATAGCCCCCAAGGAGAGAGAAAACTGTCGCGGCCCAGCCATAAGGGCCAAGGCCAAACAGGAGTGCCGGGGCGTCTGCGCCGTCATCAGGACCAGGCCCTCCTGGTAACTGGTCCAACCCGATCTCGGAATAGACTCCCGCCGCCCATGCAAACACCCAGTAGCTCACCCACAAAAGCGCTGCGATCATGAAAGACGCAGGCCAAGGGCGCCGCCCAAGGAACCACACAACCCATTGATCCCAAGCATAGAGTTGCTCGCGCGCAAGCGCGGTATCAAATTGGTTCAATGCCACCTCCCAATCGTGTGCACGGTTTCGTCTAGAACCCTACGGCAAATTCAAACCGATTGCTCCCTATACGCAAGTCTCGTTAGGCTGGATGTCGGGGAGACACACATGACATCCATACCGACAGAAACCGCCATCAACAATGCTTGGTTGACCAAGCGCCTCAGCGAAGCGGGCCATGAGGTTGAGGTGACGGGCTTCACGGCGAAACGCATCGGCACCGGCCAGATCGGCAAGTGCATTCGCTATGAGCTACAGTTGGCCGGCAAGACCGATGGCGTGCCGAAGAGCCTAGTCGGCAAATTCCCCTCTGACGATGAAACAAGCCGCGCCACCGGCGTCATGCTCAAGAACTTCATCAAGGAAGTCTCATTCTACCAACAGCTGCAAGAGCGCCTCACCATCGCAACACCTAGATGCTACTTCGCAGCCATCGACGGCGAAGGGCCGGACTTTGCGCTGCTGCTCGAAGACCTGAGCCCCGCAATCCAAGGAGACCAGCTCACAGGCTGCTCTGTTGATGTCGCCCGCGCCGCGGTCCTGGAACTGGTGGGACTTCACGCACCAAGCTGGAATGATGAGACCTTGCGCGGCAAGGACTGGCTGGGGGAACCCGACGCGGAGAGCACCGAACTCAACCGCGCGCTCTACCAAGGCAATATAGATGGCTTCGCCGAGCGCTATGGACCAAAACTCAAAGCAGATGAGCTACAGATCATCCGGAAGGTCGCCGGTGCCGCACCGCCGACAGGCGAAACGCTGCCCGACCCCTTCTCTCTCGTGCATATCGATTACCGTCTCGACAATCTGCTCATCAACGAGAACGTATCACCGCCAAAGATCACAGCGGTCGACTGGCAGAGCATTTCGCTTGGCAGTCCGCTTGCCGATGTCGCCTATTTCCTCGGAGCAGGGCTGCGGTCCGAGACTCGCAAACAGGCGGAGGAAGAGATCGTTCGCGCCTACTACACAGCTCTACTGAACGCTGGCATCAAAGACTATGGCTGGGACGCCTGCTGGACTGATTATCGCAAAGGTGTGTTCGCGGGCTTTTTCGTGACCGTCATCGCCTCCATGATTGTGGAGCGAACAGAACGGGGGGACGAAATGTTCCTCACCATGGCCAGACGCCATGCCAGACACGCCCTGGATCTGGGGTCTGACGAGTTTTTGGCCTGACAGAGAGCGGCCTGCGCGAGGTGGGTTTAAAGGCGACAGTAACGCTCAGGCGCCAAGCTTGCCTTTGATGACAGCGCCTGCTTTGCCGAAATCCATCCGGCCCGCATAACGCTTTTTAAGCTCGCCCATGCAGCGGCCCATATCTTTCAGGCTCTCAGCGCCGAGTTCCGCCACAACCTCAGCGGCAGCCGCTTCAACCTCTTCCGGCGTCAGCTGCGTGGGCATGAAGCTCTTGATGACGTCGATCTCTTCGCGCTCCTGGGTCGCGAGTTCAGCCCGTCCGGCATTCTCATACGTGACAGCTGATTCCTCGCGCTGTTTGATCATCTTGGCGAGGATCGCGAGAATATCAGCGTCGGAGACCAGCGTGTCCGCCCCTTCGGTCCGCGCGGCAATATCACGATCCTTGATCGCGGCCTGCATCAGGCGAATAGTGCCCATGCGGCGCTTATCTTGGGCTTTCAGAGCCTCTTTTAAAGCGGCTTTGATTTCTTCGCGCATCTGTCTTCTGCCTCATCGACATGTGATCGGGACGCGGGGAGGTAGCACGGGGGCGACCCCTCAGGCCAGCCCTAAGCATCCAGGCCAGCGGGAAGCGAGAACGCTACTCCAAACACTTGTCCGGCGCAACGCCGTCCGGCCCGCCATAACCCATTGTTTTTGAATGGATTTTTTTATGTGTGACTTCTGTGCGACTCGCTTGACGTGAAGCAGCCCTTCCCTTAATTTCCGCGCAATTTAGCGGGTCTCTGCGGCCCTGCGCCCTCCCCAAGGAGTGAAGAAATGAGTGTGTCGACACTGTCCGCCACGGAACCAAGCTTGTCTGGTTCGCGGAGGGAGTCGGCCCCGTTTCGATGCGCCCAAAAGCTGCAAGCAGAGGTCCCGCTAAATCGGACCGATAGCCATCTGACAGCAGGATTAGCCCCATGAGCGCGCGCACCCCCACAGCCCTTCTCGTCCTAAAAGACGGCACCGTGCTGGAAGGCATGGGTCTTGGCGCCACTGGCGAGGCCCAGGGAGAGGTCTGCTTCAACACCTCAATTACTGGCTATCAGGAAATCCTGACCGACCCGTCTTACGCAGGCCAGATCATCACCTTCACCTTCCCCCATATCGGGAATGTGGGCGCGAATGATGAGGACATGGAAACCACCAACCTTGCCGCCACCTCCGGCGTGCGCGGCGCCGTGCTTCGGGCAAACATCACAAGCCCGTCCAACTACCGCTCAGCGCAGCATTTTGATGCCTGGCTGAAAGCCCGCGGCATCATCGCCATTGGGGGCATTGATACACGGGCGCTCACCGCGCGCATTCGCGATGAAGGCATGATTGATGCGACCATCGTGCACAATCCCGACGGCACGTTTGACCGCGACGCCCTGCTGGCACGCGCAAAAGCCTTTCCGGGCCTTGAAGGTGCCGACCTCGCAAAAGAAGTCACCACCGGCCAGACCTACACCTGGGACGAGACACGCTGGGGATGGGATGAGGGCTTTGGCACCAATGACAAGCCGAAGCACCACGTCGTCGCCCTCGACTTTGGCGTGAAGCGCAACATTCTGCGCTGCCTTGCCAGCACCGACTGCAAAGTGACCGTCGTGCCCGCCTCCACCTCAGCAGAAGACGTGCTCGCCATGAACCCGGATGGGGTTTTCCTGTCGAATGGTCCGGGCGACCCGGCTGCGACGGGCACCTATGCCGTGCCAGAAATCAAAAAGCTCGTGGAAAGCGGCAAGCCCCTCTTCGGCATTTGTCTCGGCCACCAGATGCTCGCCATCGCGCTTGGCGCAAAAACAGAAAAAATGCTCCAGGGCCATCATGGTGCCAACCACCCGGTGAAAGATCACACCACCGAGAAGGTTGAAATCACCAGCATGAACCATGGCTTCACCGTGGATCGCGACAGCCTGCCAGAGAATGTGGAAGAAACCCATGTCTCCCTCTTTGACGGCACCAATTGCGGCATCCGCCTCAAAGACAAGCCTGTCTTCTCTGTCCAGTATCATCCGGAAGCAAGCCCCGGCCCGCAGGACAGCCACTATCTTTTCGACCGCTTTGTAAAGCTCATCGCCGAGGCGAAACGCTAATGCCTAAACGTACTGACATTGAGTCCATCCTGATTATCGGCGCCGGTCCCATTGTGATCGGTCAGGCCTGCGAGTTTGACTATTCGGGCACGCAAGCCTGTAAGGCGCTGAAAGACGAGGGTTACCGGATCATTCTGGTGAACTCGAACCCGGCGACCATCATGACCGACCCGGATCTGGCGGACGCGACTTACGTGGAGCCCATCACCCCGGAAGTCGTCGCCAAGATCATTGAGAAAGAGCGCCCCGACGCGCTCCTGCCCACCATGGGTGGTCAGACAGCGCTTAACACGGCGCTGTCGCTCGCCGACAATGGCACGCTCAACAAGTTTGGCGTGGAGCTGATCGGCGCGAACCGCGAAGCCATCTCCAAGGCTGAAGACCGCAAGCTCTTCCGCGAAGCCATGGATCGGATCGGCCTTGAAAACCCGCGCGCAACCATCGTCGCAGCGCCGGAGATCAAGAACGACAAAGGCGAGATCGTCGACTATGACCGCGCCATGGGCGTCGCCCAGGCGATGAAGGTGCTGGACGAGATCGGCCTGCCCGCCATCATCCGTCCGGCCTTTACCCTTGGCGGTACCGGCGGCGGCGTGGCGTATAACCGCGAAGAATATGAGCACATCATCCGCACGGGGCTCGATGCGTCTCCTGTGGCGCAGGTACTGGTGGATGAAAGCCTGCTCGGCTGGAAAGAATATGAGATGGAAGTGGTTCGCGACACCGCGGACAATTGCATCATCATCTGTTCCATCGAGAACGTGGACCCGATGGGCATCCATACCGGCGACAGCATGACGGTCGCCCCAGCGCTCACCCTCACCGACAAAGAATATCAGGTGATGCGGAACGCAAGCATCGCGGTGCTCCGTGAAATCGGCGTCGAAACCGGCGGCTCCAATGTGCAGTTCGCCGTAAACCCGGCTGATGGGCGTCTCGTCGTCATTGAGATGAACCCGCGCGTGTCGCGCTCATCTGCACTCGCATCAAAAGCAACCGGCTTCCCGATTGCCAAGGTCGCTGCGCGCCTCGCCGTCGGCTACACCCTTGATGAGCTCATGAACGACATTACCGGCGTCACACCCGCCGCGTTCGAGCCCACCATCGACTATGTCGTCACCAAGATCCCACGCTTTACGTTTGAAAAATTCCCAGGCGCAGAACCCCTGCTCACCACAGCCATGAAGTCAGTCGGCGAAGCCATGTCCATTGGCCGGACCTTTGCAGAAAGCCTGCAAAAGGCGCTGCGCTCCATGGAGACAGGTCTCAATGGCCTCGACCCTGTTGAGTTTGAGGGCCTTGGCGAGGGTGACGATAAAAACGCCATCCGCAAAGCACTCAGCACGCCGACCCCCTTCCGTATTCTCTATATCGCCCAAGCCATGCGCCTGGGCATGGATCATGATCAGATCCAGGCAGCCTGTTCGTTCGATCCCTGGTTCCTGGAACAGCTGCAAGCCATCGTTGACGCTGAAAAGCAGGTCGAAGCAAACGGCCTGCCAACCAATCCGCATGATCTGCGTGATCTGAAGGCGCTCGGTTTCTCCGATGTTCGTTTGGCGGAACTCGCAAACACGACCGAGGCAGACATTCGCAAGACGCGGGCTAATCTTGGCGTGAAACCCGTCTTCAAGCGCATCGACACTTGTGCTGCTGAGTTCAAATCCCAAACGCCTTACATGTACTCAACCTATGAGACGGACTTTGCTGGCAATGCGGCTTGCGAAGCAGAAGTCTCGGGCGCCAAGAAAGCCATCATCCTCGGCGGGGGTCCGAACCGCATCGGCCAGGGTATTGAGTTCGATTATTGCTGCTGTCATGCCGCTTTTGCGCTGAGCGACGCGGGCATTGAAAGCATCATGGTGAACTGCAACCCGGAAACGGTCTCCACTGACCCGGATACATCTGATCGTCTCTACTTTGAGCCGCTCACCAAAGAAGATGTGCTCACCATCATCGAAAAAGAACAGGAAGATGGCGAGCTTCTAGGCGTGATCGTTCAGTTTGGCGGGCAGACACCGCTGAAACTCGCAAACGACCTGGAAGAAGCAGGCATTCCGATCCTCGGCACCTCGCCGGACGCCATTGACCTCGCAGAAGACCGCGACCGTTTCAAAGCCCTGCTCGATGAGCTGGGTCTGAAACAACCGCCAAACGGCATTGCCCGGACCGCGGAAGAAGCCCAGGCAATTGCGGAGCGTATCGGTTACCCGGTCGTCATTCGCCCATCTTACGTGCTTGGTGGACGCGGCATGGAGATTGTCCGCGATACCGCTCACCTTCAGCGATACATCAATGAAGCGGTGGTGGTCTCCGGCGACAGCCCGGTCCTCATCGACTGGTACCTGAAAGACGCCATCGAAGTGGACGTAGACGCGCTTTGCGACGGCAAAAACGTATTTGTCTGCGGCATCATGGAACATATCGAAGAAGCCGGTGTGCATTCCGGCGACAGCGCCTGCTCGCTCCCGCCCTACTCACTGCCAGCTGAAACCATTGCTGAGATCGAACGCCAGACCAAAGCCATGGCCTTGGCATTGAACGTTGGCGGGCTCATGAACGTGCAATATGCGGTTCAGGACGGTACAATCTTCGTGCTGGAAGTGAACCCTCGGGCATCCCGCACTGTGCCTTTCGTGGCAAAGGTTGTCGGCAAGCCGATTGCAAAAATCGCTGCGCGGCTTATGGCGGGCGAGAGTCTTGCCTCGTTCAATCTTAAGCCAAACAGCTTTGACCATATTGCCGTGAAAGAAGCGGTCTTCCCCTTCGCCCGCTTCCCGGGCGTGGACACGGTGCTTGGGCCGGAAATGCGCTCCACCGGTGAAGTCATCGGCCTGGACAAGAGCTTTGGCGTCGCCTTTGCCAAAAGCCAGATCGGCGGCGGCACATCCGTGCCGACAGAGGGCACGGTTTTCATATCGGTGAAAGAATCAGACAAAGAGAAGATCATTGATGCGGCGCGCAAAATGGCATCCATGGGCTTCAAAATTATCGCCACCAGCGGTACCGCCCGCACGCTCTCAAGCGCAGGCCTTGAGGTGGAGATGGTAAACAAGGTGCTTGAAGGTCGTCCCCATATTGTGGACGCCCTCAAAAATGGTGACGTGGATCTTGTCTTCAACACGACCGCAGGCGCCCAGGCGCTTGAGGACAGCAAGTCAATCCGCCAGACAGCGCTCATGGGTAAGGTGCCGTACTACACCACTGTCGCCGGTGCCCGGGCAGCGGCAGAAGGCATCGAGGCCATTCGCAGTGGACAGCTAGAGGTTGCTCCTCTCCAATCCTACCAGGAGAAACCTATTGCCGCAGAATAGGATGCAGAATTCGTAATTGACGTGAGCGGCTTGCTCATCCGAAGATATGAATCGGGTCAGCCCCCGTTCTGGCGCGGTGCCCCTTCGACCAAGAAAGATTATCTGAAATATGGAAAAAGTGCCGATGACTTCCGGCAGCCATGAGGTTCTGGAAGCTGAGTTAAAGAAACGAAAAAGCACAGATCGCCCGCAAATTGTCGCAGCGATCGCAGAAGCGCGCGCCCATGGCGACCTTTCAGAAAACGCGGAATATCACGCGGCGAAAGAGGCGCAGGGGCACAATGAGGCCCGCATCCACGAGCTGGAAGACAAGCTCGCCCGTGCAGAGGTGATCGATCCGGCAAGCCTGTCCGGCGACACCGTGAAGTTCGGTGCGACAGTCGGCGTTGCGGATGAAGATACCGATGAAGAGAAGACCTATCAGATTGTCGGGGACGACGAGTCAGATGTGTCCTTGGGCAAGATCTCCGTCTCCTCCCCTATTGCCCGCGCCATGATCGGCAAGGAAGTGGGCGACAGCGTTGAGGTGAACACACCAGGCGGCGGCAAGTCGTACGAAATTCTCTCAATCGACTACAAATAGACCATTTCGCACCTATCTATTGATCAGAGCATTTTCAACAAAGGTTGCTAGACTTTTGTGGTTCGGAAATGCGACCAAGAAAATAATCCAGAGCCGTGGGGGTCGCCCGCGGCTCTTGTCCTTTGGAGTTTCAAATGTCCGACACAAGCGCACCTACTTTGGAAGAGACCTTCCCCATCCCTGGCAGCACAGAAGAACCGAATTCCCTGCGCATGCTCGGATGGGAACTGTTGGACTGGGACGGGCAAGCACAAAAAATCAAAGTGGGTTTTGAGACCCGCAAAGAATTCCGCAATCCCGGCGGCGTGATTCAAGGCGGGATCATCGCCGCCATGATCGACGATGCGTTTGGGCCTATGTGCATTCTGGCCTCCGGCCGTACAAAAAGGCCCCTCACCCTGGATCTCAATGTGAGCTATCTAGCAGCCGGCAACCACGGGAAATTCACCTGTGAAGCGCGCATCATTCGTCAGGGAAAGTCCATCTCCTTCGTCGAAGGCGAACTGTTTGATGCAACCGGCGAACTCGTAGCCCGTGCGACATCGACGGTACGTCTCGTTCCGATGGCACCGCGGTAAGAACACCAGCGCAGCTTAAAGATCCGCGAGCAACTCAACCAGCTTGGCAACCGCCGCATCGCCCTTGGTGAGATCGGTAGGGAACAACACCATCTGTCCGTCTATCGCACTCATAATGAGCTCCGCAAGGGGGCGCTTCTCCGCGTCAGGCACCTCCAACATGCCGGTCAACCAGACGATCCATCCTTCTGCCATTTCATCTACAATCGCGCCAAAGAAGGGGTCGCCACGGCTTGCTCGACTGGAGAGGTCCAGCCAGAGGCGCAGTTGCCCAGCAGTCGCCTCATCCCGCACCATCTCCCAGATCCTATTGACCGCGTCTCCAGGCCTTAGCGGCTTGGTGCCGAAAACGGCGTCGAGTACATCGGTAAAACCGCCGCCAATTTCGCTGAGAACAGCGGCCAGAATCTCATCCTTCGTCTCAAAATAATAGAGAAGCATCCGGTCGCTGGTTCCCGCGACCTCTGCCAAACGACGCACACCGGTATCCCCCAGCCCAACGTCCAAGAAGTGAGACGCCAGTTTTCCGACGATTTCTGCGCGTTTTGTGTCTCTTTTACTCAAATCACTGGTCTCCGAACTTTTTTGTAGCACTTACTACAGAAACTTGATATGTAGCGAGTGCTACATTTTTTGAAACTAACCCGAAGTCGATCGAGGTAAAAATGACCCCATTCTGGCAACTTTGGATAAAGGCGACCTGCCTCACGTTAGGACTGCTCGGTCTCATTCTGGCGGGCGGGGCCATCGACACGACGGCCGGTCCAGCGAGATTCTACTTCCAATTGATTGGAGGTTCGGAACAGCTCGACCTTAATCCGCACATGCAAGTCACGCTGGGTGTCCTTGGCGGCGTGTGCATTGGCTGGAGCATTACGTTTTTTGCAACCTTCCAAGCCGCTCATGAACTTCAGGGAGAGGCCGCCGCGAAAGTTTGGCGCCTCACACTGATCGGCCTGACTGCCTGGTACGTCATCGACAGCACATTGTCCGTCGTCACGGGTTTCTGGAGTAACGCCGTCGTCAACACCCTGTTTTTTGCCTCCCTCGTCTACCCAATCATCCGCGCGGGCGTCCTGAAACCCGCATAGCTCACCACAAGCTAATAGGTTTATGAAAGGAAGCTCCATGTCCTCTTTCAGCATCCAAACGTTTCGACGCCAGACCGCCTTGATGGTGCTCATCTCTGTCATCGCCTGGGTTGCATTCGCCCTCTTCTACAGAACATTTTGGCCGGGCGGCTCCGCACCCGGAGACCATCTTGCGCTCTTTTGGACCTGGTTTGTTTTGGGCGCCGCGGCCTTCGTTGCCCTTCTGTTTGTCTGCTACCGCTTATTCAAGACCCCGCCTGCATTGCGAGCAACAGCGGCTCTTGCACTAACAGCACCCGCGCTCTGTTGTGACGTCTTCACCGTGACGTTCTTTGAAACCTGGTTCCCGAATGGAGGAGGTGCAGACGATCGCATCTATGCCGCAATGATTTTAGGGGGTGTCGGCATTTTCCAACTGGTCGGACTAACCGCCACCCAGCCGGTTGAGTGACAACACCTACTCAGCAGAAACCGATTGAAGAACGGCGTATACATTGCCGGCTTCCAGAGGGTCTAGGACTGCACTAATCCGCGCAAGCACCTCGGCAGGCACAATTTTGGGAATCCGATCCTGCCACTCAAGATAAGCTTCTTTGTTCTCCCACTCGGCCATTGCCACATATTCATGGTCATCAGCATCCTGGCGAAGAAGGTCTGCGCGAATGAAACCGGGCACATCGGCAGCACGGGTCAAAAACTCCCCAGCGTCATAAGCCGCCTCAAACTCGACAGCCTTCCCAGCCCGCACATGAAATCTAAGAATGCTGCGATAGATCACTTTTTCATTCCTTAGTGAAGTGATTGCCTAAAAGAGAAATCCAGAAGTGCCGGTCGAGAAGCGACCCATTGTCCTACCGAACCAACGCATCCAGCGGCACGCCAGGCGCATGCTTAGAGCGCCTGATGGTAAGTGACGTACGGACACTCGCCACATTCGGAGCGGGCGTCAGTTTTTCAGTCAGGAAGTTCTGGAACCCCGCCAGGTCGGGCGCCACACATTTCAGGATGAAGTCAATCTCGCCATTGAGCATGTGGCACTCGCGCACCTGCGGCCATGCCCCCACCAGCTGCTCAAACGCTTGCAGGTCGGCTTCAGCCTGAGAATGGAGCCCCACCATGGCAAACACCGTAACGTCAAACCCAAGCCCCGGCCCGTCCAGCTCAGCGTGATAGCCGATAATATATCCGGCTTTTTCCAGCGCCCGCACCCGGCGCAAACAGGGCGGCGGGGAGATCCCTACCCTTTTTGCCAGCTCAACATTGGTGATCCGACCATTTTCCTGAAGCTCGTTCAGGATCTGCAGGTCAATATCGTCAAGCTTTGCGCGCTTCATAACCACTCCGTCATCAAACTCAGTTAGCGCCAACCCATCAGAATCCCGCAGATCGTTCGCAGAATTGCAGCAAGACAGCTGGCTGAACATGTTCTATTACTCCTTTTGGAGACGCGTTTCAGTAACAAAATTACCCAAACACGCACGATCATGACCGAAGCCCAGCCCCTATCGTCACAGCAGCTGCCGTCCGGCACTTCCTGCTGGGTCGTGACCAATGGCATGGCAGGCTTCGAAATGCAGGCGGTCGGCGTGGCGGAAGCGTTGGGCCTCTCACCAGTTTTGAAGCGGGTGGCCCCGCCAGCACCTCACAAGTGGATGGCCCCGTGGGGCCCCGCCGCCGCCAATGACGGTATTGCCGCTCCCTGGCCGGACATTGTGATTGCAAGCGGCCGACAATCGATTCCCTATGCTCGGAAAATCAAAAAAGCGTCTGGCGGTAAGACCTTCGTCGCCATTCTCCAAAATCCAAAGGTCTCCCCCTCTCATTTCGACCTGGTATGGGCTCCAGAGCACGATCAGCTGAGCGGACCCAATGTTGTCAGCACCCTCACCGCTCCGAACCGGATTACGCCTGAAAAGCTTACCAAAGCGGCGGGTGAGCTGAACCAGCGATACACATCACTGCCACCAAAAAAAATTGCGGTTGTGCTGGGCGGACCCAATAAGGTCTATCGGTTTTCCTCAGGCGATATGCGCACTCTCGCCAGATCACTGAAGGAACTTGCCGAGCGCGAAAATGCGGGCCTTATGGTCACCACTTCCAGGCGCACCACAGCAGGGGCAACCGCCGTCCTGCGCGAAGAGCTCCGCTCAGTGCCGCACGATATTTACGATGCCCTGTCAGATGTGCCGGAGGACAATCCCTATCCAGGCCTGCTCGGGTTGGCGGACGCGATTATTGTTACTTGTGATAGTCACAATATGGTGGGCGAAGCGACAGTGACCGGAAAGCCAGTGTATGTTGTGGAGCTTGAGGGTGGATCGGCCAAGTTTCGCCGTTTTCTGGACGCACTCTACGTTAACAATGTCGCGCGACAATTTGACGGCTTGCTTGAAACATGGTCCTACGCCCCCTTAAATGCTACGCAGGAAATCGCGGCAGCCATTGCCGCAGCGTATAGTTACAAACCAAAAAGTGATTAACGCCATGAGCTTGATCGACCTTGAAGCGCTCCGCGCGACACCTCTGAAAACCGACCCCTACGACTTTCTTGTCGTTCCTAATTTCGTGACAGGCGAAAATCTGGACCGCGTCATCCGCGACTATCCGAACGTGACGACGCCAGGTTCCGTTCCTCCGTCAGAGTTGGATATCACCGGTGACTTCGACGCACTGATGAAAGAGATGAACGGCCCTGAATTTGAGGCAGTAATCGAAGAGAAATTCAATCTGGATCTGTCTGACCGCCCCACCATGTTCACCGTGCGTGGGCATTGCCGCGAAACAGATGGCAAAATCCATCCTGACAGTGAAACCAAAATCATCACAGTGCTGCTCTATCTCAACAAACCTGATGAGTGGGGTCATGAAGGTGGCAAACTGCGCATCCTGCGCAGCCCGACAGACCTGGAAGACTATGTTGATGAAGTGCCCCCCTATGGCGGCACGCTGCTTGTCTTCCGTCGGGCAGACCATTCCTGGCACGGGCACGAACCTTTCAAAGGGCCCCGTCGTGCTGTGCAGATGAACTGGGTCACAGACCAACGGGTTGTCATGGCCGAGCAACGCCGACACAAACTCTCCTCCACTGTTAAAAAGCTGAATCCATTCTCATCAGCTTAAAACAGCCATATGCCGCGGTGCCTGCGAACCGCGACATCACAACAAACGACACGCAGACGAGACCGAAAGACATTCATGACTCTGAATATTGAGACCTTTACGAACGCAGATCTGTCCCAAGGCTGGCGCCCAGGCAACAATGCCGGTGGCGCCTCGCTCTTCAAAGCACTGGGCCACCCGCTGGCAGCACCAAAGGGTCACGCGATCATTGAACGTCTGAAAGGCCTTGGTCCTGTCGCGATTTATGATCCAACCGGGGCAATTGGCAATTTCCACTCCTACTACGACCTCTCCAAGGTGGACATTGAGGGCTACTACGTTCAGCGGGTGGAAGATCTGGGCCAGCCTTTCCTCGGTCACGAAGCAAAACCAGTTTCAACCTGTGCAAAAGGCAAGGCCAGCGCGGTCCTTGTTCTTATGTTCGACGCGGGAAAAATCCTGGGCCCCATATCCTATTGTTTCCCGAAGGATGCAACCATCGTCACTCTTGATGACATGCGTATCCCTGACGAGATGTTGACCAACCAGCGCAACTATCTCGACCCGATGAATTTCGCCACCAACTTTGCGTTCCTTCGGGATCATAAAGGAGCCAATGGCTCTGACGGACTTCACACGACGGTTGCCAGCGCTAACTATTGGGCAACCCATGGAGCAAAAGACCCCAAGCTTTGGCTCTGCCTGTTTGATGAGGCAGGTGACGTGCTTGCCTCCTGGGAAGAAGACCTGCCCGCTGCCGGGTCCCCCTACGCGATCAACAGCGAAGCGGTCCGCAAAAAATTTAGCCTGGATGACTTCCAAGGCTCGCTCTTCATTCACGCGATCCGCATCGCTGGCCACGACGTGGTGAAATACGCCATGGATGTCTATGGCGACAATGGCAAAGGCCTGACCTGCAGCCATGACGCAAACGCCTGGCCTGCAGATTTTTATGCCGGTATGCCCGCAGGTGAAGAGGGTGAAGAACTCACGCTCATCGTGCAAAACTCCCATCCCATGCCTATCCCGCCAAAATCCGTCGGGTTCAACATTGTCGGCGCACAGGACATTGCCTGGCATGAAGAAGAAATCCCTCCCTTTGGCACCAAAACGCTGAATGTGAGCGAGATGTTGCCGCAAGCGAAGTTCCCGGATCAGATTGAAACCGTCGCTGGCCGCTATTTCGTGCGGCCTCGCTATGAAGTCGTCCGGACCAAAACCGGTCAGCGGCGCATCGCCCATGCCAATGTGGAACGCACCGACCTAGAGCCCAACCCGGAGATTCCAGACCTTGAGGCCACCATGGGCAAAGGCTACATCATGCCCTTGCCGGTGCTGCCGACTGACATGTTCAACTCCACCGTGCTGCCCACACCAATGGCACGCTCAGAGCAGGAAATGCCCCTGCGCATTGACCTTATGGACGCAGACGGATCCACCGTCGCGTCAAAATATCTCGGGCGTATCCAGCGCCGGGACCACATGGCGATTGATATTGATGCATGGCTAAAAGAGGAAAGTGCGAAACTTCCTTCCGGTCACGGCCACGCAGAGTTTCTCTACGACTTCCGCGAAGGTGGCGACGCAAATGGCTGGCTACATGCGCTTGGCAGGTATGAGCAGAAATCCTCCGGCCACCGCGCAGAAACAATCTTCGGCGCGCACATCTACAACACGGCGATCATCTACAAAGACGAGCCTCAATCCTACATTGGCAAGCCGCCTGGCCTCACAACACGGCTGTTCCTGCGGCTCGGTGATGGTCCCAAAGACACGCTCTGCCATCTTGTGTACCCAGCGTCCACACCCTGGCATGAAAAGTCAGATACGCACCTCATCCTGCACAACGCTGAAGGTGAGCCGGTGGCCGAAAAACGCATTCAGATCAACTGCGGCGGCTCCCGCTTCTGGCGTTATCATGAACTCTTTGATGCAGAAGAGCGGTCGCTCGTGTCCGTTGACGGCAATGATCTGGGCTACATCATCGTTCGAGATACGACCTGCCGTCTGTTCGGCTTCCACGGCCTGATCAATGGGGATACCAGCTTCTGCCTGGACCACATGTTCGGATTTTAGGCACGATCCATCTGATCGATTGACTCTGCCGGTCCTTCTGGCGAGGGTATCGCCCTCCTTGTCGGTCGGAAGTCAATCATGCGCCTATTTGCTAAAATCATCCTTGGAATTGTCGGCCTCGCCATGCTCGGTCTGGCGATCTTCCTTGTGCCACCTCATCTGCAAACACAGGGCATTGAACCCGACATACCCAACAAACAAGCGCTACGCAGTCTGATGACGGCCGAAGAGGGCCCCATCGCTGTGCATTATGTCCTGACCGCAAGCCAGGAGGTCCGTGGCCGTGACCTGGGCCACACCAGTTTTGTCATTGAATGGGCAAACGGCAATCTGTTCCTCATTGACGCTGGCATGGATGAAACAGGTGCCGCAGAGTTTGCAGATCTGATGGCTGGAATCAGCGGCGGCGGCGAAGCGAAATTCTTCGGAACCCTTGGAGCGCAACTAGGAAGCGACCTTGAACGGGTCAAAGGCATCGGCTTCACGCACCTCCATATTGATCATTCGCAAGGCGTTACAGCTTTTTGCGAGACCCGAGGAGCGGGCACTGACCTTCTTCAAACAAACGACCAGCGCGATGAACACAATTTCAACACGGTCGAGGGAGCCGGGATCGTCTCAAACTCCTGCCTATCACGGGGCGCCTTGGATGGCAGAGAAATTCTGGTCAACGACGCCTTCCCCGGCCTTGGCCTAATTGCCCTGGGGGGACACACGCCAGGCTCAACACTGTTTGCAGTCGGGCTTAAAGATCACCTTTGGCTCTTTTCCGGTGACACGACCAACACAAAAACCGACCTAGTCAACAATAGAGGCAAGGGCTTCGTCTATTCCGGCCTCTTCGTTCCGGAGAACACAGGCCGTACTGAGGACCTGCGTCTATGGCTGACGGGGCTCGACACCAACGACGATATCGACGTCGTCGTCTCCCACGATCTGGCAGCCCTGCTTGAAAGTGGACTTCCAGAGTTCAATCAATAGATACAAGCAATCAGTCTGGCACTCGGCGCTTCGGGCCAGCAGTTACTGTTGGCCGACAACTGCCGTTTCGCCGCGCTGATACCGATCAAGCTCGTCCGGATCAAAACCCTGGTCATTGTCGACAAAATCATCCCGCATAAAGTCCTTCGTGGGATCGACTGCGGTGGCCTTGGTGATCATCTTACGACACAACCGGTCGAGGAAGGTCTTATTACGCGAGCTCCGCGCCGCCATCCAAATGGCAAGACGCGCGGAACGTTCCTTCTTGCGAACTTTCTTCTGCTCGACACTCATTCTGCAGGCTCCATATGCTGCGCATTGCTTGCCGCCTTGGCAGGTCCTTCAGCTGCTAGAGGCACGACCCGACAAGGAATACCCTTGAGATGCGGGATACCTTGTTCATGGTCCAGATAGTCTGGATCATCACGGCAAAGCTGTGCATCGCTATAGTCCCAGGCACCGCTGAGCGACCCATTGCCCTGCTTCATTTCCGGCTTCCACCATCCATGCGGCACACGCACCAGATCATCAGGCATCGCGTCCTTCACGGCCAGGATCGCTTTGACACTGCCGAGCTGATTTTCAACGCTCACCCAGTCGCCTTCAGCAACACCCGCCGCCTTGGCGGTCTTTTCATTCAGATAGATTTGCGGCTCGGGACAGCGGGCACGCATTTCCGGAATGTGGCGATGCCCTGTTTGGAAGTACGGGTCTTCACGCACACCTGTAAACATCTTCTGCGGATAATCTTTGTCATGCGGTGGGTCTTCTCTGAAGTAAGGCAGTGGATCAAACCCTAGCTCTTCAAGCAGGGAGGATTTGAGTTCCACTTTCCCGCTTGGCGTCGCAAATCCTGTCTTCTCATAGGTCTTGAAAGCTGGTTTTTTGAAATAGACCTCTGTGTCTGAAATCAGGTCTGCGAAGCTCTTCCCCGTCCCTGCAACGCGGTAATCATAAAAGTCTTCAATCGTGTCCCAAGGGACGACTTCCGGCATGTCCAACGCACCCGCGATCTGCTTCCAGAACTCAAACGTGCTCTTACAGTCGCCAGGCGGGTCCATGGCTTTTTCGGAGAAGCGGATGGTGGACATCCACCCAAACATATCGTGGATCCAGGGCCGCTCAAGCCAGCTATCTGCAGGCAGAATGTAGTCGGCAAGCTGCGCAGACGGTGTCATGAACTGCTCGTGGGACACGATCAGGTCCTGGTTCATCATCGCCTTGTGAATGAGCGGCATATTGGCGTAGCTCATGAGCGGATTGTTGCCCAGGAAGAAGAACGCCTTCACAGGATACTCACCTTCCCCGGCCATGGCTCGGAAGGTCTCCGACGGTGTCGCCATATGGCAGCCCGTCACGAGGTTGGCATATTCCTGGCCATAGACGCGCTGGGTCGGTTCGCGAAACGCGAGCTGCCCGCGATAGGTAAAAGCCGGATGGTCTTTGGAGCCAAGCTGTTTCAACTTCTGTTCGTCAGAGAGCACATGGTGCATCTCAACAGTGGACTCATTCACAATGTCCGGATTGAACCCCTGCAGAAGCTCGCCACCTGGCACATCCACATAGCCGCAGATTGAGCGCAGGATTGTCTGGAGCCGAATGCCCGATGTGCTGTTCCGCTGCATATCAGTGATGGGCGTCCAGGGAATAATGGACGGGCCGCTGGTTGCATAGACACGTGCAGCTTCCGCGATCATCTCCGGATCGCAGCCGGTAAGCTCAGCGACCCGCTCAAGCGGGTATTCATTGACCCGTTCTTTTAGGTCTTCAAATCCAAGCGTCCAGTTAGCAACAAACTCTTTGTCATAAAGCTCTTCATCAATGATGACTTTGAGCCAACCGAACATCATCGCAGCGTCACTGCCCGCTTTTAGCGGCAACCAGATATCTGCACGTTCCGCACTGGAACTGCGCCGTGGGTCCATCACAATGAGCTTTGCACCGCGTGCTTGTGCAGAGCGGATACTGTTATAAAGAGGTGTCCAACTATGCCGCCGTGGATTGTGCCCCATGAGTACAATACAGTTTGTGCTGCTGAAATCGCCAAACGGGAACCAGCCATAGGTAAAGCGATTAACCGCTGCGGTATTTCCTGCGCATAGAGCCACACCACTGATCCAGTTGGGCGACCCCACATGGTTCATCACCCGTCGGCCGAGCCCATGATCAGTCGATGTATTCCATTGGCTGGTCGACACAGCCCAGGCTTCCGGCCCATACTCAGCAATGATCTTTTTGAGACGACCCCCAATATCGCCCATCGCCTCTTCCCAAGTGACCTGCTCAAACTTGCCGGACCCGCGCTCGCCGACACGTTTCAGGGGATGAAGAATACGGTTCGGATGCGCAAGACCCTTAGGCGCCACGATCCCCTTCATGCAAATATTGTCTTTGAAGATGGGATTGTCCGACGAGCGAATTTTCGTCACCCGCCCTTTTTGAACTTCACCGACGACGCTGCAGGCAATGTCACATGCCGCGCAAATCATCCGTTTAGTTGTCACACCCTCCCGGGTTGGGCGCTCTTCATACTTCGCATCGACTATCTCTTGGGGGTCGAAGGGAACCGGTGCTGGCATTTTTTCCTCCCTGGTTCGGAAACGCCATTTACATACATACGTGAATGCATGTAAGATACGATAAACAACCATGGCATAGAGTTCAAGACTCAAATGGCAACAACAACCACACCTGCCCGCACCCAGTCAGACCGCTCAATGGAGATGCGGCAAAAACTGATCGCAGCGACCATTCAATCTCTGATCGACAAGGGATATGCGCGGACAACCGCCGTCGAAGTCTGCGCCAGGGCCGGCGTCACCCGCGGGGCCCTCTTCCATCATTTTGAGAGCCTGCCGGCGCTGATCGCGGTCGCGTTAAGCGACACTTATGACCGCCTGTTGCTCGAGTCGTGTCCAAGCGAAACGGACACCACCATTGAACAGTGGATCACATGGGCCTGGTCCCGCGTCAGCCAAAGAGAGTTCAAAGCCGTCATCGAAATCTGGCTGGCCTCCCGCAACGACCCGGACTCCACAGCCGACATCCAACCGGCCATTGAACGCTACAAAGCGATATTCACACCCTCCGAACACAATGTGCTCTTCAAGCGCTTTGGGTCAGACAAAAAGGCCGGCGCCTTCTACCGGCTGGCAGCAGAGACCATGTTTGGCCTGGCCCTTGGGCGAGCAACAAATCCTGACGGCGCGGCGCTCGACCATGAAGCGATCGTCCTAGACCAACTCCGTGCCTATGCCCGAGAGATTGACGCCCAATGACTGTCATCGCAGGACTGATTTATGCAGGCGGCGAAAGCAGCCGCTTTGGTGCCGACAAGGCAACAGCCCTGCTCCAGGGACGTCGACTTATCGACCATGTCGCAGAACGTCTTGAGCCTCAGGTGACAACATTTGCAGTTGCAGGTCCGGTAGAACTGACTGGCGCGCCCTGCCTCGACGATGGAATACACTCGAACAAAGGTCCCCTAGCGGGCCTGCTGGCGGGGCTCAACTGGGCCAAGGATCTCGCCGACACTACCTGGCTTGTAACCGCGCCCTGCGACGTTCCTCTTTTGCCGACAAACCTCGTCGCCCTTCTCACTGAAAACCTCACGGACACTCCCAGAATATTGAACATCGAAGAACGCTGGCAGACAGGGTGCGCGCTCTGGCCGACAAGCGCAGCCCCGCTCCTCGAGAACACGCTCATCGAGAACGAAGACCTTTCGCTGCATCGCGCCCTTCGGTCCCTCAATGTGGAGGTAATAGAAACCTCTCCGGAAACCCTCGACGGATCCTTTCTGAACATCAACACCCAAGACGATCTCATTGAGTTCGCAAAGGAAGTGCCTGGTTCTCGCGTTAGCTGACACACTGAGGCATTGTGACGCGACCCCAGGAAAAGCGCCGAATTCGACCCAGCTCACCTTGAAAACAGTTTGGAATAAGTCTAACTAGCACACCAGAAGTTAGATTTATTCCAAACTGGGAGTTCCCCTTATGAGCGTATTGGTCGGCAAAGCCGCCCCCGATTTCACCGCAGCTGCCGTTCTCGCCGATGGCGACATCGTTGATGACTTCAACCTCACCGAGCACCTGAAGGGCCACTATGGCGTCATCTTCTTCTATCCGCTCGACTTCACCTTTGTCTGCCCGTCAGAAATCCTGGCTTTTTCAAACCGGGTTCCCGCCTTTGAAGAGCGTAACACCAAGGTGATTGCCGTTTCTGTCGACAGTCAATACAGCCACTTTGCCTGGCGGAATACCGCGCCAAATGAAGGTGGCCTGGGGCCCGTCCAGTTCCCTATGGTTGCAGATATTACAAAGCAAATCGCGCGCGACTATGACGTCCTGATCCAGGAAGACGGCGTGGCGCTCCGCGGTACGTTCCTCATCGACAAGGACGGCATTGTCCGCCATCAACTCGTCAATGACCTGCCGATCGGCCGGAATGTGGACGAAGCCATCCGCACCCTCGACGCTCTCCAGTTCCATGAAGAGCATGGCGATGTCTGCCCGGCAGGCTGGAACAAAGGCGACGAAGGCATGACCGCCGACGCGGACGGTGTCGCTAAGTATCTGGGAGAGCACGCAGAAGCGCTCTAGGCCCGAACTTTCAGGCCCGCCGCGATCACACCTTCGCGACGGGCCTTTTGATCCCTTTGCCCCCCTTTTGACCCGCTGCAGGAGTCCCTATATTGAGGCCCTGCTTGAGGAACAACTAACCGATTCCCCGGCACCAAAATCAACCGAGTACATACCCATGTCGAACCAGCATCATTCAAAAGTGACCATTATCGGCTCAGGCCCCGCAGGCTACACAGCCGCCATTTATGCCGCCCGTGCGATGCTGGAACCGACAATCATTCAGGGCATCCAGCCGGGCGGTCAGCTGACCATCACCACGGAAGTGGAAAACTACCCAGGCTTTGCTGAAGAAATTCAGGGCCCCTGGCTGATGGAACAGATGGAAGGCCAGGCCCGCAATGTCGGCACCAACATCGTGTCCGACACCATCACCGAAGTAGACCTGAAAGCAACGCCCATCCGCATGGTAGGTGACAGCGGCGACATCTACACAACCGATGCGCTCATCATCTCAACCGGCGCGCAAGCCAAATGGCTAGGTCTGCCATCGGAAGAAAAATTCCAGGGTTTTGGCGTCTCTGCCTGCGCAACCTGCGATGGCTTTTTCTATCGCGGCAAGGAAGTCATCGTTGTCGGTGGCGGCAACACAGCCGTGGAAGAAGCTCTCTTCCTCACAAATTTCGCAAGCAAGGTGACCGTCGTTCATCGCCGGAACGAATTCCGCTGCGAAAAAATTCTGGCTGATCGGCTTTCAAAGAACGACAAGATCGAAGTTGTCTGGGACACGGTTGTTGCCGAAATTGTCGGCGACACCGACCCGCTTGGCGTCACAGGCGCGAAAGTGCGCAACATCAAAACCGGCGAAGAGAGCACCATCAATGCAGACGGTGTCTTCATCGCCATTGGCCATGCACCATCAACGGAACTCTTCGTCGACCAGCTGGAAACCAAACAGGGTGGTTATCTGATTACAGCACCCGACAGCACCGCGACCTCTATTCCAGGCGTTTATGCCGCCGGTGACGTGACCGACGATATTTATCGCCAAGCGGTCACAGCTGCAGGCATGGGCTGCATGGCCGCGCTGGAAGCTGAAAAATTTCTTGCGGCAAAAGAGTCCGTCGCTGAAGCAGCTGAATAGCCGCCACTGACAACTCTTCAGGCGTCAGATGATATCCACGGAATAGACCCACGCGGTGTAGAGCACATAGAGCGACAGAAAGACAAAACCCTCCGCTCGTCCGATAGAAGGGCGGCGCCACACCAGCGGTGCCAGCAACAGCGCAACCCCGAGAACGATCCAAACATCAATATCCGCAATGCGGCCTGTGATCGGCATCGGTGTCACAATTGCAGTCGTACCCAGAATGCCGAGCACATTAAACAGATTGCTGCCCAAAACATTGCCCATCACCACATCTGCATGACGGCGATAAGCTGCAACAATGACCGTGGCAAGCTCTGGCAATGACGTGCCTATCGCCACAAGCGTCAGCCCAATAATCGCGTCGGACACACCAAGTTGCCGTGCAATCGCTGTTGCTCCCTCAACAAGTGCGTAAGCACCGCCTGCCAGAAACACGAGACCGGCCAAGCAGAATAGGACGGCTGTCGAGAGAGAGATCCGAGACGCGCTGATATCCCGTTCAACCCGCTGCAGGATATCCTTCCCATTCTTGCCATTCCGGCGCTCAACAAGAAACGCAAAGGTGAGATAGGTAACAAGCGCTGCAACCATGACAGTTCCGGCCGCCCGGTCCACAACACCATTAAAAGAAAGGCCAACCAATACGATACTTGCGAGCACCACCGCAAGCGCGTCTCGTTTCACCTCCCGTCCGCTGCAAGCAACGGGAGCCAGGATCGCGGCAAACCCCAGAATAAGAAGGATGTTGGCGATATTGGACCCGGCCACATTGCCAAGCGCAATGTCAGGCACCCCGCCCATGGCAGCAGTCAACGATACCATCAGTTCCGGAAGCGACGTGCCGAAGCCGACAATCACCATGCTCACGAACAAGGTGGACAGATGAAATCTGTGCGCAACAGCGATGCTTCCGCGAAGGATCGCTTCACCGCCCAAGAACAACAGCACTAAACCAACTACAAGAAATATAATATCCATACACACTACCTTTCCTCAGAAGGTAGGGCGAAAGATTGGTGGCGACAATGAACAAATTGCTCAATGGCATGGTTTGTCGCCAAATCCCGATTTAGTCAAAATCCCAACTGGACCCACCCGGGCCGGTCCAATCGGCCAGCACGTGTGTATTGCGATTGATGGGATAGGCACGAGGCCAGAAGCCTGTTCCAGCAAGACGACCGTCGCGCATAGCCAGAAGACCATCGCGCAGGTCCATCAGGTTCTGCGTACCGACGCTCGGCACTGCTTTTGTTTCCGCGCCACCATGGGCCGCAAACAGAAGCGTTTCAGGCGGCAGGTCGTTCAAAAGACGTTCTGTCGTTTCAAGGTAGGCGCCCAAACTGGAGTTCGGCAGGAAAGCATATATCTCTCCGTCGCCAGCATAATCACCCATAAAAAGACGATTGTTGGCTCTATCCCAAATGGAAATCGAATCTGGCGTGTGCCCGGGCGTGGCAAGCAGCGTCACAGCACGCCTGCCGAGATCGATCTCGGTGCCGACAGGCCACCAGCCGCCCACCTCCCATCCAGAAATCTCATAGCCCTCAACCTGCCCCAAATGTTCCAGGGCCTCAGGTACAAATCGTCCCTCTCGGGTTCGCGCGCGAAGGGTGCCAAGATCTGGCATCAGTATCTTCTCGAACCGGGTGTGGTTTCCCACATGGTCAAAATGGAGATGGGTAGCAATGACACTGACCGGTTTGTTGGTGAGTTGACCCACAATGGAACTGATATCTCTGAGCGGTGATCCACTATCGATAAGCAGGGCTTCACGCTCCCCAACAACAAGATACGAATAAACATCGCGAAAATAGCGCGGCTCACTGATCGCAAACGTTTGAGCATCCAGGCGTTCGACCGTATAAAAGTCGTCCGCCCAGACCTCTTGTTCGCCGAGCAACACTTTTTCTTGGTCTACAAGCGGCGGTGCACCCGCCAACTCAATAGCTTTAAGAAGCAGGGGTGTTCGAAACACATAAGCCGCACCTACCAGCACAATGAGAACCGCGCCGGCCACAATTCCGGTCCGCACAATGCGTGCCATCACCCCTCCTCCTATTTAGAACGTCGCATTATGGTTGGACACCTGCAGCCTGTTCCAGGTGTTGATCATCACAATAATCAGCGTCAGATAGTCAACCTGCTCTTGCGAGAAATGCTCAAGCAGGTTCGCATGCAGCAGCGTGAGATCGGCACCGCTGCCCTGAACCGTCAGAGCCTCGCTCCAGGCAAGCGCCGCTTTTTCTCCCGCCGTAAACAAATCAGTGTTACGCCAGACCACGAGATGATCGAGACGCGCCTCTGTTTCATTGTCACCCCTGGCTTCGCCGGTATGCATGTTCACACAATAGGCACAGCCATTGATCTGCGAGACGCGCAGCTTCACAAGATGCCGCAACAGGGGATCAACAGGACAGTTCTCAAACATCGTCTCAACGCTTCCAAAGGCGCCAAGCGCATCGGGAACTGTTTTCACAAGCGTAACTCTATCCGTTCCAGTCATGTGTTTTCTCCATTTTACAAGAAACAGGTCGTTGCTACTTAGACGACGGAGAACAGTGCTTTGTGACAGCCAAGAACCAGATTCTCTCTGCACGTGGCAGGCAAGCGTCCCTAGTGATACGGTGTCATGGGTTAAAAGTCGGGGGACACAGCCATGCTGCGCGTTTTACTCATTTCATTCATTGCTCTAGTCGCAATTGCCGCAGGCGTCCTCCACTTTCGATTTGATCTCGCCATGGCTGCCCTCTCGTCAGACAGCCCTCCGCCCCTCCTTGATAAGCGAGGGCTCTCTGCCACAGAAAAATGGTTTGATGACTACTACACAGTCGACACCATTGATGATCGCACTCATGTCATCGGCGAGCCCCGCGCCAGCGGCCCCGTGTTTTCCTACCTTATCGAAGGCCGCGAGAGAGCCATTCTGTTCGATGTTGGATATCCGTCCGCCAACATCTTGCCCGTTGTGGAGAGCCTTACTAACAAGCCTGTCCTCGCAGTTCCCTCCCACCTTCACTATGATCATGTTGGCAATCTGGAACGTTTTGAAGAAGTCGCGTTGCTGGACACATCACAAAGACGCGCTCAGATGGAAGGCGACATGTTCTCGCCAACACACACGCAATACCTGGGGTCGGCTGAAGGGCACAATAATCCAAGCTGGAAGATCACCAAATGGCTTTCAGATGGGGAAACAATCGACCTCGGCGACAGAACCATAAGAGTTGTCTTCACACCGGGCCATACGGACGAATCCATTTCGGTTTGGGATGAAGCAAACAACCAATTCTTCACAGGTGACTATATCTACGAAGGGCCGCTCTACGCGTTTCTCCCCAACTCATCTCTCACCGACTATTTGACGGTCGCAGAAAACCTCCTTCTCACCCTGCCCGGCGAGACCAAGCTCTATACCGCCCATCGGATGAACATCACCGGCACACCTATTCTCGAAATGAGAGACATTGTTGAGCTCCGCGATACGTTGGAGGCGGTGCGGGACGGTGAGATTTCTGGCGCAGGTTTTTTCCCAACGCGCTATCCGGTGAACGAACGGATCGACCTCGACGCGGACATTCCCTGGTATCAGGACTGGCAGAATTGAGACGTTAAAGCCTTAGCAACTCCGGCAACTGCTCCATACTTGTAAAGACTGTTGCACCAGTCGCCTCAAGGGCCGCACCATCGGTCATCGGGTCGCCCGCATACCCAAGCACCCGCATGCCTGCAGCAATACCCGCCTCCACACCTGGACGGCTGTCTTCAATCACGACACAAGTTTCCGGTGCATGCCCCATGGTATTCGCCGCATGAAGGAAAAGATCCGGCGCGGGCTTGCCCCGCTTCACCATATCCGCACTGAAAAGCACATTTTCGACCAAAGGTAGAAGCCCTGAACTGCCGAGTGTCGCGTGCATTTTTGCGATCTGCCCGGAGGACGCCACACAATAAGGAGTTCCCTGATCCTGCAACCGGAGGATTTGTGTTTTGACATGCGGAATGGCTTCTATTCCATCGCCAAACACTTTGATCGACTGAGTGCGCACCATCAAGTGCCAGTCTTCCGGCAGTGATCGACCAGCAAGCTCCTCCACTTCTGCTTGAACCGTCTTCATGGATTTACCCAAAAAGCGTTTGCGGCATTCTTCATACGTGAGAGGTGCTCCTGCCTCGGTCACCAGACGGGAAAGCAGCTGATTGGCCACATGCTCGGTATCAACAAGCACACCATCGCAATCGAAAATCACTAAAGAAGGCCGCACGCTAGTCATACTCAAATCACAGCCCCATCAAAGTTGGCAGTCTACGCATATCATCAAAGACGGTTGCCCCAGCCTCTGCCAATGCCCGTCCATCAGTAACCTCATCCCCAACATAGCCGTACACACGCATGCCCGCAGCAATGCCCGCCCGAACACCGGGAAGGCTATCCTCGATCACAACAGCTCTTGGAGGTTCATGCCCCATCTCACGCGCCGCATGTAGAAACAGATCAGGTGCAGGCTTGCCCCTCTCGACCATTGTCGCGCTAAAGAGATTGCCCGAGAAATGGTCGGCGAGTCCGATCTTCTCCACCGAGTTTTCGATATGACTGATACGCGCAGAGGACGCAACACAGCGCGCAAGTCCCTCATTTTCGAGCGAGTCAGCTACATGATGCACATAAGGGATTGGATCGACGGACCGGCGAAAAACAGCCTCTACTTCTTCTATTTTGTCCTGTCCCCAATCGGCAGGAAGAGGTCGACCAATGTCTGCCTCGATGATCTCGATAGCTGATTTCATGGATCGGCCACGGAAAAGTTTAAGGCACATTTCATGGCTGCCCGAATACCCTTCTGCGCGCGCATGGGAGGCAAACATCGCACCGCCGATGGTCTCCGTATCCACCAGCACACCATCGCAATCGAAAATCACCAGAGAGGTCTCTTTCATCAGCGGTAGCATAGGCATGCGCGCGTGTTCGGCCAGTCACTTTCTATGACGAACCTTTACCTCCAGATTAAGCCTGCCAGCTGGGTGCACGGGTGGAATGTTCATTGACGAAGGCTTCCAGATCCTTCACCGCCACCCGAAACTCCCGGCCGATCTTCACCGCCCGCAATTCTTCTTGCCTGATCCAGGACCGCACCGTTGACTCACGGACCTTCAGCAGTTCTGCGACGTCCTGCGTCGTCATAAATGGCCTACTCAGCATTGACCCCTCTCCCAATCCGGATAAGTACGTCTATGTATGTAAACACCTTTCAAGATACGTCAACCACGCTCAGAACTGTTGAAATGACATGTTTCGCCCCTTATTTGTGTAAGAGGCGGAAACTCGCCTATTCAGCACTGAACAGACAGGTAGCAAATGCCCCCAAGCGCCCGAACAGACGCCTGAACAGACGACAGACCCGCCGACACTGCCGCGGCGTTTAAAGCCCCCAAAACCATATTGATGGCGACCGATCTCTCGGCACGCTCTGATAGAGCCCTTGAACGCGCAGTGAACCTCGCGGGCCAACACAAGGCACGATTGGTCATACTCAACATTATCGATGAGGATCTGCCCGCGTCGGTCCAGGATCGCGTGCGGGACGCCACGCTGAAAGAAATCCAGAGCAGTCTCGAAAAAGTCGATGGGGCGAAGGCGCTGAGCCCGACAATCGACGCCATTGCAGGCAAAGACTATCGCGACATATTGGACCATGCAGACGAGATTGCCGCGGATCTTATCGTTATGGGTATCCATCGGAATGAGGCAGGGAACAAACCGATTGCGGGCACCACAATGGAGCGTGTTATTCGCAAAGGACAACAGCCCGTGCTGGTGGTTCCCAACAGAACAGAGGGCGCTTACAGGAAGGTCGCTATCGGGGTCGACTTTTCAGCCTTCTCCCGCATCGCCATTCGTCAGGCTCTGTCCCTAGCGCCAGGCGCTGAGTTTAACGCCATCCATTCTTACCACGTGCCCTTCGGCGGGTTTCAACGGGGGCGCGAAACCCGAAACGCCTATAGAGACGAACACGAACGGGCTCTGACCCAGCTGATTGAAGAAGAGATGGAAACACTGATCGCGTCTGCAACAACAAACGCCAAGCCTGACATCCCTTTCCACACGACCGTGAAGCAGGGAGAAACCCAATCCGTCATTCGCTCAGAGGTAGACAGGTTGCAACCTGATCTCCTGGTGCTCGGCACCCATGGACGCGTCGGGCTCACCCATGCGCTGCTCGGCAGCATTGCCGAGACCTTCCTCAACAATCCGCCCTGTGACGTACTCGTGGTGAAAGCCTGGTAGCGCCGCGAAATCTACCGATAGAGAGGTTGGTTATTGCCCGCATAAAGGTGGGCAACCTGCTCTGCATATCCATTGAAGAGCTGCGTTGGCACGCGGGTGCCTGTGCCGAGCAATTCCTCAGTCGCCTGGCTCCAGCGAGGATGGGCCACCTCCGGGTTCACATTCGCCCAGAACCCATATTCCGCCGCATTGATCTCTTCCCAGAAACTCACAGGGCGTTTTGCCGTAAACGTAAAGCGCACAATTGATTTGATGGATTTAAAGCCATACTTCCATGGTACCGCCAGACGCAGCGGCGCGCCGAATTGCTTCGGCAGCGGTTTGCCATAAACGCCTGTCACCAGAAACGCGAGATCGTTGGTGGCTTCATCAAGGGTAAGCCCTTCAACATAGGGCCAGGGATACCAGAACTGGTTCTGTCCACTCGCCACATCCGGGTTCATGAAAGTCTCCATGCGCACATAACGCACGCCGGATTTGACGTTCGCGAGCTTCACAAGCTCTGAAAACGGAAAGCCGGTCCAGGGAACTGCCATCGCCCAGGCTTCCACGCACCGATGACGGTAGAGCCGCTCTTCCAACGGCATGGCATTGATCAGATCATCACAATCAAGGGTAAGCGGCTCGGCCACATCCCCATCAATCACCACCTGCCAGGGACGAATTTCAAGATCCTGGGCCGCGCTCGAAATACGTTTGTGGCTGCCAAACTCGTAAAAGTTATTGTAACGCGATGACACGTCTTCCCGCGTAACATCCCGCGTCAGTGTGAAGTCGGGATTCCGGGAGGCAGGATATTTAGAGGCATTGGGATCAAGGGAAAGCGCGTTTCCAGTATCTGCTTCTGCTCCATCTTCACACGCGGCAAGGAGCCCGGACCCAACACCAGCAGCCAGGAGACCACTGGTTTTCAGAAACTTCCGCCGATTGAAGAAGATATGCTCAGACGTGGCCTGGTTTTCAGATAGGTCCCAAGGGCGGGTCTTCTTGATGAGCATCTCTCTCTCCTGATTGGACGAGACCAGAATTAGCCCAAAAAGCAGGAAGGGCAAGTCACCTTAAAGCGACCTGCCCCCAATTCTGCTCGCATTTTCGTGAACCACTTTGATCCACCAGCCTCTCAGCTTTCCAGCACTGTTAGCTTTCCAGCACTGTTAGCTTTCCAACATGGAGCGCAACATCCAGGCGGTCTTTTCTGATGCCTGCATGCGTTGGGTCAGAAGGTCTGCGGTCGGCTCGTCGCTTGCCTCTTCTGCCAGCGGGAACACGTCGCGCGCGGTGCGCGCAACCGCTTCATGACCTTTCACAAGGTTCGCCAGCATCGCTTCAGCCTTTGGCACCCCAGCATCGTCTTCAATTGAGGTGAGATCGGCATAAGCCGCATAGCTGCCAGGTGCATATTCACCCAGCGACCGGATACGTTCTGCGATCTCATCAACTGCCATCCAAAGCTCGTTATATTGAACCTCAAACATGGTGTGCAGCGTATTGAACATCGGACCTGTCACATTCCAGTGGTAGTTATGGGTCTTGAGGTAGAGCGTATACGTGTCCGCCAATACACGGGTCAGCCCTTCCGCGATTTTTGTGCGCTCAGCTTCGGGAATTCCAATATCAATTTGCATGAGAAACCTCCTTGATTGACCCAAATATAGGCGATCTCGCATCCTCATACAAGGTAGTTTAGAATTATTTTAAAGAAGAAAAAATGACAGGCCACTTGGGCTTGTCCGGTGCTTTGGGTAGAGTAAACAGAAGCTTCTAGGGGTGCGTCACATAGGGGAAGTAGAATGACAATTAAGTTTCTTGATCAGGACCCAATCGTCATCAGCAGACGCAAGCTGGTGCAGGGACTGGCAGCAGGATCAATCGTTGCCGTTGCCGGCTGCGCCCGCAATCAGGCGATTGGCCGCGACCAGCTGCTTCTTGTGTCCGAAGGCCAGATTGCCCAGATGGCAGCGGCCTCCTGGACCCAGTTGAAGCGGCAAACGAAAATCTCCCAGGACCGTAACCTCAATCGTCGGCTGAATACCGTCGGCAACAAAATTGTCCAGACTGCGGGTCTGCAAAGACAGCCGTGGGAGTTCACCGTCTTCGATGATGACCAGGCAAACGCCTTCGTTCTGCCCGGCGGCAAGGTGGGTTTCTACAAAGGCATCTTCAAACGCATGAAAAATGACCACCATCTGGCAACAGTCATGGGTCACGAAGTGGGTCACGTAACTGGCAGGCACGCCGCTGAACGCTACAGCCAGCAGGTGGCCGCAGGTGTCGTCACCACTGCTGCAGCTGTGGCTCTTGAAGCAGGAGATGTGCGCGGCGGCGCACAGATCGCGGGCATTCTGGGCCTCGGGGTCCAGTTCGGTATTCTGCTGCCCTATTCACGCCGTCATGAGCTGGAAGCAGACCGGTTGGGCGTCCACTACATGCACCGGGCGGGATATGACGCCCGTCAGGCTGTTGCCTTTTGGGACAATATGTCTTCGCAGCGCAGCGGCTCGCCGCCGCCGGAATTCATGTCGACCCACCCGTCGGACGCCACACGCAAAGCCGCCATTCGTCAGGAATTGCAGCGCTTAGGTCTAACCTGAGTTTTCAAAAGAGCAGCGAGGGAACGCCGCGGCGGAGCGCAATGCTGAAGGTATTTGCGCGTGAGCAGGAGGAGTCCTCACCCTTCCTCCCCCCAAAACAGGAGGAGAAGGAAGGTCCGGTGCACAGGGGGGATACGGGGGAACACATGCACCGGTGGGGTAACTTCAGCGATCACCAAAGATGACGTCAGTTAACTGGAAACACCCAAGCTCGCGACTGCGAGCCGGGCGGTCAGCCCGCCCTGGCGGAGGCGGCGGGCACAAGCCCGCCTTGCCGTGAGCCAAAACGACTCCCTCCTTACATGATCGGCATATAGACAGCCGGTCCACCGAGCGCGACATAAGCCTCAATGGTGGACGCGATGAAGAGCGCCGCTGCCCAGTTGAGCGCCACGACAAAGCCAAACCACCGAAGCGCGGAGGCAAGGCCAGACCAATTGCTACCTGCTGAATCAACCGGGTGATCATGATCCCCCAAAGCCGCAAACAACCAGGCGACACCGGAAATTTCAAGCGCCGGAACCACCACCAGCAACCATTCAAATACATCCTCGGCGGGGTCGAGCCCCAACCGGTGGACGAGGAACAGGAACAATGCCGCACCCACGGCAATGGTCCGCGCGTGTGTCAGATTGAACAAAGCATCTCTCTCAAGTTCGATATTCATTTTCTTCTTACTCCCGTGCGAGCAGTCGAGCGAAAGGGTTCGCTCCCAACACACGGGAAACTCCTATGCAGTCGTCGTGATCGATACAGCCCAGAAGGTGACCACCAAGAAGGCGAACGAAACCCCTCACCGCGACGTCAAAAGTCGCAGAGCCGATGCGCGAACAATCGCGCGTTACATCACTGAAAAGCCAAAGCGGAAAACGTGAGGCAGGACGTTAAGCGTACGAACCGACGGACACGTCAATCGCAGGGTTTTTCAGTGTTTGGGAATGAAAACAAACCATCTGATCTTCCTTCGATTGTTATCGGGTCACCTTTTGGGGCCATACATACAAAAAGCCCCAACAGGATCTGGTGGGGCTTTGAAAGTGACTTCGGAAAAGCGCGTGTGCGCTTAGTCGCAAAGGAGCCCGCCCCAGGGCTCCGATTGCCAGCCCATAAACGGGCGCCGATATTTTGTGGTCACTGTCATGGGCGCTTGAGTACACCCGCCATCACGCAACGTCAACAACACTTGTTGTGGTTTTTTCATTTCATCCGTCTCAAGACAAACTTGAGCGCAATGTGTGATGCAAGAGTCACAGATGATGAAGAGAGACTGAAGACGCCACCTCACACAAGAAACACAAAGTTAGGCGCCCAAGCTCGCGACAAAATAGAAGCCGTCACCCTCGGACTTGTTCCGAGGGTCCAGGGGCTAAACATAAAGACCTTTGCTTGTCGCTCCTGGATTGCCGGAACAAGTCCGGCAATGACAACAGAGGTAAACACCTCCACCCAAAATCCCCTTGCAACACCCTCTTCTACCCATCACGCTCTTCTCAAAGAAACAAAAGACCACCGGAGGGAACGAACATGGCAACGAATGCAAACTGTTGGGGTGATGAAACAGAATATGATTTCAACGACCTCACCGCGAAGCTCAACCAATACTTACGATTGAGAACCAACCCCGTCGCCATGAAACGCTTTGCGACTGAAGCGGATCTCGACGCCATTCCGAAACTCCGACGTCCAGCCGACGGCCAATTAATGGCGACGGACCAGATTGTCGGTCAGAGCCGGTGGATCGGCTACACCATCGGCGTCACCATGAAAAACCTGATGGGCCAGCAATGCGGCGCCGTTGTCGGCCTTACCGCGCGCGATGAGGAGTTTCTCGATGGCAAACGCTTCCACGGTGTCTGGTATGGCGACCTGGAAGGAAGTGCGGAGCACCAGCGCGAAATGTCCTGCGCACCTCATGGCGACTATGAAGCGCTCGTCACCTCGCCGCTCATTTCAGGGCGCATCGACAATCCGGATATCTGCCTCATCTATGGCACGCCGGGTCAGATGATTACGCTGATGAACGGCCTGCAATACAAGAACTACAAAAAGTACACCTTCACTTGTGTCGGCGAGAGCTCCTGCTCAGACTCATGGGGCAATGCGCTGAAGACCGGTGAGCCCTCCATGTCCATCCCCTGCTATGCGGAACGCAAGTTTGGCGGCGTGCAGGATGATGAAATGCTGATCGCCCTGCCGCCCAAATTCCTGCCCCAGATCGTCGACGGCCTCGCCGCGCTCTCTAAGAACGGCCTCCGCTATCCGATCCCCAACCACGGCATCGACAAGTCTCCCATGGCCAGCATCAACCAGAGTTATGGGTGAGCACGCCCATGGTTCGAGACGGCGCTCACGCACCTCCTCATCATGAGGCTTGCGCGTCAAACAAATCCCTCATCCTGAGGAGCGGTCGTAAGACCGCGTCTCGAAGGATGGCGCCACACACAAACCGTCACCCCCGGACCCACGGGTCTGGCTTCGCCAGCCCGAGCACAAGCTCGTCCGGGGGTCCAGGGCCGAATTGCTGGAAAGAGGTTCCAAACCCTGGATTGCCGGAACAAGTCCGGCAATGACAGCTGAGGGTGGGTCGGGCTGCAGAGAGATGATCCGAAAAACCAGAGCAAACACCCAAGGCCACGACTGTGGCCCGGCCGGTCAGGCCGCGCCCGCGCAGGCGGTGAGCAACGCGAACTCGCCGTGAGCGAAAACAGCCTTCCGTGAGCCCTAAGTAAGGCTAGCGCAGAACCGCTGAATACGTTCGCACGCTTCCGTCAGTGCTTCCGTCGACGTCGCATAGGAAATCCGGAAGAATGGAGACAAGCCAAACGCCGCGCCGTGCACCACGGACACACCTTCTGCCTCGATGAGCGCAATGGCAAAGTCTTCATCGCTCTCAATCACCTTGCCGTCCGGTGTCTTCTTGCCAATGAGCCCTTCGCAGGACGGATAGACATAGAAGGCGCCTTCAGGTGTCGGGCATTTAAGGCCGGTCGCCTGGTTGAGCATAGAGACCACGAGATCCCTGCGATCCTTAAAGACAGCCGCCCGCTCCGGGATAAAGTCCTGCGTACCATTCAGCGCTTCCACTGCCGCCCATTGGCTGATGCTGGTGGGGTTGGACGTGGATTGGCTCTGCACCTTGGTCATCGCCTTGATGAGCTCGACGGGGCCCGCGCAATAGCCGATCCGCCAGCCTGTCATGGAATAGGCTTTGGACACGCCGTTCATGGTGAGCGTGCGATCATAAAGCTTTGGCTCAACCTGCGCAGGCGTGGCGAATTTGAAATCATCATAGACGAGATGCTCATACATATCGTCAGTGAGGATCCAGACCTGCTCATGTTTCACCAGCACATCTGTCAGCGCCTTCAGCTCGTCATGGCTGTAAGCCGCGCCCGATGGGTTGGATGGTGAGTTGAAGATGAGCCACTTGGTCTTTGGCGTGATGGCGGCTTCGAGATCCGCCGCTGTCAGCTTAAAATTGTTTTCAATGGTCGTCGCCACGGGCACCGGTGTGCCACCTGCCAGCGCCACAATGTCGGGATAGCTCACCCAATAGGGTGCCGGGATCACAACTTCATCGCCCGGGTTCAGCGTCGCAATCATCGCATTGAAAATGATCGGCTTACCACCTGGCGCCACAAAGGCTTGCGCAGGCTCATAGGACAGACCGTTCTCGCGCTTGAACTTGTCGCAAATCGCCTGCTTCAGTTCCGGGATGCCGTCCACGGCCGTATATTTCGTCTCGCCCTGGCGGATCGCCTCAATCGCAGCCTCTTTGATATTGTCCGGCGTATCGAAATCCGGCTCCCCCGCGCCAAGGCCAATCACATCACGGCCTTGCGCTTTCAGGTCGCGCGCTTTCTGGGTCGCGGCAATAGTTGCCGACGGCTGAATGCGGGAAAGCGTATCTGAAATAAAGGCCATGGAAATCTCCACTAACAGAGGAAAAAATGCATGGTCGTTCTAAGCCTCTGAAGCCGCTCACGCAACCAGCGATCGGACCAATCAGGCCTGTTTCATGGCTTCTGCGAGCTCTACGTCGCCCCGAGCCTCTACCGCCTCGATAAAGGCGGCCTTGTCCGCCGCCTCCCGGTTCTGGCTGAGCTTCCACTTGCCCTCAAGGGACGTTATCGGCATCTGGAAAACCACCAGCGCATCGAGCAGCTGCTCAAGTTTTTGCGCGTTAAGATCGCCCACCGCCCAGGGCGCAGGCTGGCCCGCTTCATGAGCCTCGGTCATCAAGTGCAGCAGCCGGACTTTTTCCGCACGCCCCTCCACCACCTGCGGGATGCCCCGCGCATGAACGATCATATAATTCCAGGTAGGCACAAGTTTCGAGCAATCACCCCAGCTCGGCGAGATGTAACCCTGAGACCCCTGGAAAATCGCCAGCGCCGGGCTTGTTCCATCAAACACCTGCCAATGGGGATTGGCTTTTGCCACGTGTCCGTGAAGGACAAAACCATTCCCTTCCTCCTGAAGCAGAAAGGGAATGTGACTGGCCTGCAGATCACCTGTCACAAGCGTGCCGAACGGATGAGCCCGGACAAGCTTAACAAGTGCCGCATCATCCGGTGGGCTGAAAAACTCCGGCACGTACATGGGACCCGCTCCTAATCAGTTTGCATCCAGACAGCCACGCCTGCGATCGCCAGCGCGGCAATCCCAACATAGTCCACCAGCGCCACCCTGCCGAGCTCCACATTGGTTTTCCCTTCCAGCGCTTGAAAGACCAGAAAGCTCACCATGCTCAACATGCCAGCGAAGAAGGCCGCCCAGCGAAACGAGGGAACAAACGCCGCTGCGGCCAGCAAAGCCCCCACAATGCCGAAGAGAATGGCGCGGTGGCGCATCAACACGGCTAGGTCAGACCCTTCAATCGTAATGCCATACATGCGCTCCAGCTGCGGCGCGCCCATTACCCCCATAACAGGCAACAGATTGATGATCGCGGCCACAAGAAAACCGCCCATGATGAGGACCTGCATATCTCTCTCCTATTTCTTGAACATGGGACCTACGAGCCCCGGACATCCTGCATCGCTTACCGCAGGATCATGCTGCCGCGGCGCCCCATAAACTGTCGTAACCGGCACAATGCCAGCCCAGACAGGCCAATCGAGATCCTCCGGTTCTTCATTGGGCGCATCCCCCACGCTCACCTTGGCAGTCACCTGATCGAGCGTCAGCCGCACCACGTGAGTTGCCTTAATCTCTTGATCGTTCATGGGTCGTAATTGCGCGGCCCGTCCCGGCTCCAACCGGTCGACCATAAAGTCGAGCGCTGAAAGTTTGTCATCGCCCGTCAGAAGCTCTGTCGGTCCGTGCGCAGCAACCGAGCGGAACTTCATGGAGTGATGAAAACCTGAGCGCGCATAGACGATAGAATCGATGAGTGTCACCGTCACACACATCCGGGCACCCTTTTTGGCCGCAAGACCCAATCCGCTTTTGGATGAGACATGGAATAGGAACTCCTCCCCGCGTCGCGCATAAAAGATCGGGATCACATGCGGCTCGCCTTTGTCACCGACATACCCAACATGGGCAACAAGGCCCGCATCCAGAATGGCGTGCACTGTCTCTTTGTCATAATGCGCCCGGTCCGGTGTCCGCCGTGCCCGATAGGGTTTCTCTGTTGGGTAAACGTCAGACATCAAGCGTCCTTTTTGGCCGGGGCGTGAGCTCCCCTCCGCAATTAGGACACACCCGATCCATGTCGTCTGAGCAGGGCACGCAGAAGGTGCACTCAAAGCTGCAAATGCAGGCTTCACCTGATTTCGGCGTCGGCACCTCACATTTTTCGCAGTTTTCCTTCATATCCAACATAAATGGCCCTTCTTCCTGTCTGGTGAATTGGCCCCACCATGCCGAAACATTGGCTCCTAATTCAGACCCAATTTGTGATTATATTCAGGACCAATCGATTTGGACCTGAGGAGAGGACCTATGGGGCAATCCATCGCGCTGGTTGAACCGATCAATCTCGACCGCAATGGCGACCGACCATTGCAGTGGCAGCTTTACGAGAGCCTGCGCTTGGCGATCCTTGATGGGCGTCTGACTGCGGGCCAGCGCCTTCCCTCAAGCCGAGCGCTCGCAAACGATCTGGCGCTTGGCCGGAACACCGTTGTCGCGGCCTACGAACAGTTGGCAGCAGAAGGCTATGTGCTCTCGCGCACAGGTGCGGGAACCGAAGTGGCCGCCCTTCCACCAGAGACGGTTTTGGAGGTCGGGCGTAGCGAAACACAAAACCGCCAACAAGACCCACGGCGCCACCTTTCCAATCGGGGAGAGGCCACCATCGCCATCAAACGGGCAAGTCCTCGATATGAGAAGCTTGCGGCGTTGCCCTTTCAGCATGGCCTGCCCGCCATGGACTCCTTTCCCCGTGACACCTGGGCCCGGCTTCTGGCGAGGCGCGCCCGCCAACCTCAGTCCCGGCTTTACGACTATCAGTTTGGGCCGGGCTTCCCGGCGCTCCGCGAAGCGATTGCCGCCTATCTTGGTGCCGCACGGGGTGTCGTCTGTGGGCCGGACAATGTGATTGTCACCGCAGGCGCGCAAGCAGCCCTCGACCTCGCCGCCCGCATGACCCTGGACCCTGGCGATCCCGTCTGGATTGAAGACCCGGGCTATCTCGGTGCGCGCGGCGCACTGCAAAGCGCTGGCGCCAACCTCATTCCCGTGCCGGTAGACAAAGAAGGCATGAACCCGGATGCCCTGCCTGAGGGAACAGAAGACCCGAAACTCATTTATGTCTCGCCCTCCTATCAGTTCCCCCTTGGCGTCACCATGAGCCTCAACCGGCGGCTGGCTTTGCTGGAACGCGCGAAAGAAACCGGAGCCTGGATTCTCGAAGACGATTACGACAGTGAATATCGCTATACAGGTCGTCCGCTCGCTGCCCTTCAAGGGCTCGATGGCACCGGCGGTGTCATTTACATGGGCACGTTTGCCAAAACTCTCTTCCCGGCACTTCGCGTCGGATACCTGGTCGTGCCCGACAGTCTGATTGACGCCTTTACGAATGCCATCCGCATGACAGGCCAGAGCCCGGCGCCTGCCATCCAGGCAGCCCTTGCAGATTTTATGGATGACGGCCACTTCACTGCCCACATTCGCCGCATGCGCACGCTTTACGCCGGACGTCAGCAACATCTGATCGATGCGCTGAAGCGCGAGACCGGTGACATGTTCACCGTGCCCAAACTTGAAGGCGGCATGCAACTGGCCGCCTACCTGGGTGACGATGCAGATGACGTGAAAGCGGCAGAAGCGGTGAACGCTGCGCGCGTGCTGACAACGCCCCTGTCCGGCTATTACCTGAAAAACGCCCCGAAGCGAGGCCTCTATTTAGGTTATGCCGGTGTTCTGGAAAGCGATATCGACCGCGCAGCCAAAAAGCTTGGACACGCCATGAGCGATGCGGGTTTTTAAAGAACCAAGTATTCGCAGGAAAAGTGGCCCCGGTTTTCCGTCCGCGAATACACAATAAAGAGAAGAATTCATCCATGAGGCTCTATGAAATGCGGGACAGCGGCAACTGCTACAAAATCCGTCTCTGCGCAGCGCAGGTTGGGCAGAAGTTGGACCTTGTCCCTGTCGATATTCTGAAGGGTGAAAGCCGGACGGACGCGTTCCTCACGAAAAACCCGAACGGCCGGGTACCCACGCTGGAACTCGACGATGGCACGTGTCTGCCGGAGTCCAATGCAGCCATCTTCTATCTGGCGGAAGGCACCCCACTCCTCTCTGAGGATCGATTGATCCGCGCGCAAACCCTTCAATGGATGTTCTTTGAACAATATAGCCACGAGCCCTATATCGCCGTTGCCCGTTTCTGGAAGTCCATCCAGCCCGGCGGCGAAGAAGAAAAGAAACACATGTTTCCCGAATGGCATGAACGGGGTCATCAGGCACTCAGTGTCATGGAGCGTCATTTGGCAGACAATGAATTTTTTGCGGGCGGTGCTTACTCCATTGCTGACATCGCACTCTATGCCTATACCCATGTAGCCCATGAAGGCGGCTTCTCACTTGACGCTTATCCATATGTCCGCACCTGGATTGACAAAGTTTCATCTCAATCAGGCCATATTCCAATGATGTAACACCCTCTTCTGACGCGAAGGGGACATCAGATTGCATCCGATCTCAAAATTTCTTGGCGCACTCGTAATCAACGTAACAGGGATCACGATGCCTGCACTGGCGATGGACGGCACCATCCTTGAGACCGTCCAGACGATCGAGACACGCATTGGCGGCAGAGTGGGCGTCGCCATTTACGATACCGATTCAGAGAGACACTGGGAATACCGGGCAGACGAACGTTTCCCTCTCTCCAGCACGTTCAAACCCTTTGCTTGTGCGGCTGTCCTCTCCCGCATCGAACGTGGGACAGAACGACTCCACCGTGTCATTGAGTTTGAAGAAGAAGATCTTGTCACCTACTCACCTGTGACCGAAACACGGGTGAACACTGTCGGCATGACCATCGCAGAGCTCTGCGAGGCCACGATCACCTTGAGCGACAATACTGCGGGCAATCTCATCCTTGAGAACCTTGGCGGCCCAAAAGCCGTCACCGCCTATATGCGCTCCATAGGAGATGAAACCACACGCCTAGACCGCTGGGAGACAGACCTCAACGAAGGCACACCAGGCGACAAACGCGACACCACCACGCCGCGCGCCGCCGCAACGTCACTCAACCGCCTCCTCATAGGACAAACTCTCTCCGAGGGCTCCCGCGAGCAGCTCACCACCTGGATGGAAAACGACAAGGTGGCTGACGCTCTCTTGCGATCCGCCCTCCCAGAAGGCTGGCGCATTGCGGACAAAACCGGTGCCGGGGGCCATGGCGCCCGCTCCATCATCGCAACGATCTGGCCCACTTCGGGCAACCCAATCATCGTTGCCATCTACATGGCCGAGAACGATGCCAGCTTCGCCGACAGAAACAAAGCCATCGCAGAGATCGGCGCGGCGATTGTAAAGGAAACCGGCAACTAGATTGGGGCCGCGCACCAGCTCATCACATTCTCGCCTTAAAATGACCCCTGCCCCGGCACAAAGCGACTGACATGTCGCCCCATTGCATCCCTAAAATGTCAGCCTACCGACCAACGCTGCCGACAGGGGATTTCAAATGGCTGCTCTCACGCTCAACACCGACCGGATCATCATCCGGACTTTCTCCCTCCTCCCTCTCATGCTTGTCTGCCTGGTTTTGAGTATCGTTGGTGCCGCCGCAAACAGCACAGCCAACATTCCATATGTGAGCCCCAATGATATGCAGCGCGGTGCGCTTCTGCTCAAAGGCAAAGAGCCCGGCAAGTTCATTGAAGCACCTGTCCTTGCAACGGACGTTGACATCCAGGTCACCGGACCGACGGGGCGCACCCGTGTCACGCAGCGGTTTGAGAACCCCGGCGAGGGATGGGTAGAAGGCATCTATGTCTTTCCACTTCCTGAAGATGCCGCCGTCGACACCCTGAAAATGGTGATCGGCGACAAAGTCATTGAAGGCGAGATCAAAGAGAAGGTCGAAGCCCGTCGAATTTACGAAGAGGCCCGAGACGCCGGCCAACGCGCGAGCCTTGTCGAACAGGAACGTCCCAACCTTTTCACCAACTCAGTCGCAAATATTGGTCCTGGCGAAACGGTCATCATCCAGATCGAATATCAAGAGACCATCCGCCAATCGAATAACACGTTCTCGCTAAGGTTCCCGATGGTGGTGGCACCCCGCTACAATCCACAGCCAACAATCGTGCACACAGTGGACATCGACAACCGCAATGGTTGGGGCGTCGTTGATCCCGTGCCCGATCGCGATCGCATCGAACCACCGGTCCAACATCCCGACGAGGGACCAGTTAATCCGGTCACGCTGACCCTGTCGCTTGACGCAGGTTTCCCTATCGATCGGATCGTCAGCCACCACCACGAAGTCCGTATTGAGCGCGGCGAGCGCAACGCCACCCTGACGCTAAAGGAAGGGAATGTGCCCGCCAACCGCGACTTCGAGCTTACCTGGACGCCGGAAGAAGGCTCGGAACCCACCGCAGCCCTGTTCAGAGAAAGCTGGAAGGGTGAGGATTACCTGCTCCTCATGGTGACACCTCCTTACGGCGAAGAAGTCGAGACGGCACCTGCACGTGAAGTCATCTTCGTCATCGACAATTCGGGCTCCATGGCAGGCGAAAGCATGCCTCAGGCAAAAGAGAGTCTCTTGAAAGCTCTCGATCGCCTAAAGCCAACCGACACGTTCAACGTTGTACGCTTTGACGACACCCACGAGGTTCTGTTCGAGCAATCCATCCGTGCGGACCGGGAAAATCTCAACGTCGCCCGCCGGTTTGTCCGCTCCCTGGAAGCGGACGGCGGCACTGAAATGTTACCCGCGCTTCAGGCCGCTCTGCGTGATCCGCTGAACGACACATCCCGTCTGCGTCAGGTGATCTTCCTGACCGACGGCGCAATTGGCAATGAACAGCAGTTATTCGAGGCGATTGTCAACAATGCAGGCCGCTCTCGCCTGTTCCCTGTGGGCATCGGCTCAGCCCCCAACAGTTATTTCATGACCCGGGCTGCAGAAATGGGCCGTGGCGCCTTCACCCACATCGGGTCAGAAGCGCAAATTGCGGAGCGGATGAAAGAGCTGTTCCTGAAGCTCGAAAACCCCGCCATGACAGATCTACGTCTCGTTTGGCCGGACGGCATTGAAGCCGAAGCCTGGCCCACGCCCTTGCCTGACCTCTACCGTGGAGAGCCTATCGTTCTCTCAGCAAAGCTTGCAGAAGACAGGGAAGGAACATTGCGCCTCGCCGGTAAAACCGGAGATGAGGTTTGGGCCATCGATATGGAAATCTCAAAAGATGCCCCCAACCGTGTAGGTGTTTCCCAGCTTTGGGCAAGGCGCAAAATCGCCTCCCTCGAAGCAGCCCGCACCATGGGCGGCGATTGGGACGCATTCGACAAGGAAATCACAGAAGTCGCCCTCGCCCATCATCTGGTGAGCCGCCTCACAAGCCTGGTGGCTGTCGACAAAACACCGGCGCGTCCTGTTGGTGAAGAGCTCACACAGACTGAGGTGCCTTTGAACCTGCCCGCTGGGTGGGAGTTTGAGAAAGTCTTTGGGGAACCCGACGCAGCCACACCCGTTATGCAGCAGGCCCGCGCAGGGGCCATGCGCTCCATGCTCGCCGCTGCACCAGCGCCCATGATGATGGCGGACACCAGCCAGGCACAAGGCATCGCCCTTCCACAAACGGCCAGCGAGGCACCAGCCCTCATTGCGCAAGGGATTATGATGCTTCTTCTGGCACTCTCGCTCCTCGCTGGGTGGTTCTTATGGATGAAGCAGACCGGCAATGGTCCTCGATTTGAGCGGAGCCCGTCTTTCAAGTGGAGACGGTGATGCGTATCACGCCGGCTCTCCTGCTTGCCGCCGCCTTGGGTCTCACCACCCTTGGCGGTTGGCAGCTGGGTCAGGGTCTCTACATGGACGCAAAGGCTGAACTCGCCCAGACCCTGCTCGAAAATGCCTGGGACCAAACCAAGCAAACCGGGAAACCGGTAAAGGCCTGGGAGTGGGCAGACACCTGGCCAGTCGCGCGGGTCATCGCACCACGCGTAAAAGCGTCCGCTATCGTTCTTGCGGGTGCCAGCGGCGAGGCTTTGGCCTTTGGCCCCGGCCACCTGTCAAACAGTGCAGAACCGGGCGCACAAGGAACCAGTGTGATAGCCGCCCACCGCGACACCCATTTTGAGTTTTTGAAAGACATGCAGATCGGTGATGCAGTGGAGCTGGAAGCCCATAACGGTGAAAGCCACACCTATATTGTCGACGATCTGAAAATCGTCCGCGCCGACGCATCTGGAATTGACCCCCGTGAACCAGGGAAGCGTCTCGCTCTGGTCACTTGCTTTCCCTTCAATACAACGGAACAAGGCCCACTCAGATATGTCGTCTTCGCCACTGCAGAGGAAGATCTGATTTGAGAGTGCGATGGCGAATCAATCAAATTTCCAACCGTTAGATGTAAATCCTATGGTCTAATTTTACGTCTAGGCTTCCGCTGCATCAACCTCATCGAAATGGTCTAGAAATGCACTAAATTTAACCAATTACTCAAATAGTAAGCGGACAGAAAAACTCCCGCAGAAAAGCACCGGTGCAAGATGCAAGATCTCAATACGTAGAAATCGGCGTAGAAATACCGAATAAAAACAACAACTTATTGAACCGAGCAATTACATTATTCACATCGCAAACAGTTCATGCTTGCATTGAATGTGATATTCATGACAAAAAGATGGTGTAAAAATGGGGCATTCCTGACGGTCGGTTTTGCCCAACGGGGACATTAGTTTTTGTGAGGAGTTCTTAAAATGGGACTGGAAGGTTATCGACGTCGGGTCAGTGAATCGAAAAGAAAATCGATCATGGCTGCGGCGGGTGCGGAATTTCAAGACAACGGTTTTACCCATGCGGCTATGGCAGAAATTGCTCGTAAAGCCGACGTTTCAACCGCAACGCTCTACAAACATTTTGGGTCGAAAGAAGAGCTGTTCAGCTCAATCGTCGAAGCATCCTATGCAGGACTCGAGATGCCTAAGAGCGCGGCCGCAGAGGCAAAGACAGCAAAAGAAGCACTGACAACTGCTGCCAACGACTACCTGAACCAACAATTTGGATCTGGTATCAACGCGCTGATGCGCGCGATTATCTCCGAGACCTCAGGCGTACCGGAGGTGGGCAAGAGCTTCTTGAAACGCGGTGTCAACGGACGCAACAAGGACTTTGTCGCATTCCTCGATAACCTGGTTGAACGCAAGCTGCTCAAACCTCACGATACAAAAATGTCATCTCTCCAAATCGTCGGTATGATCAAAGAGAACTTCGTGTGGCCAACAATGTTCGATCCCAACTTCAAGCTACCGTCAAACAAAGACGCTATTATTGAAGAAGCAATTGACACATTCCTCGCCCACTACGGCGCGTGAGCGATCCTACTTCGTCGCCACAAACATGTAGCGATTGACGCTGAAAAAGAAGGCGCCCAGCTCTGCCAGACGGAGCTGGTCGTCATACCAGCACTGAATATCTTCTTGCGTAAGACCGTGCTTATCCGCATTCCCGCGCACAAATGATCGTATGCCACGCATGATCCCCGCCGCATATGAATGCGGTTGAAATCCGACACTCAACATCGGGACGATCTCAACGCGTGACACGTGAAAACCAGTGCGCTTGAGCCGCCGTGCGAGAGTTGAGGGTAAGTGGGGATCTGCCAGGTGGTCATCCCAGCAGGCAAGCACCCGTTTCATCAGCTCCGCGTCGCTTGCGTGCCAGACAATCGAATCCCAATCCGTATCCAGGATAACGGCCCGACCATGCGGCTTTAGAACTCGATGTAATTCTTTCAGCGCCTTGTCCACATCATCCACATATTCATAGACCTGCGTGGAGACAGCCGCATCAAAGCTTCCATCCGGCACTTCAAGGTTCGTCGCATCACAAGTGACGAACTCAGCTTGAGGCAGCGCTGCACAACGGGTCCGCGCCATGGTGACCATCGCGTCACTGACATCCACCCCCAGAACGCGACCTTCCGCCCCCACCATCTTGGCAGCATCTTCGGCCAACAAACCGGGCCCCGATCCGATGTCTAGTGCGTGCTCATAAGAAGCAAGGCCGAGCGCATCCAGAACCGCGATACGCTGTCCGACAACATCTGGCGTCTGATACATGGCTTCAACGGCCTTGGCAGCATTTGCATCAAAATCAATCTTCCCACTCATCCCACACTCACTTTGTCTACACCCTCTTGGTCCTGCCTGATCGCCTCAACAATGCGGTCCGGCGCACTCATATCATCAAGAACAAACTGCCGCCCATCGGGCAGACTGACCCTGACCTGCCCAGCGCCTACCAGTTTTTGCAGATAAGACTGTGCAATCTGGACATGCCCGACAGAGGCGCGGTCAACACTTACCTTTTCTGGCCGCCGCCCACCGGTTGAAATCTCCACACGATCTGACAAGACCGAAATTTCCGCGCCTCGCGCCCTATAGAACGCCCAGAGGTAGAGCGTCGGTACAGCAATCACCTCAACGGCCAACGCCAGGAGTCTCAAGGTTTCCAGAGGTGGCTCACGCCTGTCCGCCCAGAAAAGAATACCCGCCCACAAAATGGAGATGCTGAGTGCAGGTAGGTAGATTGACCAATGTCGTTCAGACCGCATTACGTAGCTTCACCTTTCAACACTGATCTTTGTCATCGCTAACGCGATTGTCCCAGATGCACACGCCATTGTTAAGCCTTCACAGAAAAATTGGCTGATTGCCGCCTCTCTGCCAATCAGATAAACCGGACCCATGACCCGTTTGCGTGCTGACCTGCTTCTGCTTTTAACGGCGCTCATCTGGGGCGCAGCCTTCGTTGGCCAATCAACCGCGATGGATCATCTCGGTCCATTACTTTTCACAGGCACACGGTTCCTTCTAGCGACCCTCGTCGTCCTACCTTTCGCGCTGGCAGAGAGCCGAAAAGGCCCGCCACTCCGCCGCGATCACGTGACCCTGATGGGCGCTGCAGGCCTCGTCTTTTTCATCGCAAGCATAACCCAGCAGGCGGGGTTGCTCGCGACAACTGTCACAAATGCTGGTTTTCTAACGGCACTTTATGTGGTGCTGGTACCCATCATCGCCTTCATGGCTTTGAGGCACAGGCTTCCCTGGGTCATCTGGCCGGCGGCGGCCCTCTCTTTGGCGGGCACCTGGCTTCTGGGAGGTGGGCTCTCCGGGTTGAATTGGGGGGATAGCATCATGATCTTCAGCGCCCTCTTCTGGGCGCTCCAAGTTCTGCTTGTGGGATCGCTCGCAAGCCGTTCTGGCCGCCCAATCACCCTGGCAGCATTGCAGTTTGGCGTCACTGCATTCCTTTGCCTGATTTTGGCTGCCGTGTTTGAACCCATATCGTTCACAAACATGGCAGCCGCCTGGAAGGAACTGCTTTTCACCGGCATCATCTCAGGTGGGTTGGGTTTTACGTTGCAGGCTGTGGGCCAGCGCTACACCCCAGCATCAGACGCTGCCATCATCATGTCGTCAGAAGCTCTCTTTGCTGCCCTCTTCGGTGCAGTGCTGCTCGGCGAACGGCTCCCCATGATCGGATGGATCGGATGCGGCTGCATTCTGGCGGCCGTCATCGGTGTGCAACTCGCACCGCTCTGGAGACAGCGCACGCTAACCTGAACCAGCCATCTAATAAGGATACTCCAATTGAAGGGCGACGAACTCAGCACTATCCCGCCCATATTGCGCGGTTAGAAAGGCGAGTATCTGTTCTGGCGCAGTCGCACCCGGATCCAGCTGAAGATCTCCGCCTGAGCCAAAGCCCACAGACGCTGTGGCATTGCCAAGCTCAGGCTGGTCTGGCAACACGGTCAGTCCATTCAATGTACGCACAGCATCGCTTGCCACGGGCACGGCCTGGGAACGATAGGTCCTGGCAAACATGTCGACAGCAAATGCCAGGGCGATCTCATCCATACCGTCGGACAAAACAAGTGCATACTCATCCCGCGGCCAGCCGAAGAGGAAATTACGCGCAGCGACCCAGATAGGTCCTGCCCCCAGTACAAATTCCTCTGACTTGTGGTCTGCGCCAAATCCCTCAACGGCAAGCTCTGCAGCAAGAGACTCCGCGCGGACCTTCCCGGCCAGCATCTCAACCAGGTGAAGAGAAATCGGTAAGGACGCACTCACACCAGCTGAGGTGGCGACATTGCCATCGCGCACATAGCGCAAGTTCTCCTGCCAACGAACCTCTGGGAAGTCTTCCTGCCGAACGTCTCGCGTACACCAGTGCCCCGTCGCCTGTCGTCCGTCCAGCAATCCAGTGCGTGCCAGCACAAGCGCGCCATCACAGATAGAGACAAGCATGGCCCCTTTCTCTGATTGCTGCTGCAACCACTTAATCAGCACCGGGTCATCGTGATCAAGAACCGCCGGAATAATCACAAGGTCGGCGCCCTCCGGCAGCCTGGCATCAAACTGATCCAACGTTTCATCGGGCTCAACGGTCAGACCCGGCCACAGAAAGACAGGCCCAGGTTCCGTCGACACCGCACGCACGTCGCCGATCTGCGCCCGAGAAAGAACCCCATAGGGCACAAGAAAGTCCGTGACCTCTGTACCACCATTTTGCGCAACCACCACAATGGACCGATCATCCGCGCGCGCCTCGTCAACCGCGACCAGGGTCACCAAGGCCATCAAGCTGAGGGTTAGCAACAGGGCCGTCCCGACGGCGCAAGATGGCAGTTGAAACCGTGACATGGGCTTTTCCTTTCAAGGTCATTCACCCTTTGAAAATGCCCTTGCATTCATTTGGCAGCAATGACACGATTAACGCATATTCTGCCAACCTGAGTTCGGAGTGCCCCCCAATGAGCCCTGCCGCGACAGCGCGTCCTCCAACCGCCGTCCGCAAGATTGTCATCTACACCTATGAGGGCGGCATGATGCTGGACGTTGTCGGCCCCGCTGACGTCTTCGCAACAGCCGCACAATATGTCGCTCATACAGAAAATGCGGCAGCGCCTTACACGGTGGAGGTGATCGCCAACGAAGCAGGACCGGTCACCATGTCGAATGGCGTTCAGATCGTCGCGGCCAAAAGCTTCCAGGATGTAAGAGGCCCCATCGACACGCTCATTTTTGCCGGTGGCTCAGAAGAAGGTATCTCAGAAGCAGAGCAGGACGCCGCCCTTCGTCCCTGGATCAAACGGAAGGCGGACACAGTAAGACGCCTTGCAAGCGTATGCTCCGGTGCTTTCTTCCTGTCACGGACGGGACTGCTGGACGGGCATCGCGCGACCACCCATTGGGTCGCTTGCGAAAGACTTGCCAAAGACCACCCGAAAATCGACGTGGTGGACGATGCCATCCATGTGAAAAGCGGTGATACATACACATCCGCAGGCGTGTCTGCAGGCATCGACCTGGCGCTTGCCATGGTGGAAGAAGACCTTGGGCGCGACGTCGCCATGCAGGTCGCCCGACACCTGGTGCTCTTCCTACGGCGTCCCGGTGGGCAATCCCAGTTCTCTGCACAATTGGCTGCACAGAGTAATAAGACAGAAAAGTTCGATGCTCTGCTCACCCACATTGCCGAGCATCCGGAGGATGATTTGAGTGTCCCCGCACTTGCAGATCAGGTCGCCATGAGTCCACGCAATTTTGCGAGGCTTTTCAGACAGCAGGTCGGTGAAACGCCAGCGAAATATGTTGAACGCGCGCGTCTTGACGCCGCCCGCAGGCGGTTGGAAGAGGATGACGACAAGGTCGAAGCGGTCGCCGCAGCAACCGGCTTCGGTACAGCTGAAACCCTGCGCCGCACCATGAAACGACACATGGCAACAACACCGGAAGCCTACCGCGCAAGTTTTGGCGGCTAGCTGTTTCCTGACCCAAGAAGCGTTCGGAGCGACGCAATGGCGGTCTTGCGGATCGCATCAATATCGGTCGTTGGATTCACCATGCGCTGAATTCGAATACCAAGAAGAAACGCGCCAATACTGACCGCCATGACGTCCGGGTCGAGCGAACGACTGATCGTGCCAGCCTCCTGACCGCTTTCTAACAACATCCGGAGACGTTCCCGCACGCCATCATGCACGCGGGAAAACAGCGGCCTAAGGGTCGGCTGTGTCGCCAGGCTCTCTGCAAGCAGCACGTGATATGTGTCGCGAATGGCCGCGTCCTCCGTGTCGCTCAGATAGATATCAATAAAGGCCAGCAAAGCTTCATCTGGTGGCAGCGTGTCCACATGGTGTGCAAACAAAAAGGCGTCGAACCGTTCAGCTACATCTTCCACCAGCGCATGGATAAGCCCCTCTTTCGACCCGAACCGTTGTGTAACGAGCCCCCGGCTCAGGCCAGCACGTTCGCCGATCCGCTCAAACGTCGCCGCCGCAACCCCTCCCTCTGCCACCAGCTCCGCCGCCGCCCGCAGCAATTTGCCCTCAGACGCGGCCCTGCGCTCCGCTTGGGTTCGAGGTTTTTCCACAATTTCAATCAAGCTGGACCACCCATCTAAGATTCCGCTACGGCAACAAGTCCCGTTACGTCAACAGGAGGAAGTATGCGTGTTTTTATTTGTTATTCAACCAACAATCTGGCTATGCTTTAGCCAAAGGCCAGACAGGCCATCGGGCGCCAGGACCCTAAAGGCCCCCCACATCGACGTGACACTTCGAGGAAACATCTATGCGCATTGATCAGGATATCGCCCAAACAATTGTCGACCCCAAGGCCTACGCTGCAGGCACTCCGATTGACGACGCATTCAAAATTCTGCGCAAAGAGGCGCCCTTCGCCATCGCGGAGCCAAAAGGCTTTGACCCTTTCTGGGTCGTCACCAAGTTTGACGATATTCAGTTTATTGAGCGGCAGAACGAGCTTTTTCACAATGGCGACAGGTCAGCTGTGCTCACCACTCTTGAGGCAGACAAGATGGTGCGTGACATGATGGGTGGCTCTCCCCACCTTGTGCGCTCTCTAGTGCAGATGGACAATCCGGATCACATGGCCTATCGCCGTCTGACGCAGGCCTGGTTTCTGCCGCAGAACATCAAGAAGCTCGAGCCACGTATCCGTGAAATCGCCCGCTCATTTCTGGACCGCATGGCGGCATTCGGCACCGAGTGTGATTTTGCCCGGGATGTCGCCTTCCTCTACCCCCTTCATGTGATCATGGAAATTCTGGGTGTTCCCGAAAGCGACGAACCCAAAATGCTGAAGCTCACACAGGAACTGTTTGGCGCAGCCGATCCGGAACTAAGCCGCAGCGGCGACGCAGAACAGGGAACAGAAGCGGGTGTCAACTCTATCGCCGAGACAGTCGGCGAGTTCATTGAATATTTCAACGCCATCACCGAAGACCGGCGCGCTAATCCACGTGATGACGTTTCAAGTGTCATCGCCAATGGCCAGATCAATGGAGAGCCCCTCGATCACTTCGCCGCCATGTCCTACTACATTATTGCAGCGACTGCAGGACATGACACCACGTCCAACACAACAGCAGAAGGCCTGTGGGCGCTTTGCAATCACCAGGATGAACTTGCAAAGCTGAAGGCAGATCCGTCCCTGATTGATGGCCATATCGAAGAATCCATCCGCTGGACAACAGCCGTGAAACACTTCATGCGAACAGCGACAGAAGACACCGAGGTGGCGGGTCGGAAAATCGCCAAGGGAGATTGGCTGATGCTTTGCTATCAGTCCGGCAATCGCGACGAAGATCACTTCGATGATCCGTTCACCTACAAAGTGGACCGCACCCCCAACAAACATGTCGCCTTCGGCTATGGCGCGCATGTCTGCCTCGGTCAGCACCTGGCACGAATGGAAATGCGCATCCTCTGGGAAGAACTCCTGCCACGTCTGGAAAGCATCGAACTGAATGGCACACCAAAGCGAATGGAATCTTCTTTCGTCTGCGGTCCAAAGTCTGTCCCCATCAAATTCAAGATGAATTGAGGCAGAACAGCCATGGCAGAGACCGATTTCAAAACCTGGCAGTGCCGCACCTGTGGCTATCTCTATGACGAGGCGGAGGGAGACCCGACAGAAGGCCTTGCACCAGGCACGCGCTGGGCGGACATTCCTGACGATTGGGTCTGCCCGCTCTGCGGCACGCCTAAATCGGATTTCGACATGATTGAGCTGTAGGAGAGCCCTTACCCCGCCGCCCGTACATCGGCCAGGAAAGCACTGACATGAGTGCGCAATGTTTCAGATTGCTTACTCATCTGCATCACCGATTGGGTGACCCGCTCCGCAGTGGTTCCTGACAGGGTCGCTGATTGCTGAACACCAGTCATCGCTTCGGCTATTTCCTGAGTGCCAAGAGCTGCTTGTTGCACACTACCGGCAATTTCCTGCGTCGCGCTCCGTTGCTCGTCGATGGCAGAAGCAACGGTCGCCGCATATTTGTCGATTTCCTTGATCGTTTCAGAAATGTCTCCGATAGCCGACACAGAGTCTTCAGTCACCGCTTGAATGGCCGTAATCTGTTCACTAATTTCACCCGTCGCCTTGGCCGTCTGCATCGCCAATTGTTTCACTTCTGACGCGACAACGGCAAACCCCTTGCCTGCCTCGCCTGCCCGCGCCGCTTCGATGGTTGCATTGAGCGCCAGCAGGTTGGTCTGGTCGGCGATATCATTGATGAGGCTCACCACATCTCCAATCCGCGTTGCCGCTTCCGCCAGCCCATTCACTGACGCTGTCGTCTTGTCTGCGTCGGCAACAGCTTTGTGTGTGATCTGTTTTGTGGTCTCGATATTTTTCGACACTTCCGCGATCGAGTTTGACATTTGCTCCGCCGCCGACGCCACCACCTGGACATTGGTACTGGCCTCCTCAGACGCGGCTGCGACAGAAGCAGTTTGGCTCTGACCATCGTTTGCCACATTCGACATATCTACGGCCGCTGTATCAAGTGAGCCCATTGCATCACCAATAACATCCATCACAGATGCAACCGAGTGGTCGAAAGCCTGTGTTATTTTATCAACCGCCAGACGCCGTTTTTCCTTTGCCTCTTCATTGGCTTTTTGCTGCAAAGCCAATGCCTGGGCCTCCTCCGTCCGCTGCCTGAGAGCGTCATAGGCGCGGGCCGTCTGACCAATCTCATCTTGCGTATCGATGTCCATTTCCTGGCTTGTATCCCCATCTGCCAACACCGTCAGCGCACCAACGACCCGCAACAGGGGTTTGACAACCGCTCGAACGATAAGGAAAGAAATGATACCGCCCGTCACGATCGCCGTTAATGTCATAATGACCACCGTCATCACAGCGCTCTTCTCATGGCTCAACACCGTTTCGAGCGACTGCACCGTCAGTTCTTCAATATCGAACAGAATCTCTTCGATCTCGTGGTCGAGCGCCTCTTCCTCTGCAATGACGTCCGACGCTTTTTCGCGCGCGAGCGCAATGCGCCCGGTCTGAAGCAAATGATTGACCTCATTCGCATGTTCTTCGTATTTCAGATGAGCCGCATCGAAATGCTTGAGGGAGGCCAGTATTTCACGATAGCGCTCAAGGGTCTTTTCATCATGCGTGAGTGAAATCGCCTCTTCGGCGATTTTCTCCGCCTTGACCACATCGACATCCACTTGGTGGCTGTACTTCTCGAATTTCTCAATATTCTCAGCAAGCGAGCGTCGCTCAGCCGAGCCGAACGCGGCCAAGCCAGCACGCAATGTGCGCTCAAAATAGACGGCTTGCTCAAGCTGCGCGAGCGCCACCTTCGTCACCATTTCGGTCAGCGGCATATGTTCTTGAGAGATTTCTTCAATCTCTGCCGTAATTTCGTTCATCCGCAAAAGCGTGACAGCTGCCGTGGCAACAAAGCACGAAAGCAGAAAAACGATGACACCATAAAATTTATAGGAAACTGAAAACCGGCCGAGAAACTTGTTTCCAGCAGAAAGGGCCCCATTCATTGGCTTTCTCCGAAGCAAAAAGCCACCCGCCGCTATATTCCCCATGAAGAGATACCAAAACCCTAACAATGGAAACATTATTGAACAGCTGCGGCACGCCTAAGTCGGATTTCGACATGATTGAGCTACAGGAGAGCTTGGCTAAAACCGCCGTTAACCAATTTGGTACGGGAGATTAACCATGCCAGTATAGACCTTTCGAATAGGACGGTCGGGGATGCGGCATGGCAGGGAACATCAGCAGAGCGATAAGTATCGGGGCAGCCTTGGCTGTTCTGGCCCTAACGGCGCAGGCCCCAGCAGTACTGGCGGCAGACAGTTCCGCCTGTTTCTTCAACGGACCCAGTTTCGAAGGCGCCGCCTATTGCATCTCTGCGGGCACCCGCAAGGGCATGGTCGAGCACCCCTTCGGCAAGCGCTTTCGGTCCGTTCAACTGACGGGCAGCGCCGTGGTCCACATCTGCGAATATTCAGGTTTCGGTGGCCGCTGCATGGTAGTGGAGAAAAGCCAGCCCGACCTCGACACGCTCTACGTGAACCATGTCGAGTCTTACGAAGTCATGACGGTTGAAAGCTCCGGCTCCCGCTTCTTCAACCATGTGGGCTATGCCGACAGTGGTGTCCACAACGCAGGTGAGTAAACGACCGAGGCGAGCTTGTCGCCTCGGCTTCGAAGCTTAGCTCAGGCTTTCTCAGAGACAAACCACACATTCATCGGATCGTGTGGCAATACATGACGTACTGAATTGGAGAAACCAGCGACTTTCAACATCTCCAAGGCTGTTTCCCATCCCCACATGGTGCCAAGCCCTGCGCCGCCCTGCCCCAAAGACACAGGCATACAATGGCTGAAAGAAACCGAATAGAGGAACGGCGCCATTGCAAAGTCGAGATTATTCTCAAGCACAGCTGATCCGCCAATATCCTGCATGAGATACACGCCGCCAGATCGCAAACAACCATAGAGCCCCGCGATGAGACCCTGCGGGTCTTTCTGATCATGCACCGCATCAAAGGATGTCACGAAATCGAACGCATCATTTGCGTCATACCCGGTCAGGTCTTTTGTTTCGAAATGTAGATTGGTGAGACCTTTGGATTGCGCCAACGCTGCTGCCGTGGCAATGGCATCCGAGCACAGATCATAGCCAACAAAACGGCTCTGAGGATAATGCTCGGCAAGCGCGACAAGCGCTTTGCCCTCGCCGCATCCGGCGTCCATCACGTCGATGCCATCTCGCAAACGGTCATCGAGTCCCGGCACCATGGGCACGATGACATCAAACAATTGAGCAACCACCGTCTGCCCACTGTCTTCTGCCATCACTTTGTGAAAACACGGATAGTCGTCATAGCTCGTCCCTTCGCCCGACCGGAAGCATTGCAATAACCGCTCCTCGCTGGCGCCAATCACCGGCACCAGCTGGGCAGTGCCAGCGAAATTCCCCATAGGCGCACCGCGTGTCAGCGCTGCCGCATGCTCCGGCGGCAAATGATAGAGCGCGCCCTCGGGCTCATAGCGAACAATGCCGCCGGTTACCATCGCCGCCAACCATTCTCGAACATACCGCTCAGAAAGATTTGCCGCTTTTGCAATCCCATCCGACGTGGAGGGGGGCATGTCCGCCATGCAATCGAACAGTTCTGCCTTATGCCCAAAGGACAACATCACAGCCAACGCACCGGCATTCAGGATACCCGCCATATCGCCGGCAAAACTCTCGGCAGCTGCGGCATCAAAGGCCACAGCATCAATAGAGGGGGAAGGGTCTAAAGAAACACTCATTGAAATCTCCATGAAACGAAGGGAGGCGCGACCATTTCGGCGCGCTCAGAATTTGCGCGGACCCTGACCGAAGGGAACACCGATCAGAAGATCCAATTTCCCAACCCCTACCCGCTCGTTGGTGCCTACAATGTTGGTCCGCTGACTACATCGACGCCACCAAGACCACGACTGTGGTCCGTCGCCCCTGTGCCGCCCCCGCGGAGCAGGTCACCTTTGGTGATCAAGCGTGAGCGAGAATACTGACATTTCCTGACAGGTGAGGCGCCCTGCCCCCTTTGAATGGGAGTGATTCCGCGCCATATTGGACTCATGAGCACCAAGACAGATCAGCCGGGATTCTCAGAAGCACCGGGCGCGTCGTTTGTTCCAGAACAACCGCTGACGCAGCCCGTACCCGAGCGCGCGCCCAATGGCGATGCCCTGGAACCCTTCACCCCCCACCGGCCCGAGCGCCCGGAAAAGTCCGAAGGCGGTATTGCCTTCAAGCTCGTCTCGGAGTTTGAGCCCAAGGGTGACCAGCCCGAAGCCATCAAGGAGCTGGTGGCGCAGGTGAACGAAGGCGAGCGCGACCAGGTGCTCCTCGGCGTCACCGGCTCCGGCAAGACCTTCACCATGGCGAAGGTGATTGAACAGACCCAGCGCCCGGCGATTATCCTCGCGCCGAACAAGACGCTCGCCGCCCAGCTTTACGGGGAGTTTAAAAACTTCTTCCCGGACAATGCGGTCGAATATTTCGTGTCCTATTACGACTATTACCAGCCGGAAGCCTATGTGGCCCGCACGGACACCTATATCGAAAAAGAAAGCTCCATCAACGAGCAGATCGACCGCATGCGCCACGCCGCGACGCGCGCCCTGCTGGAGCGCGACGATGTCATCATCGTGGCGTCCGTCTCCTGCATTTACGGCATCGGCTCGGTGGAAACCTATTCGGAGATGACCTTCACCGTGAAGGTGGGCGAGAAGCTCGACCGCAACCAGCTGATCGCCGACCTCGTCGCCCTGCAATATAAGCGCAACGACAACGCGTTTCAGCGCGGCACCTTCCGCGTGCGCGGCGACACGGTGGAAGTCTTCCCCGCTCACCTGGAAGACCGGGCCTGGCGCGTCAACATGTTTGGCGATGAGGTGGAGGAGATTGTCGAGTTCGATCCCCTGACCGGCCACAAGACAGACCGCCGCCCCTTCATCAAGCTCTACGCCAACTCCCACCACGTGACGCCGGGCCCGACGCTGCAGCAGGCGGCGACCCAGATCAAAAAGGAACTGGGCGACCGCCTCGATGAGCTGAACGCCCAGAACAAATTGCTGGAAGCCCAGCGGCTGGAACAGCGCTGCAATTTTGACATTGAGATGATGCTCGCCACCGGCAGCTGCGCGGGCATCGAGAACTATTCCCGCTACCTCACCGGCCGCAAGCCCGGCGAGCCGCCCCCCACGCTGTTTGAATATATCCCGGACAATGCCCTCATCTTTGCCGACGAAAGCCATGTGAGCGTGCCCCAGATCGGCGGCATGTATCGCGGCGACTATCGGCGGAAATCGACCCTCGCGGAATTCGGCTTCCGCCTGCCAAGCTGCGTGGACAACCGCCCGCTCAAGTTCGAGGAATGGAACGCCATGCGGCCGCAGACAGTCTATGTCTCGGCCACCCCCGGCCCCTGGGAGATGGAGCGCACCGGCGGCGTCTTCGTGGAACAAGTGATCCGCCCCACAGGCCTCATCGACCCGCCGACGGAAATCCGCCCCGTGGACACGCAAGTTGATGATCTGATTGACGAGTGCAAACAGGTGGCAGCGCGCGGCGGGCGCATTCTCGTCACCACGCTCACCAAGCGCATGGCAGAAGACCTCACCGAATATATGCATGAGCAGGGCATCCGCGTGCGCTACATGCATTCCGACATCGACACGCTGGAGCGCATCGAGATCATTCGCGACCTGCGCCTCGGCGCCTTTGATGTGCTGATCGGCATCAACCTGCTGCGCGAGGGCCTCGACATTCCCGAGTGCGAGCTGGTGGCGATCCTCGATGCGGACAAGGAGGGCTTCCTGCGCTCAGAAACCTCGCTGGTGCAGACCATTGGCCGCGCGGCGCGGAATGTCGACGGGCGCGTCATCCTCTATGCGGACAAGGTGACGGGCTCCATGGAGCGCGCGCTGGCGGAGACCGCCCGCCGGCGGGAGAAGCAGGAAGCCTATAACAAGGAACATGGCATCACGCCGGAAAGCATTCGCAAGAATATCGGCGACATCATGGAGAGCATGTACGAGCAGGACCATGTGAGCGTCGACACGGGCCCAGAAAGTATATATGGGGACACGGTGGAACTGGTCGGCCACAATCTACGTGCGCACATTCAGGATATGGAAAAGCGCATGAAGGACGCCGCCGCGGATCTGGAATTCGAGGAAGCCGCGCGCCTGCGCGACGAAATCCACCGCCTGGAACAGACGGAACTCGCCATCGCCGACGACCCGTTTGCGCGCCAAAGCGCCGTCGCCGCGGCGAACTCAAACAAATCCCTTCCCCCTCAGGGGGAAGGTCAGGATGGGGGTGGAAACAAAAAACGCCCCCTCGCCCGCTCAGCGTCCGGCAAAGCCGGCACGCGAACCTTCAAAAAGTCCGGCCAGACAAAGCCAAGACGCCGTAAGGGGCCTTAGGGCATTCCCCTATGAAACATTGTAGTGTAATTGAAAGCCGCAACGTTCAAATCACAACGCAATTTCAGTTACCCTCTTGCAGGCACAATTACGTTATCTTTTCAACACCATTTGATTGCTGAATATATCTTCCCCCCTCCAACGTCCGATCTTTGTGTCCATATGGAGTCTACGGCGTTCATCCCCCATTGCCATCGTGTAGTATGATGTCCCCCAGGCTTCGTCCAAAAGCGCCAACAAAAAGAAGCCAATTGAGTTGGCAAAGAAGTCACCTTCCGCGATCGGAAGCCAATCACGCTCGCTGTCGTCCGCAGGCCCCCGCATCAGAATGCTAGAATAGCTGAACATTGGCGCACGCACGACCCGGTTATCCATCCTGAATTCTTCTTCTTTTTCCAGTGCGTGGTAACCAGAATTCAAAACGATCTCATCGCTCATTCTAAACTTCGCCAACACTGCCGCCTTATCAAACCAGGTGTTTTCAGCTTCTGCGATTTTGAGAGCCCCAACATCACCACCTAGCCGCAGCACTGTCATAGCAATTTCCTGTTGATCCTTGTCCGTCAGGGAGCTTTCCTCACACAGGTTAACTTGTTCATTTGCCCAGCTTACGAGAGGTTCGCCACGAAGATGAGGGATTGCCGTATCTCTAGCGGCTCTGTTCGTTTCGCCTGTGAGCACGCCGCATATGCCGCGCAGATCTCCAGACTTCAATCCTCCGACAGATACAACTCCAGGCAACCCCGCCCTTTCCCCATAAACCGGCGGGCACAGAAACGCCCGTGCAATTGCAACACCATGTTCATCTCTGACTGTTCGCAAGTTCTCTGAGAGCCGCCTCACGGTTTGCGCATTCTCTTCAGTAAAAGCATCAAGAAATTCATTGCTAGACATCGGCTTGAACTGAAGGCGGGAGATGAAATCTATTGGCTCTAGTTCAAGCCAATCATTCGCTCTATATCGGTGTATCACATCGGTTAGACGGTCTTCCACGCTCACAGAAACATCAAGCGATGGGCATAATTCACCGCACACATCCACGATTGTTCCAGTCTCATCATAGCTCGATCGCAACAAGCGCTCGAGATGATCTGTATCGGGTTCAAGCACCGCAGAAACCTTTGTACCCTCGCTTTGAAGCGCTTCGTCGTTTCCAGCGACCCTAAGTATGGGTCGAGAGTCAACTCCGTTCCGAAAATCAAGTACAAATGTTTGGTCCTTAGCTGCACCGCACCGGCGAGTTGTAACACGCACCTTCTTGCTGATCATGAAAACAGAAAAAAAGCCAATACCAAACTTCCCCGCATTGCCGACACCACGTGTCAACAATCCTGGAAACTCGCGCCTCATAAGTTCCGATCCCCAGAACGACTGACCGAAATTTAGCAGATGATGAACTAGAACATCCTGGCCCATTCCTAGCCCATTGTCCTCTACCTCGAGCACATGACCATCATCGCTTTTCAGTATCCTAACAACAACCTCTCCCCATTCGTCGTCGACGCCATCGACCACCCTTCTAGCACGTATGGCATCGGACGCATTTTGGATCAGCTCCCTCAGCGCAATGTCAGGTTTGTCACCGTAAAGGGCTGAGCCACCTAGTTTTTTGACAATTTCAGTGACACCCGAAATATGCACCTCAGCAGACACAGGTATCCAATCAACCACCGGAAGGTCGTTCGTCAGTTTTTCCAAACTGCCAATGTTTGCTACAGACCGGGCAGCAAAACGTTCGTTGTGCCCTCTTTTTGCGGCAATTAGTTGATCACTCCTTCGCAATTCACTATCGATCATCTTTAGCGTGTCAAGACACAACCACCACGCATCAGCATCCTCAACCCCAAAAGAAGTAACTGACGTATAGACAATCTGATCATTCTGAAGAGCCGGACGCGCCAGTTTACTTTGAAAATTCCAATGGTTGCCGGATACGCCTGAGGGCTTACGAAGTGCTCTAAGAAAAGCCGGGGCTCTCCTCGCATCAACATGGGAAGCGTCTGCAGCTCTCAAAATAGCTGCCACCTTTAACAAATCGAAAGACCAGAGCTGCGGGAAAATCACCGGGGCATTCACGCGGCGGTCCAGTCGACGCTCAACCTCATCAACGGACCACCAGTGGCTATGGGCGATCATTCCAATTGCCTGTCCAAAGATACCACGTAGCTCGTCATCCCCCATCAACCGGTGTGCCATAGAGTCGCCACGCACTCTCCATTCACATGCGAGCAACTTCGCCGAGTGTTTTGCATGCATCTGCCGAAGTAGATCTGCGATCACCTCTTTCAAGACTTCTGCAGGTGGCTCCTGAATCTCAACGTCGCTAGGACGCCGGCCCTCCGTACGCTGAAAGAAATAGACAACAGTATCGGACCATTCAGCGCTATCTTTAAGCTCACTAATTCCGGAGGGATAAGCTGCCAAACTCATAGCGGCATCGTGCAGCAAAATAGCTCCACCAAGCACAAATGCTTCAGTCGGTGTGAGCTTATAGTCAGGCCCGCAAACAATGTCGGCCATAGACCAAAGTGCATCTAGATGCGTCAAGTCATGGACTGTATAGTCAGGTAAATCCCTTGCAATCTCACCCACCAACATCCCGACCTTATCGCGCAGTGCCATGTATGCCACTCGCAGCCTTTCACGCTGGGAATCGTATTTGTCGTTCTCTCTGTATGCCAACGTTGATTGCCAGAGATGCGTTTCTTCGAATTCAGACATGGATCTTTGCAATTCTTCTAAACTGATAAGGTGACTCTATCCTACGCGTGCAGCCAATAGTGCCGAGTTTTCTGGATTGAGCAAGCATGCTCGGGGTGACTAAGTGTCTTTCAACCATCCCCCTAATGCATGTCGGTCGAATCGGTGCCAAAATTCGCGCCAAGACTGCGCATCTTTTGACCCTCTTTTTTTCAGTCTGACACGACATGCACTGAACAAATGATTCTGCTATGCTGATCACGCGGCGGGCAAAATCTCGTCGTGGGGCGTAGTAACCCCAAACCAAGACATGCGGTCACCCGTCATTAGGTTTTACCTAAGCAGACATGCGTGGCCGGGTGGCGGTCACGCATGTCCAGGGTTATCACCTAAAGGTGGTCGCGCCCTTTCGTCTTGGGAGGGTTACTAACACCCGGCTTTTTCGCTCTTAGCCGGAATTGCCTCTCCCGAAACGGCAAGAGAGGCAGGCATGACCTCCCCAGATGATCCAGAAGACGGTGGCAAAGCCACCGGGGACGGCAAGAAGACCTCCGAGGCAGGAGAAGACGCACTGAACCTCGCCTACTTGCCCCCGCACGCAAGGGCTCATTATGGAAGCGCGGACGAGCGCATTCAAAACGCGCTGGCCCATGTGAACCCGGAGACAGCCGTCACCTTCCTCCGCAAGACCCACGGGGCCCAGGCGGGCCAGGAGGCGCTCATGCGCGCCCTCATGGCGGAGCGGCAGCACCACCGCACCGCCGCCCGCTATTGGCTGGATGTGTATGGGAAGTTGGTGGGGTAGAAGACGTTTGATGCCTGCGTCTGCAGCCCCTGGACCCCCGGAACAAGTCCGGGGGTGACGGTCTTAGTTTGGAGGTACCGCAAAGGACAATCAAAAACTCTGCGTCATTACCGGGCTTGTCCCGGTAATCCAGGGTTACAGAATAAAAGCCTGCGTTTGTAGCCCCTGGACCCCCGGAACAAGTCCGGGGGTGACGGCTTTTGTTTTATGTGCTTCAGGGGACAATCAAAAACTCTGTGTCATTACCGGGCTTGTCCCGGTAATCCAGGGTAAGGAACCGCATACCAGCCTACTTCATGAGATCGTCGTAGAGGTCGCGCCATTGCGGATTGCGTTCCTCAATCAGATTAATCTTCCACACCCGCGGATAGGCCTTGATGGTCTTCTCCCGCTGAATGGCAGAAAGCGCGTCGCCCGCTTCTTCGAACCAGACAAGGTGTTTCAGATCGTAGCGGGACGTAAACCCTTCTACGGTGCCGCTCTTATGCTCATAAGCGCGGCGAGCGAGATCGCTCGTCACACCGCAATAGAGCGTGCCATTGCGACGGTTGGTCATGAGGTAAACGTGGAAGCGTTTCTCCATGGGAGAAGCTTGCCGCCCCTGGATGCCCGGAACAAGTCCGGGGGTGACGGCTTCAAAATGAAGCACACAAAAAAACTTATCCTCCCCCCTCCTTGAACCCCCATTTAATAAGGCATCTCCCGCCCATGTGAGGGGCGTGTCGACCGTTCAGTCAGGCGGGTGGGAGTTGCGGCTTTCGGGCGGGAGAGTTGACGGCTCACGTACCGGAGCAACCTGCAAGAGGACCGGAGAGACCCTCCGGGGCGGGCACTTAAGGCCCGGTCACGGCCCGCGGATGAAAGTCCAAAGGCACGGCCCGGGAGAAACAGGCGCTTAGCTCGGGATATGATGGATGGCAGCGATTGCAGCAGCCGCGCGCGGAGTGCCGGAAGGCCTCTAAAAAAGAAACACAGATGAGGCTTTGCGGCATTCCGCGTCCCTCACGACTTTTGCTGAACCTGCGTGCGGCGTCTCATGCGGGACGCCTTCGCACGCCTGCATCACATACAAACCCAAACCGTCACCCCCGGACTTGTTCCGGGGGTCGCCCCGGATTTTTGGGAGCGAAACGCGCAGGCTTTTACTTGGAACCCTGGATTGCCGGAACAAGTCCGGCAATGACACTTCTATTTTGTGGATCTGTTGTGCAAAAAGGGCCCCTCAAGAACAGCCTTCCACCCAATGCACTTCCGGCGGGCGGCCCACACGGTAGGCAGTCACCTTGCCCTCGTCGGTTTCAAACACAATGCCTTTGGTGTCTGTGAGCGTCACGATATAGTCCGTGCCCACACCATATTTGTTGGGCTCGGTCGCAACCTTGTCGCCCCAGGCGGCCGTGATGTCACCGACTGGGCTGCCAAGGCCCACGCCATTCGGAAGCGACGGCCCGGTGGTCACCCCTTCCGGCCCCATGCTGCTCACATCAATCCGCGCAAGGTCACCCGCCACCAGCATCAGGTAGAGCTCCCCCCCGGGCTGGGCAATGCGCACATAATGGCATTCTGGATTGATCTGGTCAGAGTCAGAAATGGAAGCAGCAATTTCCGGATCGGTCAGGTCCACCGGCTTACCAATCGCGAAGGGGCCATAGCCCACTTCCGTGAAGGGGCGCACGGGCTTTTCAGGGGGAATAGGGGCGGCATCAAACTGGCTGCCGCGAGGGCGCGGCGTCGCAGGAGTGAGGAAATCAGGGGGCGGCGGCAGGGCCGTGCCCTTTTCAATGTCCGAGGAGCCGCCCACATCCGGCGAGAGATCAATCCCGTCAATGGCGGCAAAAGCAGAACAGGTTCCAAGCACCAACAGGATGCAGCCATCCACCAACCCCAAACCGCGAAACCGACCGCGAGACCTACTCATGACCACCAACTCCCAGAAACAACCAACAGACCGCCAGTGTGACCCGGAAAGAAGAGAGATGAAAGCACTCACTATCACCACCCCATTCGTCACCCCCGGGCTTGTCCCGGGGGTCCCGGGGCCGTGGAACCGAAGCCTGCGATTGGAACCCTGGATACCCGGGACAAGCCCGGGTATGACACTTTTGTTTGGAGAACCGCAAACTAGGCACGATTCCTGCTCCGTGAGGCTATGAGCCCTCGTATCTGGTCCATATTGGCACTGATTGCCGCCTTTCTTATGGGTGCCGCGCCCGCCAGCGCGCTGCCCCAGGTCGAACTGCGCGGGGCCAACTCTGAACTGACCCAGATCGGGATCGAGCCGCGCCTGCCCGCCTCGCAGTTTTTGGCACCAGATGAGGGCCTGAGAAATCCCGTGCCGCTCGCCACCAAGGCCGAGATTGAGGCCGCCGGCGACGCCCTCATTCAGAAATATGCGCCCGTCCGCGGAGCAGGCGCCCGCGTGCATCTGGACCTCTATACCGATCGCGCGGAGCAGACCGGCAAGCTCGAAGACGTCGCCCTCACCGCCAATTATACGGTCAGCTGGTAAGCGCCGCGTCGTCGCACCAGAGCGCTTTGCATTCTGTTAATTCTAACGATCTAGAATTTTAGGATGGGTGGTTCATCAGATATTGATCCGGCGCTTCAATCGCCAAAAACCGTCAGCTTTGCTGATCTCTGGTACCGCGCTCGAGCGGATGTAAAAACCAGTGTTCCCGCTAAGACCGACATGCCGCTGATGGGCCTTGCCCCCTTCATGTCGAATCTCGCCATGCTGAAGCACGAGGCTGATGGTCGTGCCCGCTATACTCTGTTCGGCACCGGCCTCGCCGCCGCTTTCGGCCAGGACCTCACCGGCCAATATGCCGAAACCCCCATGAACGACGAAGCCCGCGCAAAGCTGGAAACCGTCCTCACCGAATTTTATAATGCGCATGGCCGTGACGCCCTCTTTGGCCGCTGGACCCTATCCAAGGCCCGCACCTCGACAGGGCGCCTCATCGAGTTTGAAAACCTCGCCCTCCCCTACCGCGAAGAAAGCGACAACAGCATTCGCTACATCGCCTATGCAATCACCCTCACCACTCTCGATTTTGGTGAAGGCATGGTGGAACGCTTTCCTGATACTGAAACCCGCATGTTCAATGCCGAAACAGACCGGCCCGACTGGCTGTACCAGGACCCTGAGTCACCCGCGCTCATCATCGAGGCAAATGTCGCCTGAAGATCGGGTCGCCTGAAGCTTGAGGGCCCTAAAGGCTGGCTCCTCCCCACCGAACGCCCTACAAATAGGGCATGGCAGATCACGCACTCCTTATTGGCACCACAGGCATGCTTGCCCCGGTCGCCCGACAGATTGTTGGCGAGAGCCAGCACGCAACGCTCTGTGCCCGCAGCGCGAGCAAATTCTCTTTCGGCGAAAGCTTCCTCGACGACAAAGTCATGAAGCTACCCCTCGACTATACAGACGAGACGCATTTCCTCGACACACTCCGTGTTCGCGGTCCGGTAGATCTCGCCGTCACCTGGCTTCACCCGGAAGCACATACACTCCGCGACGGCATCGCCGACTGTGTGGTCCCCGGCGGCAAGATCATCGAGATTATGGGCTCCGCATCAGGCAAGCCAGACGGGTTTGCCGATCAGCGCCTGGAGGCCATGAAAACTCAAGCCGGAAAAACCTATCGCCAGGTGATCCTGGGGTTTGTTGTGGAAGGCGACAGCTCCCGCTGGCTCACCCATGACGAGATTTGCGAGGCAACCCTGCGGGCCTATCGTGGGTTCGATACCCGCACCATTGCTGGAACATTAGAACCTTGGGAGAAGCGACCATGAAAAACCTGATGGCAGCCCTGGTCGCATTTTCCGCCACGCCTGCCCTTGCCGATTTCAACGAAATGCCGATGGCACCACCGCCGCAGGAAGTAATCGACCGCGCGTTAGATGACCCGGACTGCTTCCTGCCCGAAGCGTTTGATGTACTGGAAATGTGGGATGGCACGACACTAGATGCCAACACACGCATACACATCGTGCCCTGCCAGCTTGCCGCCTATAACATGATCTCAAAGATCATCGTTGAACGCCGCGACGACGAGGGAACAGACTCTACCTTCGACCTGCAGAGCTTTGCAGATTACTCAACGCTCTACGGTTGGACAGCCTCCGACACGCTCACCAACGCATTCATAAATCCGGAGAGCGGGCACCTAGCCCACTTCCACAAAGGACGTGGCATAGGCGATTGCGGCGCCAGTGGATCATGGGAGTGGACAGGTTTTCTCTTCGCCATGATCGAGTACAGAGTCCATGAAGCCTGCGACCAAAGCATGATGCCCGACGCCTGGCCCATCATCTACCAACGTACCTCCCGGCCGGAGTCAGCAATCACGCCGGATCCTGTCATCGACACACCACAAGGAGAGAGCGCCGATTGTTCAGTGGTTCCCTTCTGCGAAAGCCGGCGTTACTTCAAAGACTTTCTTGTCTCGTGCCGACAGCCGAGAGGAGACGGCTCCCGTTTTTGTTCTGCCAACGCCTATGTTCACGATACAGAAGCGCCCGCAGGGTATGACTATCAGCTGCGCGTCAGCCGTGAGCGGCGCAATGCTCCGCTACGCATTTCATTCATTGCCGTTTTTGAAATGATGGATCGAAGCAAGCCGATGACCATCAGTATTGACGGCGAGCGGATCACGGCACTTCAGCCAGACGAAATTGAAACACCTGAGTCGATCAACGACTATTTTGTCGGGCCGCAAGCGAAAGCAGATCAGCTTGTCGACGCCATGCGTGCGGGGGCTGACATTACATTCACCTACCGAAGCGAAAACGGACAGAACCTCTCCGTACCATTCTCTCTGTCAGGTCTCACCGCTTCCCTTCTGTGGATGCAGGAAAACGCCGGAAACTAAAAAAATCACGAAGCTGTGCATAGACGACCGGCCGACGTCGTCTATCCTGAAGACATTGTTCTAACAGGGGCAGACCATGCGCGCACTTGCACTCATCACAACCTTTCTAACGCTCCTCGCCACGCCCATCTTCGCTGAAGAGGAGACGCGCTCACGCGAGGGCACCATGTCCCTTGAGAACATGCACGTGATCCTAGAACGACTTGACAAAGACCTGGAAAACCAGAATGGGACCTGGCAGCTCACCATCGCCGACGTGCCGGTCGTCATCGTCACCGATGCCGCAAACAATCGGATGCGTATCCTTGTTGCCATCCGGAAAGCCAATGCGCTGTCAGAAGAAGACCTCACACGCATCATGCAGGCAAACTTCGATAGCGCGCTGGACGCCCGCTATGCAATTGCTAAAAACATCCTCTGGAGCACTTATATTCATCCGCTGAGCACGCTGCACAGCCGACAGCTTATTGAGGCCATCGGCCAGACTGTAAATCTTGCCCGCACCTATGGATCTAGCTATTCGTCTGGGCTTTTGCTCTTTGGCGGTGGCGACAGCAGCGCCATTCAGCAACGCGAACTCATCGACAAATTGCTCAAACAGGGCCAGCCAACGTAACACTTCAGCTCAGGAGATACTGACCGACATCCTTCACGTCGAAGATGAGCGAAATCCACAAGGTTGCCAGCGCCAGCACATACCAGACCCCGTAAACACTCTTCACTTCTATCTGGGAGAAACGCCGCGCCATGTAAATCGCGACCGGTGTCCAGAGAACGAGGTGGGTGATCCCCCACAAATTGTTCCAGCCGACAGCATATCCAATTAAAAACGTCGCAGGAATTGTCAAGAACATCGCCAGAAGCAGCCATCGGGCTTCTACGCCGAAGAAAGCAAAAATGAGGGAGCCGAGAAATAGGACGATCCCCATCCAATTCATCCACCACTGCACCCACAACGGAAGAGCTGAAATATAGGCATCTTGAGAAGCCTGAAGATCTCCGAGAATTGTCATTAAGTCGCTGAACATAGGGTCCCCCTCCCTCACCTTGATTGGTTCTTGTTATTGATGACTATTGTCGAACCTTTACATCAAGCCTGCATCTGACAATCTCGTGAGACAAGAAGAAAGAGCACCATGCCGCCCAAAAGCACCCGGGAAGACACCGACAAAACCTTTCTAACGCATCCTGAATGGGTAAAAGGCGCTTGCGGTTGCGGAATTGTGCGGTTCGAACTCAAATATCCAGCGCGCTGGGCGTATCACGACCACTCAGCCGCCACCCGAAAGGTCATGGGAACCGCGTCTGTGACCTATGTTGGGTCCTGGCGCAAAAGGTTTAGGTATACCGGCGGCGAAGACGCCCTCACGGACTACCGGGACGACGACAAAGGCATTACGCGCCGCTTCTGCATTGAATGCGGCACCCCCGTCGCCTATGAGCGCGACGCATCACCTCACATGGTCAACATACCTCGCGGATTGTTTAGTGAGGGTGTTGGACGCGAACCTCGCTACCATGTCCGAATGGGCGAAATGCCGGACTGGGCCTATACAGGTGAGAAAGTAAATCCACTCAAAGACTACCCAACAGTTCTCTATGAACGCCCACGAAAATCGAAGAAGCGCAAACCGCCGGAAGACATGTTCTAAAAGAGTGGCTTGAACCTAGGTCTGTTCCACATCAGGGTTCACACGGGCGTACCCCTCTTCACGGACTCTGTCCATATGAGGAACGATCGCCTCATGCGGCGTACCAAGTGAATGCAAAACATCAGAAGCGAGCTGCAATGACGCTTCCAACGTCTCTGGCACAATGCCCGTCGCCCCAAGCTTAATAAGTTCCCGAGAATGTGTCAGATCATGCGCACGCACAAACACAGGAAGCTTTGGCCACTTGGCGCGAACGGAAGCCACTCCTTTGGTGCTCGCAGCATAGTCATTCAGTGTAATGACAATTGCAGCAGCCCGATCCGCTCCGACCCGTTCCAACACATCATGACGCGTGGCATCACCGTAAAAGACCGGCCCACCACTCTTACGAGCCTCTTGCGCCCGCGCGACACTCATATCCAGCGCCACAAAGGGAACCATCTGTTCAGAGAGCAGCCGCGCAACCGTGCGACCCACGCGACCATAGCCAGCAATGATGACATGCCCGCTCAGATCATCATCTATCGATGACACTTCTATTTCTTTCTCCACCCGATATCGTCTCGCGATAAGAGCAGAGACACCATTTCCCACAATCATAAGAAGCGGTGTCAGTGCCATCGATACCCCGGCGACAATCAGCGTGTATTGCGCGATTTCGCGGTCAAGAACACCGCCAGCCATGGCCCCGCCAAGGATCACAAAAGCAAACTCACCGCCTGCACTCAACAGCAAACCGGTCCGCACTGCCTGGCTGGCCGTGACGCCAAACGCCACCGTGAGCGCTGAGATCATTATTGCCTTAATGCCGATCAGACCAACGACACCCAGAAAAATCTCATAGGGCATTGCCTGCATGATCGCGAAATCCAGCCCCATCCCAACACTGATAAAGAACAAGCCAAGCAAAAGGCCTTTGAACGGCTGAATATCAATTTCGATCTGCGGACGGAATTCTGTCTCTGACAACACAAGGCCAGCCAGGAAAGCACCCAAAGCCATAGAGAGACCGGACTGGCCCGTCGCCCAGGCCGTACTGAGCACAGCAAGTAACGTTAAAGCCATGAAGAGTTCAGGCGACCTTGCCCAGGTAACCAAACGAAAAAGGTAACGCAGCGCATATCTGCCAACAATGAGGATAAATGCGATTGCCGCCACTGCCTGCAAAACAGCAATCCCGATCAGTTTGGCCAGATCAAGTGGCCCCTCTGCACCACCATTGGACAGAATGGCCACCAGCATAATGAGCGGCACAACCGCAAGGTCCTGGAACAAAAGAATAGAGAACGTCCGACGCCCCATCGGCGTTGCGAACTCACTCCGTTCGATCAACACCTGTGTAACGATGGCGGTTGAGGAAAGTGCAAGCGCAAAACCAATAACCACCGAGGCCTCAATAGAATTGCCCCACATGCTTGCAAACAGCGCAAGGACAGACCCACAAATGAGCACCTGCAGTCCACCCAGTCCGAAAATCAGACGGCGCATCGCCAGCAGACGTTCAAATGGCAATTCAAGGCCAATGGTAAACAGAAGAAAAACAACGCCCAGCTCTGCCAGCCGGGCCACACCTTCCGTGTCTGCAATCACTGCTAGACCAAAAGGACCGATCAGGGCCCCCGCTGCCAGATATCCCAATACTGGACTGGCTCTCATCCACTGGAACAAGGGCACAATCAGCACAGAGGCAACCAGAAAGACAACAATCTCCCTCAAATAGGGAATGACCTCCGTATGCGCCGCACCCGCTTCCACCAGCCATTTCTCCATCACTATCGCGTGTTGCAGGTATGTGCCGCACACGTCTGCTCAATTTGAGCGGTTTTACTTCAGCCGGAAGGCCCCTATATATGGAGGATAGGGGATCGACGTTAAGAAAGAAAATAAATGACCGCCGACGGGAGTTTAACCGCTACACCGCAATCTGGCTTGGCATGCACGGCGCACCGCGACCTTTCTCGCCGGAGCGGCTTCCTATGATGTACCTGTCGCTGATCAGCGGTTTTGTCATTCTGCTGTTTTGTGGCGACCTGCTGGTCCGAGGCGCGGTCTCACTCGCCCTTAAGCTCGGCATACCCTCAATGCTCATCGGGTTAACTGTAGTGGCCTTTGGGACATCCGCACCGGAGCTTGTTGTTTCCATTAGGGCGGCACTGACCGGCGTGAGCGGTATTGCCATCGGCAATGTTGTTGGGTCCAACATAGCGAATGTACTTCTTGTTCTGGGCATACCTGCCCTGATTTATCCCACACTTTGCGACCAGGTATCAGTCCGGCGAAACACCCTCTTCATGGTATCTGCCACCCTTATCTTCATATTCCTCTGCTTGTTTGGCCAGCTCGTCTTCTGGCAGGGACTGATCCTCTTTACACTTGTCCTTCTGTTTTTGGCATATGTGGCAACCCATGCAGTAAGTACCGCCAACGGGTCAGGCTCTGCCTCTATCGAAGAAGAATTCGAACTCCCCGACGAAAACTCCGGTCTTCCTCAAAACCCCGTCATGATTGCGCTCTTTCTCGCCGCCGGCGTACTCGGCCTGCCGCTTGGCGCCCACTTCATCGTTGATGGCGGCACGGACATCGCGAGAGCCTTCGGTGTCTCAGACAGTGCCATCGGCCTATCACTTATTGCATTCGGCACATCGTTGCCAGAACTCGCCACAACAGTCATCGCGGCACTCCGCCGTCAGGCTGACATCGCCGTTGGCAATGTCCTGGGCTCCAATCTTTTCAACATTTTGGGCGTCATGGGCATTACGGCGATGGTTGCTCCAATCGCAGTTCCTCCAGCCTTTATCTGGTTCGACCTTTGGGTCATGTTGATCGCCGCCTTGCTGGTCGTGCCGTTCGCCATGTCGAAAGGCACAATCACACGCTCGGCAGGCGCCTTTTTTCTTATCGGTTATGTCGCCTATCTCTATTTCCTATTTGTTGCGGACCGTGCAGCGACAATGCACGCTGCCTAAGATGCCCAAATGACAAACCAATCTCCGAGAAATGTACTCATTACCGGCAGTGCGAAACGCATCGGTCGCGCTATCGCACTTGGACTGGCCGCTGACGGCTGGGGTGTCGCGGTTCATTATGGCGGATCCGCTGAAGCAGCGGCCCAAACCGTGCAAGACATTGTCAAGGCAGGAGGCCGCGCTTCCACTTTTCAGGCGGATTTGGCAGACGTAAACACACTCACCCCGCTTATCGAACAGGCACATGCTGAACTGGGCCCGCTGACGGCTCTCGTCAACAATGCCTCCCTATTCGCAGATGATAGTCTGGAGAGCCTGACACCCAACAGCTGGTCCATCCATATGGACACCAACCTCAGGGCCCCACTGTTCCTCGCTCAGGCCTTCGCCAAACAATTGCCAGAGAGCAATACCGGCAACATCATCAACATCATCGATCAGCGGGTCTGGCGTCTAACACCCCGCTTCCTGTCCTATACCACTTCCAAGGCGGGTTTATGGACACTGACCCAGACCCTGGCACAGGCAATGGCCCCTAAGATCAGGGTCAATGGGATAGGTCCAGGCCCCACCCTGTCCAATGACCGTCAATCCAGTGACGATTTTGAGGGTCAGGCAGCATCAACTCTGCTGCAGCGACAGATTTCGACGGAAGAAATTTGCGCTGCCGTCAGATTTATCCTTGCCAGTCCTGCCATGACAGGCCAAATGATCGCTCTAGACAGCGGCCAGCATCTCGCCTGGGAAACCCCTGACGCTGTCGGACCCGAATGACCTCGTAGAGCGCAAACAAGGACTTAAATTCCATGAACCATCGCTCCTCAAACAATGACAAAGATCTGAACGCCAGCTTGGACAATGTGACCCGCCTGAGAATCGCAGACGGTTCCCAGTCCATTCGCCATGTCTTCGTCCGCGATTTGGTACTGGATGGGGAAATTGGCGTCTATGCGCACGAAAAAGACGGTTTCCAGCAACCCATGCGCTTCAATATCGACCTAACAGTGCGCGAAGTAGCCCATGGTGACGCGCTGGAGAACGTCGTTTGCTATGAACAGGTCGTCAATAAGGTCAAAAACCTGCTGGATGAGGGCCACGTCAATCTCGTCGAAACCCTGGCTGAGCGCATCGCGTCCAGGTGCTTGGAAGACGCCCGGATTGAGTGTGCGAGGGTCCGGGTAGAAAAGCTTGCCGCGATTGCTGAAGTCGCAAGTGTCGGGGTGGAAATCGAGCGGACACGGGTGCGAACTTAAGCAAAAAGCCCCCTAAATAAAACCACAAGACTACCATTACACCCTTGAATTTTTTCACATATTTGTCATCCAGAAATAGACCGCATGCGGACATTTGTGCACACGGCGGCAACCTTCCAATTAACCATAAGATCTAGCGCCCAGAATTGGGGCTCGCCGCTGGAAACAATCGAACCGGTCAAAAAAACTGTTTCTTTTCAATAAGTTACAAAAACGCGATTTGGACCCAATATTCGAATAATCGTTGTGTCACAATCAGTTGCGTCGAATCCCTTGAGATTCTCAACAACCTTATCCACAGGCCAGAAGTGAAACAGATCGGTCCAGTAAACGTGCAGATTTTAGGGAATAAAAGCGCCCCAACACGTGCCCTTCTATTCAACTGTGCTACGCGACTACTGCATCAATCTGACCACCTTAATTGCCACATACATCGAACTAAGGACAACGATGAGCAAAGACGCCATGGATAGCGCGGCAGATGAGCTTCATGGCGCGGCTTTGATCGCTGAAAAGGTCAAAACCTTGCCTGACAGCCCCGGCGTCTATCGGATGCTGAAGAGCAACGGCGACGTCCTCTATGTCGGCAAGGCCCGCAGCTTGAAAAAGCGAGTAACGAGCTACACGAAGCTTGCTGGCCACTCCAATCGCATCGCCCGGATGATTTCGTCCACGGAGGCCATGGAATTTATCACCACGGCAACGGAGACAGACGCGCTCCTGCTTGAAGCCAATCTCATCAAGCAGCTAAAGCCCCGCTACAATGTCCTGCTGCGTGATGACAAGTCCTTCCCCTATATTCTGCTTACCTCTGATCATGACTATCCTCAGGTGGTGAAACATCGTGGCAGCCGCTCGCGAGAGGGCGACTATTTCGGCCCCTTCGCTTCCGCAGGCTCCGTCACCCGAACCCTGAACACGCTCCAGAGGGCTTTTCTGCTGCGCTCGTGCACTGATTCCGTGTTTGACGTCCGGACACGACCCTGCTTGCTCTATCAAATCAAACGCTGTTCTGCCCCCTGCACGGGTGAAATCAACAAAGAGGACTATGCCGAACTAGTCTCAGAATCTCGGGACTTCCTGCAGGGCAAAAGCCGCCGAACACAGGAACATCTGGCCGAGCTAATGGAAGCCGCCAGCACCAAACTGGATTTCGAAGGGGCCGCAATCTACCGCGACCGCATTCGCGCACTGACAAATATTCAGTCCCACCAGGGCATCAATCCACAATCAGTGACGGATGCAGACGTCTTCGCTATTGCCGAAGACAGCGGACAGACCTGCGTCCAGGTCTTCTTCTTCCGCGGCGGCCAGAACTGGGGCAACCGCGCTTACTTCCCGCGCCACGAGAAGGGGTTCACCCGTGCGGAGGTGCTCGATGCATTCCTCGCTCAGTTTTATGACGAGCGGCCTGCGCCACCGAAAATCTTCCTGAGCGACGATGTACCTGGACGCACGCTTTTGGGCGAAGCGCTCACCATCAGGGCAGAGCGGCGCATTACGGTCTCTGTGCCCCAGCGCGGCGAAAAGCGGGAACTCGTGGATCATGCGCTCAGCAATGCTAAAGATGCCTTGGGGCGTCGCCTTGCCGAGTCCGCCACCCAACGCAAGCTTCTAAATGAACTGGCAGAGATATTCGGTCTCGACACTCCGCCAGAACGCATCGAAGTCTACGATAACAGCCACATTCAGGGCACGAACCAGGTCGGTGGGATGATTGTCGCCGGGCCTGAAGGTTTCCAGAAAAACCAGTACCGCAAGTTCAACATCAAGGGAGACGACATTGAGCCCGGCGATGATTATGGAATGATGCGCCAGGTACTCACGCGACGCTTTACACGTCTCCTCAAAGAAAGCGCGGCCGCCGCCGAAGCAGACGGCCCTGACGAGGCGTCAGCAAAAACTGCCGATGAAAAACGTGCCAATGGCTGGCCAGACATCATCCTGATTGACGGCGGCATGGGACAACTCTCCGTTACGATGGAAGTCATGACCGAACTGGGTATCGACGACGTGGCAGTCGTGTCTATTGCTAAAGGACCAGACCGGAATGCGGACCGCGAGCGCTTTTTCATGCCCGGTCGGGACCCATTCTCCTTGCCGGAGAAAAGTCCCGCTCTCTATTTCCTGCAAAGGCTCCGCGACGAGGCACACCGGTTTGCCATCGGCTCTCACCGCACCAGACGGGCCAAACAAGCCAAGTCAAACCCGCTCGACAATGTGCAGGGTGTAGGGGCTGCCCGTAAACGCGCTCTGCTCCACCATTTCGGGTCTGCCAAAGCCGTGTCACGGGCTGGCCTCACGGATCTCAATTCCGTCGAGGGTATCTCTGAAAAAGTCGCCAAAGCAGTCTATGATCATTTCCACGGGACACCCGATTGACGTAAAGCGGTGCTAAGGTACGAGTATGACGGAAACACAGAGCAGCAAACTGGACCGCCGAACGGCCGTTCTGACGAGTTTGCCTAACATGCTGACCTATGCCCGCATCCTTATGGTGCCAGCACTGGTTGCAGGGTTTTACCTGGACGGGCCAGCCGCCAACTGGACAACCCTTGGCATCTTCATCCTCGCGGCAGTTACGGACTATTTTGATGGCTACTTCGCACGCGCCTGGGAGCAGACGTCAAACCTCGGCCGCATGTTGGATCCAATTGCAGATAAGCTACTGGTCTCCGCAGCACTCTTCATGCTGATTGCCAATGACACCATCAGCTGGGGCTCTGTCCTCGCCGCCATCATCATTCTGAGCCGTGAGATATTGGTCTCAGGCCTCCGAGAGTTTCTGGCACAAGTCCGAGTGAGCGTTCCCGTCAGCCAACTGGCAAAATGGAAGACAGCGATCCAGATGATCGCAATCGCCTTTTTGCTGGCCGGCGACGCAGGCGAAGCAATCTTGCCTGGTACTCAACAGGTCGGCATTTGGCTCCTTTGGATTGCGGCAGGCCTCACCCTATATACAGGCTACGACTATTTCAGAGGCGGGCTCCGTCACGTCATTGAAGATGATGCCAAGTCCGCTGATTAGAGTGTTTCCAGGTGAAGTGGGAACGGTTCACCGTCCGGAAACACGGAAAACAAAAAGAGCTTAGGCCAGGATCCTCATGAAAGTCCTCTATTTCGCGTGGTTTCGAGACCGCATCGGCATGGCCGAAGAAGAAATCGAATTGACCGGAGCCAACAAACTCACCGTGCGGGATTTTATTCGTGACCTTTCTGGTCGGGGCGAGGGATACGCCACTGCATTTGAAGATATGGACGTCGTTCATGTCGCCCTCGACATGCAGGAAGTGGATCACGACACATTGGTCGGCGGCGCGTCCGAAATTGCCTTCTACCCGCCTTTCACAGGGGGGTGAACCATGGTCAGCGTACAAACGGGTGATTTCGATCCCGGCGCCGAGATGGACAAGCTTGTTGCCGGTCGGACCGACATCGGCGCATCGGTGAGTTTTGTGGGATATATGCGCTCCCGCAACGAAGATCGCGACGTCGAAACCATGACCTTGGAGCACTATCCGGGAATGGCGGAAAAAGCGTTGAGCGAGATTGAGAAAGAAGCACACAAGCGGTGGCCCCTACAGGCAAGCACCATTATCCACCGGGTCGGGCCACTGAAACCCGGCGACAGAATTGTCTTGGTCATCACAGCTTCCGCCCATCGTCAGGCGGCTTTTGAAGCTGCGGAGTTTTTGATGGACTGGCTGAAAACCAAAGCTCCCTTTTGGAAGAAAGAGTCCGGCCCAGACGGCGATAGTTGGGTGTCCTCACGAAGCACAGACGAAGACGCCGCCCAAAGATGGACGGCGCCAGCTAAATCCAAATAACAAGAGACCTTACGCAGCGCTGACCTTCGGCTGCACCTCCGCTGAATAATCATCCATCAGTGTTTTTGTGATCGTCGATGGCGTGTAGGTGTAGGGCCCGATTTCCGCAACCGCCGTCACTTCAACGGCTGTGCCTGTAATGAAGCACTCACTGAAATCACCCAGCTCTTCTTCCTTGATGTGGCGCTCAACAATCTCGTAGCCACGTTTGCGAGCCAGATCAATCACCGTGCGACGGGTGATCCCATCCAGGAAGCAATCAGGCGTTGGCGTGTGCAAGACTCCGTCTTTGACAAAAAACACGTTTGCGCCGGTCATTTCAGCCACATAACCGCGATAGTCCATCATCAACGCATCCGCATAACCCTTGGCTTCTGCTGCATGTTTAGAAACAGTACAAATCATATAGAGACCTGCGGCCTTTGAATCGCAAGGCGCAGTCTCAGGCGAAGGTCGGCGATATTGAGCAATGTCAGCCCGAATACCTTTAAACCGAAGTTCCGGGTCGAAATAGGATGGCCACTCCCAGGACGCCACGGCCACATGAATTTTGTTCTTCTGTGCAGAGACCGCCATCATTTCACTGCCACGCCAGGCCACAGGGCGAACATATCCATCCACAATGCCCTGCGCAGCGACAGCTTTCCGACATGCGTCGTCGATTTCCTCTATGCTGTAGGGAATCTCAAACCCAAGAATTTCAGCCGACTTAAAAAGCCGTTCGGTATGTTCACGCAGTTTGAAAATCTCGCCGCCATAAACCCGCTCGCCTTCAAAGACGCAGCTGGCATAATGAAGCCCGTGGGTCAGGACGTGCACCTTCGCATCCGTCCATGGAACGAGGTCACCGTTGAACCAGATAAAGCCGTCTCGCTTATCAAATGGAATATCCGCCATGAGCCTGGATCCTGATTGTTTCCCGACCGATCTGGCGCAAGCGCGATCTTTTTCACCAGCAGCGTTTGCCCAACTCGGTTCGCTGCCTACAAAAATTGCAGCACGCCCGGTCTTTGGGTCAAAATACTGGCACTCACGTCGCGAAAACGCCAGATGGGTTCATTTCTGTCGTAAATTCGATTGTCAAAGTAACTATGTGATCGAGATATGTCAACATGGCTGACATAAAAATATCTACCCAGGCTTCAAGATCAGACCACACATCCGCGGATTCCGCAGAGAATCTGGCCGAAAAAGAGGCTCTCATTCAGGCAATCGAACTTCTGTTCTTTGCCTATCGGGACTTTGTGAGCGACCCTGATGCGATTCTAGAAGCTGACGGTTTGGGCCGAGCCCATCACCGCGTGGTCCATTTTGTGGGCCGCAATCCCGGCATCACCGTCGCAGAGCTTCTGGGGATCTTACGGATCACCAAACAGAGCCTGGCCCGCGTCTTAAGAGAACTCATTGAGCGAGAACTCATCGAACAAAAGACCGGAACGCGCGATCGCAGGCAGCGCCACCTTCACCTCACCGACGCTGGCACCAATCTCGAACGTCGCCTCGCCGTTCCACAGCACGCCCGCGTGGCAAAGGCAATTGCAGATGCTGGACCAGAGGCAGCAGGCGCGTGGAAAAAAATCCTGCTCAATCTTGTCAACGAAGACGAGCGCACGGCAGTCGAGACCCTTATCACGAATGGCGAGGTGCCTTAATGTCCCTCGCTACCTCAGAAGCCCCCGCAGCACCATTTGATGAAGAGACACCGCATATTCTGGTTGTCGATGATGACCGTCGCATCCGCGAACTGCTGAAAAAATATCTGAGTGAAAATGGCTATCGCATCTCAACTGCTGAGAGTGCTTCCGAAGCGCGGGCGCGCATGGAGGGCATAGCGTTTGACCTTCTCGTACTTGATGTGATGATGCCTGGAGAGACAGGTCTGGAGCTCACCAAATCACTTCGGCTGGATTCGTCTATCCCTATTCTACTTTTGACAGCCCGCGCCGAAACAGAACATCGAATTGAGGGATTTGAAGGCGGTGCAGATGATTATCTGCCAAAGCCCTTCGAGCCACGGGAATTACTGCTGCGCATCGGCACCATTCTCCGACGCACCGTGCCGGAAAAAACGGATACAAGTCAGGTCCGCCTTGGCGCCTGCCGGTTTGATCGAGAAAGGGGCGAGCTCTGGCGCGATGGTAATCTTGTCCGTCTGACAGACCGTGAGATCCAGATGATGCATCTCTTTGCCAGCCGTCCGAATGAAACACTGTCCCGCACACTCTTAAGAAACGACGAGGCCGGCACGGAGCGGGCAATTGATGTGCAGATCAACCGCCTTCGACGAAAAATTGAGAAAGACCCGAAAAACCCGATTTATCTCCAAACCATCCGCGGTCTGGGATACGTTTTGAAACCCGATTGAGCCCGCGCACGAACCTCGTGAGCAGCACCCAAACTCCAGGGACGAGAACCGGATGAGTGGCGTCGACATTCAGGATGAACAACATACCGCACGGACCGACCGCACGGGTGCAGCCAACGCCGAGCAAAAACATCATGCAGGCAGGGGCATCCATCCCTTTCGCATTTTGAAGAAGCTAATGCCTCGCGGCCTCTATGGCCGTTCCCTTATTATTATCGTCGCCCCTATGGTTTTGCTGCAGGTGGTTGTGACTTATGTGTTTCTGGAGCGCCATTGGCAGATGGTGACAGAAAAACTCACCAGTGCCGTTGTGAGCGACATCGCCTTGCTACTGGAGGCAAATGCGACATTCCCTGAAGGAAATGCCAGTGCGCCACAGCTAACAGCGCTTGCCTGGGAACAGCTGGAAATGAGTGTCTCTTTCCGACCAGGCGAAAGCCTGCCGACAGAATCACGGAACCCAGGCTTCTCACTCTTAGACCAATCACTGCGCAGTGAGTTGGACGAACGGATCGGCAAACCCTTTTGGCTCGATACTGTGTCTTATCCTGACTATGTGGACATTCGCATTCAGACAGCCGGCGGCGTAATGCGTGTCCTACCACTTCGCAGCCGGGTCTATGCCACAAACTCACATATCTTCCTTGTATGGATGGCAGGAGCATCGCTTCTGCTCATCGCCATCGCCATCTTGTTTTTGCGAAACCAGATCCGCCCAATTGAGCGGTTGGCCGTGGCAGCAGAAAGCTTCGGCAAAGGCCGACACTCCGGTTCCTTCAAACCGTCAGGAGCGCTTGAGGTCCGACGAGCCGCCGCTGCCTTCCTAGACATGCGCGAACGCATTCAGCGGCAGATTGATCAACGCACAACCATGCTTGCGGGCGTCAGTCATGACCTGCGGACACCACTCACCCGCTTCAAACTCCAGATTGCCCTGATGGGAAACAATCCTGAGGTGGATGAACTCAAGAGCGACGTTCGCGATATGGAACATATGCTCGAAGACTATTTGGCGTTTGCTCGCGGAGAAGAAGGCGAGGAAGCACAGATTGTTGACCTCGCAGGCCTCCTGAATGAAATCCGCTTAGACGTTCAACGTCATGGCCACCAGATCGCCGTTGAATCAGAACCGGGCATCACGCTGCCGCTCCGTCGAGCAACCTTCAAGCGGTGCCTGACCAACCTGACTGACAACGCTACCCGCTATGCAGACACCGTTCGTTTAACCCTCTTATCTAACGAAAAGTCGGTCACCATCGCCGTCGACGACAATGGGGAGGGCATTCCAGACGACCAATTGGAAGAAGTATTCCGGCCCTTCCATCGTCTGGACACAGCCCGCAATCTCGACAATGCCGGGACCGGCCTGGGCCTAGCCATTGCACGCGACATCGCAAGGTCTCATGGCGGCGATATCACGCTGTCAAAAAGTGCATTAGGTGGCCTGCGCGCGGAAATTACTCTGCCGCACTAGCATGGTGAGGTTGTGCTTCGGGTGCTGCAGTGTCGCCCCAAAGCGCCGCTGATTGCTGAAGACGCTTGTCGAGTTCTGACATGGTTTTGCCGAGGCCAGGCTCATCATCCAGCCAGACCCGGAAAGCAGCGAGCCAGACAATTCCCAGCGCTCTTGCCCGGACTGCCCCATACACGCCGCCAGAATCGATAGAAGCCGCTTCCAGCATCCAGTGCATTGACCGGAGCGCAGGACGCGTTCCTGCGAGGATGCCGAACGGGTCTCGCACCAGATCACGAGAGATCGCCCTCACGCCTTCTTTGTAAGGGCCGAGTTCATCAAAACGCAGCATCAGCACATCGAAAAGACGGTCCTTGGGACGCTCACCTTCCTGATCTTCCGGGTCTACAGCCCGGAGCACCCGCACGTCCGTTCGACGTGAAAAAGCGGCAAGGATCGCTCGTTTGCCGGAGAATGTGCCATGCAAATCAGCCAGGGGCACCTTTGCCCGCTGAGCGACATCAGAAAGAGATACGCGACTCCACCCCTCTTCCGCAGCCAACTGCAGCACAGCATCAATAATCTTGTCTTCTACTGTCTTTCGCGGTGCCACGGCTCTGCCTACCTGCTCTCACGGGGTAAGAAGACAGCATAGTACAAATTGGCTGAAAAGAGCTTACTGCTTTGAGAGCTCCCTTGATCTGTCCCGAGCGGCCGTCATGCCTAAGCGCATAAGCTGGGCAAGCCCATCCTGTCCCAACAACACGTCCAGGGCCGCCGCCGTCGTCCCCCCTGGCGAGGTCACATTCTGGCGCAGCGTTGATGCATCCTCTGGCAAGGTCTCAAGCATGGCGCCAGCGCCTGCGACAGTCATCCGCGCCAGCTGAGCAGCAAGGTCTGGCTCCAGCCCCAGGGCTTCTCCAGCCGCCGTCATTGTCTCAGCTAGGGCAAAAACATAAGCAGGCCCGCTCCCAGAGAGCGCCGTCACTGCATCCATCTGACTTTCAGCACCAAGCCAAACAACGTCCCCCACCGTACTCAGCAAGCTGTCGCAGATAGTCTTGTCGGCGTCGGTAACCAGATCATTCCCGACGACAGCAGTAATTCCTTTGCCAACGGAGGAAGGTGTATTGGGCATCGCGCGAATGATAGCAGCACCACCACCCAGCAATTCGTCAAGCCGCTCAAGATCAACACCAGCAGCGATTGATAGAAAGAGGGTTCCGGGCCGCACAAGCGGGCGAAGGTCGGGCAGGACAGCATCCATAATCTGCGGCTTAACTGCGAGCACCACAATGCGCGGCGCAGCCTCCATCTCCTCCAACGGCAGATTAAGACGCAGCCCCTTCTCAGCCACCAACTGCGCAATTTCGCTGGGCGGTGTAGGATCTCGCAGGAACACATCTGCTGGCTCAAGCCCCTGATCGAGCCACCCTGTTAAAAGAGCTCCACCCATTTTTCCGGCACCAACCAGCACCAGCGGATCATCGAAACGCAGCATCTCAATACTCACTTGCCAAAATCGGATTGCACGAACGCCAGAACCTCAAACGGGTCAGGCAGACCCAACAGTCTCAAACATCGCCGCAGCGATCGCCTCTTCGGGGCTTCGCCCGGCCCAGATAACGAAATTGAAGGCAGGGTAGTAACGATCACAAGCCTCCATCGCCAGATGCAGCAAAGCTTCACACTGTTCCGGCGTCGCCGCCGCTCCACCACATAAGAGCAATGTGTCACGAAACAAGATCGTCCCGTCATCTGACCACATATCGAAATGTCCGGACCAAAGCTGTTCATTGATCAGACCAAGCAGATCCCGAACTGCCAGACGTTTCTCCGGCGGCACACGCATGTCCAGCGCACTGGCCATGTGCAGGCCGCAAAAATCATCCCGCCAATTCAGTGAAATCTGATAGTCCCGCCACTCACCCACAAGCGCCAGATTAAGCTCCTGCTCGTGAGACCGATCGAAGGCCCAGTTTCGAATATCAGCAACTTGCTCCAGAAGATCGAGTGGATTTGCGTCGACATAGTCTGCAGGCACCATGGTCGCCTTCATCACGAGTCCTCGTCCGCCGCTTCACACTGTTCAGGTGTCAGCACATCCATATATTGTGGATAACTCTCCCCCAAACACTACAGAGCGTGCCCGATCAACTGAGTCGGCGCAAGCGCCGGGAAGCGCGTAGAGACAAAAAACATGTGGAAAACGGCCTGATTGGCAGACCCAACTCTGCGGGCGAAAGCGCCGTGATCCTAGCCTTGGGAGGACGCCGCTGTTTCGAGCGCCTCAATCCGGGCTTTCAGCGCTTCATTCTCTTCACGCGCCTTAGCCGCCATCGCCTGAACCGCATCGAATTCATCCCGAGATACAAGATCCAGATCGGCAATCAGACGTTCAGCCTGACCTTTCACAATGGCTTCGATTTCCTGACGCAACCCTTGGGCCGCCCCCGCCGCAGACGTAAATAGCTTCGCAACATCATCAAGCAGCCGGTTGTCATACTGGGTCATTGTCGTTCTCCAATTCTGCCACGATCTTACGCCCTTCCCTGAATTTTGTCAGCCCGGACAAGGCTCTATCGGCGCTTGCGACCAGATGTCTCGATCCTGTGAATGCTCGTCGCCCATGTTGGCCTTTGGCTTGACATGCAAAGCCCGAGAGAGACACTTACCAGCCACATCCTGACCGCAGAAAGAGTGCCTGTGCCCTTCCCCGAAATAGATCCTGTTCTGATCCAAGTGGGTCCCTTTGCGATCCGCTGGTATGCCCTCGCCTACATAGCAGGTCTCCTCCTCGGCTGGCGCTATCTGATGCGCCTCGCAGACACGCCAACCATCTGGGGCCGCAAGTCGCCCTTCACCCGCGATCAGGCGGACGATCTGCTTCTTTGGGTCGCTCTCGGCGTTATCTTGGGGGGGCGCTTAGGCTATGTGCTCTTCTATAACCCAGTCTTTTATCTCTACAATCCAGGCGACATCATTGCTGTCTGGAATGGGGGCATGTCCTTCCACGGCGGATTTCTGGGCGTTGTCCTGGCGATCTATCTATTTTCCCGCAAGCACACCATTCCACTCTGGTCACTCGCAGATGGTGCAGCCGCCGTCGCACCCATCGGCATTCTGTTTGGGCGCCTTGCAAACTTCATCAACAGTGAGCTCTGGGGCAGAACAACCGACGTAGCATGGGGCGTTGTTTTCCCAACCGGTGGTCCGCTTCCCCGGCATCCAAGCCAGCTTTACGAAGGGCTGCTGGAAGGTGTGTTGCTCTTCATCGTCTTGAGATACCTCACCCATCACACAAACGCCCTATCGCGCCCGGGAATTGTGGCAGGCACCTTCTTCATCGGCTATGGCCTGTCGCGCATCTTTGTCGAGTTCTTCCGTGAGCCCGACGCGCATATCGGTTACCTGTTCGGCCCCGTGACACAAGGCATGGTCCTGACAGTCCCAATGATCCTTGTCGGCGCAGGTATCATCTGGTGGGCTCAGACAAAGTCGCAGACGCCACAATCCAATCCAGCGCGAAAGCAGAAATAACCTAACCCGACCGTGACCGCGCTTTCGCACCATATTGCCAGCCTCATCCAGCAGGATGGTCCCATGCCGCTCGACATGTTTATGGACCTGGCTCTCGCACATCCCGAGCATGGTTATTACCGCACCCGGGACCCACTAGGCCGCAGCGGGGACTTCACCACCGCGCCAGAAATCTCCCAGATGTTTGGGGAACTTCTGGGGCTTTGGTCTGTCGACATATGGCAGAAACTCGGTGCGCCGAATTCCTTCAATCTGATCGAATTCGGCCCGGGCCGGGGCACACTCATGGCCGACGCCCTGCGCGCAGCCAAACTTGTTCCCGCCTTCCGCGACGCTGCCAATGTCGTTTTTCTGGAAACAAGCCCTACCCTGCGCGCAGAACAACAACAACGCGTGCCAGACGCTTCCTGGATCGAAACGATTGACGCATTGCCCGATGGCCCATGCATCATCCTTGCAAATGAGTTTTTTGACGCGCTCCCAATCAAGCAGTTCCAAAAGACGGGCAAAGGATGGCAAGAAAGGTGTGTGGCGCTGCAGGCACCCGCTGGTGACGACACACCAGTGTTCCAATATTCCCTAGCAGACACATCAGCCACGCCTTCCATGCTTGCAGCAAGTGTCCGCGAGGCACCTGAAGGGTCGATCGCTGAAATCTGCCCCGTCGCACAAATAATCATGGAACAACTACGCGCTCGCTTTGATGCAAACCCCGCCGCGGCCCTCATCATCGACTACGGATACAATCACAGCACCGCAGGAGACAGTTTCCAGGCGTTGAAGAACCACAAGTTTGTCGATCCGCTCGTTGAACCCGGCGAGGCTGACCTTACCGCTCATGTCGATTTCGAAGCACTTGCAAAACCTTTCAGCAAGGAAGCGCTTTACGGACCCTCAGACCAAAAGTCCTTTCTCGAAGCGCTCGGCATCCACGCACGGGCCAACGCCCTTAAGGCAAACGCCAACGAACAGCAACAACGCGACATCACTTCGGCTGTGAAACGCTTGACGGACAGAGACGCGATGGGCAGCCTCTTCAAGGTGATGGCCGTGACGTCACCCGGCCTTCCCGCGCCAGCAGGCCTTTAAAAGCTGCGACACAAAATGAAGGGACGTCGCATTGATACAATCTGATGTTCTGTCAGCGTTCCCCAACATCGCCCATGGCTTCTTCACCCGCGAGGGTGGCACCTCATCAGGCATCTATGAAGGCCGCAATTGCGGTTTGGGGTCTGACGACTTTCGAGCAAACGTGATCGAAAATCGCGGACGAACTGCAGATGACATGGGAGTTCCCCATGACCATCTGCTCACCGTCTATCAAGTTCATTCGCCGAACGTCATCATTGCAGACAAGCCATGGACGTCCGACGCGTCGCCTGAAGGCGATGCGCTTGTCACAGCAACCAGCGGCCTGGCACTGGGCATCCTGACAGCAGACTGCACGCCCATCCTCTTCGCTGATCCCCATACGGGCATCATAGGAGCGGCCCACGCGGGGTGGAAAGGCGCCATTGGCGGTGTCCTGGAAGCAACTGTCGACGCCATGACCTCGCTCGGCGCCAAACGCGAGCAGATCAGCTGCTCCATTGGCCCGACAATTTCTCAGGCGAACTACGAGGTCGGAGCTGAATTCCAGAAACAGTTTGTGGCTGAAACCCCCGACAACAATATCTATTTCATTCCAAGCGCTCGCGAGAATCACTTCCAATTCGACCTGCCGCATTTTGTGGCCGACCGGCTCGGCAGCCTTGGTGTCAACCGCGTCGACAACACCAACCTGTGCACTTATGCCGATGCCAAGCGATTCTTTTCCTATCGTCGTACGACCCATGCAGGCGAACCGGACTATGGGCGACAAATATCCTCAATTGCCCTGCAAGATGCAGGACAGACTTTGGTATGAGGCCATGGCCTTGCTACCCTTAGGCTGAAACGAATCGCTGATATGAGATCAGCGATGTGAGGGGAAGCCATCGCTGTGAGCGACAGAGAGACCGCGACAGTCCTACAGCGAACGAGCGACACCGGGCGCACGAACTGGGCGCTAAGCGTTTGCCTGACGAGCTTGCTTGTTCTCTCGTCCTGTGGGGAAGACAGGCCAGACATAGAGGCACTGGGTTTAAACATACCGGCCGACACCTCCCTTATCACCGGATCTGTTCAAGGCCTTCAGCGTCGCGGCGTATTTATCCAGCTGCCCGCTGGCCTTCCTGATGAGTTGGCAAGCCAGTTATTGGCACGCTTCCAGGAGGCAAGCATCGCCAACCAACTGACCCTTGCCAGAACCGGAACCGTTCCCGAATACACCGTCAAAGGCGTAGTACGCGCTGGCGCATCACGAAACGGCACAGCGGTTGTGGTGGTTTGGGAAGTGATCGGACAGGATGGGAAGCGCGTAAAGCGCATAACCGACGATGTGGTGATCCAGCGGCGCAACTCTGCCGATTCAGCCTTTTATGATCCCTGGGCTGCGGTGGATGAAGCAACGCTTGAAGGGATTGCCGACAGCGCGGCGTTGGAGCTCGCTGGATGGGTGTCCGACCAAACCTTGGGCGCGAGCCCCGATAGTGACATTTCTCTAACAACCGCCAGCCTTCGCGACACAGCATCCGCAGATGCTCAAGACGCACAGGCCATTGGTGCGTCACCAAGTATAGACCTTTCAACACCGTCGATCCTGCAATCAAGGCAACCGAACGATGCTGCAGCAAACCTTTCTGGGATCGCAGCACGCAACGCGACCTTGGGCATTACTCAACCGCATGCCGGTCCGGCGCCTGAGACGACCCAAGTACGGAGCCCCCTTGCACCTGAGCGAGAAGAAGCAATCGCACCGGTAGCTTCATTGGAGCCCCCCACTGCCGCCCCGCAACAAAGCCAAGTGCCCCGCAGCGACAGCAACGGGACCCGCGCTTTGTTTGATGTCGCAGTCGGAACCTCACCGGGTGATGGGCGCTTGTCGCTTGCGGCAGCTGTCCAAGAAGCGCTGGTGGAGGCGAACCACAAAACCCGTGAGCCACAGGCATTCAGGGTTATCGGCAATGTCGCGCTGGAACCAGCCCGGGAGGAAACATCCCCGGGCGTCATCAGCATCAACATTGAATGGACGGTGACCACCAAAGAGGGAACGCCTTTGGGGCTCATCACCCAGTCCAACCAGGTCGATGAAGACGCTGTGGCAGGTGCATGGGGGGACATCGCTACCGCCGCAGGCACCGCCGCCGCAGATGGGATATTGCAGCTCATCAATGAACCAACGCCGCCTGCATGAGCCAGATTAAGATTGTTGCCACAAGGACACGGTGTGCGGTTTACAGGCGACAACGAGCCTTGATACAACCCCGCCAGATGCAGGGCGGAGTCCGCAAACATCATTTCGAGCGTGGACCCAATAAAGGGCTCACAACAGGGGAAAACAGATGAAACTGGTCGCAGGCAATTCTAACAGGGCTCTTGCCGAATCTATTGCCGCCTATCTCAACCTTCCCTTGACGAAATCGGTCGTTCGCCGGTTTGCTGATATGGAAGTCTTCGTCGAAATTCAGGAAAATGTGCGCGGTGAGGATGTTTTTGTCATCCAATCCACCTCTTTCCCGGCCAACGATCATCTGATGGAAACCCTGATCATTATCGATGCGCTGAAGCGAGCCTCCGCCAATCGGATTACCGCCGTCATGCCTTATTTTGGCTATGCGCGGCAGGATCGTAAGCCGGGCCCCAGAACGCCGATTTCTGCCAAACTTGTGGCCAACATGGTCGCCACGGCTGGTGCTGACCGGGTTCTTACCGTTGATCTCCACGCCGGACAGATCCAGGGCTTTTTCGACATCCCAACAGACAATCTCTTCGCGGCTCCGGTCATGACCCGGGATATTCAGGAGAATTATGAGGGTGCGGATAATCTGATGATTATCTCTCCTGACGTGGGCGGTGTGGTCCGTGCACGAGCTCTGGCCAAACGCCTGAACGCAGATCTCGCGATTGTCGACAAACGGCGCGAACGGGCAGGCGAATCGGAAGTAATGAACATTATCGGGGACGTAAATGGACGCCCCTGCATCCTGGTTGACGACATCGTCGATTCTGCTGGCACGCTCTGCAATGCCGCCGAAGCTCTGCTGGCTCAGGGAGCGACCGAGGTGTCCGCTTATGTGACCCATGGAGTGCTCTCTGGGGGGGCTGTGGCCCGTGTGACGGCTTCTCAGCTCAAAGAGCTGGTTATCACCGATACCATCCAGGCAACTGAGGCTGTCCGCGTGAGCCACAATATCCGCACGACCTCTATTGCCCCGCTGGTGGGTGAGGCAATGCGCCGAACCGCCGAAAGCCGCTCGGTTTCCAGTCTCTTCGACTGACACCTAGGGACCCCGCAGCTGCACTAAGTGGTTGTTTTCTGAGGGGTTCTGCGCTATCACGCCATCCGATCGCACTTCCACACCCCTGGAGGAGACTTGCGACGCCTAATTGGGGCCCTAGGGCCCTGTTTTTATTGGAGAATTTGCAATGGCCGATAATACTCAACTTACGGCCCAAGCACGAGACCGGGCCGGCAAGGGGGTCGCCCGGGCACTTCGTCGCGAGGGACGTGTTCCAGCAGTGGTTTATGGTGACAAAAAGTCCCCTGACCTGATTTCGCTTTCACACAATGAAGTGACGAAGCTTTGGAATAAGGGCTCTTTCATGAGCGCCCTGCTCGACCTGGAAGTCGATGGCAAAACACAGCGTGTCATTCCACGCGATGTGCAGCTCGACCCCGTCAAAGATTTCGTGACACACGTTGATTTCCTACGTCTTGGCAAAGGCGCTAAAATCGCGGTTGAAGTGTCAGTTAACTTCCTGAACGACGAAGAATCTCCAGGCATCAAGCGTGGCGGTATTCTGAACGTCGTCCGTTACGAGGTCGAACTGCTTTGCCCAGCTGAATCGATCCCAGAGTCGATCGACGTTGATCTAACCGGCACCGACATTGGCGACTCGATCCACATTTCTGCGATCACACTGCCTGAAGGTGTCACACCCGTCATCACAGATCGTGATTTCACGGTTGCCACCATTGCCGCGCCTGCAGCTCTTGTCTCTGAGGAGAATGAAGCTGAAGAAGGCGAAGGTGATGAAGGCGAAGCAGCAGCTGAGGGTGAAGGCGAAGGCGGCGAAAACAGCGAAGGCTAACGCCCTCGTGCCACCTTTAAGGAGCATGTCACATGATCCTCTTGGTAGGCCTTGGCAATCCGGGGGAGAAATACGCCCGTCAACGCCACAATATCGGCTTTATGGCGGTGGATGAGATCATCCGCCGCCATAATTTTTCGCCGGAACGAAAACGCTTTCAGGGGCTTGTCTGCGAGGGCACGCTTGATGGCGCCAAAGCGCTCATTCTTAAACCGCAGACTTACATGAACGAGAGCGGTCGCGCCGTTGGCGAAGCCATGCGCTTCTATAAGCTCGAACCCTCAGATGTTGTCGTCATGCATGATGAGCTTGATCTACCCGCTGCAAAGGTACGCATCAAAACCGGGGGCGGTGCTGCCGGGAACAATGGCATCCGCTCTATCGCTTCCCATATCGGCCCTGACTTCAGGCGCCTTCGCATCGGTATCGGTCATCCAGGTGACCGCGCCCGCGTGAGCGGCCATGTGCTCGGCGATTTCGCCAAGGCCGACAAAGCCTGGCTTGACCCACTTCTGGACGCAATTGCCGAAGCAGCACCTCTTCTGGCGGCAGGCAAAGATTCAAGCTTTGCCAACAGGGTTCATCTGATTTTGAATCCACCCCAACCCAAAAAGCCCAAAACTGAGAACCAGGCGGGCCAAGCAAAACAAAAGGACACACCCGATGGGGTTTAAATGCGGCATTGTAGGCCTGCCGAACGTCGGCAAATCGACCCTGTTCAACGCGCTCACACAGACCGCGTCAGCCCAGGCGGCGAACTATCCCTTCTGTACCATTGAGCCCAATGTCGGCGAAGTCGCCGTACCAGATGCCCGCCTCGACAGCCTGGCGAGCATCGCTGAATCAAAAGAGATCATCCCCACCCGCCTCACCTTTGTGGACATTGCTGGTCTCGTCAAAGGCGCGTCCAAGGGCGAAGGGCTGGGCAATCAGTTTCTCGCAAACATCCGAGAAGTCGATGCCATCGCTTATGTGCTGCGCTGTTTTGAAGATGGCGACGTCACCCATGTCGAAGGTCGGATTGACCCCCTCGCCGATGCCGAGATCGTCGAAACAGAGCTGATGCTCGCGGACCTTGAAAGCCTGGAAAAGCGTCTGCCCGCACTGGAAAAGAAAGCCAAAGGCCAAGACAAAGAAGCCAAAGAGACCATCGACCTCATCGAACGTGCTCTGATTCAGCTACGTGATGGCAAACCGGCCCGCTTCACAGAACGTACAGAGGAAGAGGAAAAAGCCTTTCGCGGCCTCAACCTCCTGACATCTAAGCCCGTTCTCTATGTCTGCAACGTGGAAGAAGAGTCCGCTGGAACCGGCAACGAGTTCTCAAAAACCGTTGAGGCTCGGGCCGCAAAAGAAGGCGCCGTTGCTGTCGTCATCTCCGCAAAGATTGAAGAAGAACTGGCCCAATTGGACTCAGAAGAACGAACGGACTATCTGGAAGAGCTGGGTCTCGCAGAAGCCGGACTCGACCGCCTGATCCGCGCAGGCTACGACCTTCTCCACCTCATCACCTATTTCACCTGCGGCCCGAAAGAAACCCGTGCCTGGACAATCACCGAAGGCACATTGGCCCCAGCCGCAGCCGGTGTGATCCATACCGATTTTGAAGCCGGCTTCATCCGCGCTGAAACCATCGCCTATGATGATTTCACAAGTCTTGGCGGTGAAGCCGCCGCAAAAGACGCGGGGAAAATGCGCCTTGAAGGAAAAGAATATCTGGTTGCAGACGGCGACGTCATGCACTTCCGGTTCAATAACTAGGGAGGTCGAGGATGATCTATTGGGAAGATGTGCCGGTTGGGCATTCGTTCACAACTGCTGAGCGCACCATCTCAAAAGAAGAGATCATCGAATTCGCGGGCGAATACGATCCTCAACCCTTCCACCTCGATGAAGAAGCTGCCAAAGACTCGATCCTTGGTGGCCTTTGCGCGAGCGGCTGGCACAGTTGTGCCATCGCTATGCGTCTTGTCTATGACAGCTTCCATGTGAAGGCCGCAACACAGGGCTCACCCGGCATTACAGAATGCCGTTGGCGACGTCCGCTCTATGCAGGTGAGGCCGTCAAAGTAACCGTGAACTGCATCAATGCCCGAGAGTCAAAGAGCCGCCCTACCATGGGCCTCACCAACTGGACCTGGGAAATGACCAACCAGGCAGGCGAGACAATCATGACCATTGAAAGCTGGTTGATGATGGGACGACGGCCCGCAAATGCAGCTACGCCGGAGGCGAGCTAATGTCGTGGTTTGAAGATATCGAAATCGGACGTGAGATTGAGCTGGGAAGCCACACCTTTACCAGCGAGGACATAATTCGCTTCGCGGAAAAATACGATCCCCAACCCTTTCATACCGACCCGGAAGCGGCAAAGGACTCCCACTTCGGAGGCCTTGTGGCCGCAGGCTGGCACATTGCTGCCGTTTGGATGAAGCTGATGATTGCAGCCCGCAAAACAGCACCTAAGGACGAAAGCAAACCAGCACCAGATGGGCGCCAGGCGCCGCAGGGCGGACCCTCTCCGGGGTTCTTTGATCTGAAATGGATCAAACCAGTGCGCGCAGAGGACACGATCTCCTACCGCACCACGACGATTGAGAAAGTGGATCTCAAGAGCCGACCCTATCAAGGCATCATTCGCAGCTTGAATGAAGGCTTCAATCAGGAAGGCGAGTTGGTATTCTCCTTCGTCGGCCAAGGCCTGATTGAGCGCCGTGATCCCTACGCCGCACCATCAGAGGGCTAATGAGACAGCTCAGGAAAAACCAAACAGTCGCTCCGCATTGCCGCGAAGAATAGCGTACCGCGCTTCTGGCTTTCCTTCCGTGACCATCAGCACTTTGGCTTGTGTCGCTGCCAGGTGATAAAAGGGCCAGTCTGTCCCGTAGAGAAGCTTGTCAGAGCCAACCTCACGGACCAATTGATCGAGCTTGGTCACCCCTTGCCCGTGAATGCCAAGTGAAAGGTTCGCGTACTTCTGTGCCAACGGAATAACTTGATCCACATCCCGCGCACCCGCATGTCCCATCACGAACTGGACGTTCGGGAAATCCCGGATGGCCCCTTCATAGTGCCGCATCAGGGCGTATTTGTGGGAAAACTCGGGCTCAATACCGGCCCGCCCCCCATGATAGAGAATGGGCAGACCAAGCTCCCCACAGGTTTCATAAATCGGTGCCATGGCCGGATCATCTGGATAAAAACGCTGCATGGTCGGATGCAGCTTGATCATGCGAATACCTTCTGCAGCAAGCGCACGAAGTTTTGCTGGCGCTTCGGGGTCACCCGGCACCACAGAGCCACCCCTGAGCAGACGGGTCTCAGCCTTGGCACTTTCTATCGCCTGGAACCAGTTTTCTGTCAGCGCATCCCCAAATGGCAGTCCCCAGGCAATAGGCAGAATTTGCGCTTTCTCGACTCGACAATCGTCCATTTCGGCCAGCAAGTTGGGGATCGTATGTGTCGCTGCTGCACTACTACCGTGCAGAATTTGTGCAAGCGACATAAGCTGCAACCGCCGCAGAGCAGCCTCGGAAAAGTTCGCATTGATATAAACGTCAAGATCAAGCGGACATCCGGGTGCTGTCGCATCACAATCAAGCATGTATTCAACACGGTCAGTCTGCGCAGAGAGATCAAGATCAGGGGCAAACAGCATGTTCATGCCCAGATGTGCATGCACATCAACCGCAGCGGGCACGCTCTCATCAACCAAGACCAGCCTGCCCTGCGCGTTCAATTCATACCAGGGAAGAGCTGCCAGGCCCCGATAGCCTTCATAAACCTGGCGGCCAAAAGGGCCAGAGCCAGACTGCGCTGCCTCTCGCGCTTTCTGCGCAATCAACGCATCCGCTTCTTCCTGAGTGTAACGTTCCGAAAAACGATCACTCCGCAATGAGAAATATCCAGCCACGCTTGCCAGCGTCAACGCACCTGCAAGACCCAGAAAAGACCGTCGCTTCAATTTCATTCTTCTGCCCCCTTGGCAACGCAAGCACCACCTCTCATAGCACGAGCAAATCATCACACCCACACCCTTAGTGGTCAACGCACCAGCACACACGAACCATGTCCATCAGCAGGAAACGATTGCCCTCGCATAAGCGGACGGGCACCATACGGCGACAAAAAGGAGAGCTCAGATGGCACGCAGCGGAAATACGATCGAACTGGTCGCTGATCAGGATTTCGATCTTGGCGCCTACCTCGTGACACCAGCCGATGTTGACGCAGAGCCAAACGGACAGGGTCTCGTGCTCATTCAGGAGATCTTTGGTGTCACGGATCACATCAAAGAACTCTGCGACGGATATGCAGAACGAGGCTTCACTGTCATTGCACCCTCTATGTGTGACCGCGGTGAAAAAGGATGGCAGTCGGACTACACCGGCGAGGGGTTTCAACGCTCCATCGAACTGGCGCAAAACTTTGGTGGGCCCAATGCCCAAGGCGACATCCAAGCCGCCATCGACTTCCTGAAAGCTCAAGGGACCGACATCGTTCATATCACCGGCTATTGCTATGGCGGCTCCATGGCGTGGCTTGCAGCCTGTCGTTGCACAGGGCTCGCATCTGCCGTCGGTTATTACGGTCGTTTGATTATGGATATGGAAGACGAGACACCCTCTGTGCCTACGATGCTCCATTTCGGCGACAAGGACGCCTCCATCCCCATCGATTGGGTCCGTGCGTTCAAAGACAAACGCACCGACATCACTGTCCACATTTACGAAGCAGACCACGGCTTCAACTCAGACCGGCGCGACCACTATTCCAAAGAGGCTGCAGATCTTGCGTTTACCAGAACACTCGAATGGTTCGCCAAAGCTTCGTAACGCCAGAAGATATCAAGTCTTAGGGTAGAGGATCATCTGCGTGCATCGAAAGAGCGCAATGATCTTACCAGAAGTCTCGTTCTTTACCTCAACATCCCAAACATGAGTCGTCCGGCCCTTATGTGCCGGTCGCGCAACGCCTGAAACAACCTCACCTTCACGGGCACTCCCGAGGAAATTAGTTTTAAGTTCAACCGTGGTAAAGCTGGCGCCTTCAGGCAAGTTCGGAGACATGCCTGCGGCGCAAAGCCAGTCCGCCAAGGTGATCACCACCGGTGCCCAGAGAAAGCCCGTTCCCGCAATCACCGGCTCCGTAACCGTTAGCTGTCCTTCCACTCGGTCCGCATCACAATAGGTGAGTGAAACGCCCACATGGCCTGGATGTTTATTGGCGGTAAACGCGTTCAACCGTTCAACATAGTCATCTGTCATAGCCTGCCTCCCAAGCCAATCCTAAACGACCTATACGAAACCTGACGACAATTTTCGTTCTCAAAAGACCAAACAAGAAAAGGGCCACGCGAAAGTTCGCATGACCCCACTGCATATTGCTTAGAAGAAACTATGCAGTCTGAAGACTGCGATAAAGCTCCGTCCCCTCTACTGCAAACTGGTTCGACTCTTCAACAGCCTTGGATATGCCAGCAAGGCTCTGATCGACTTCGCCAACTGCCGTAGAAACGGATTGCATGTTTGAACTTATCTCACCAGTTGTTGCAGTCTGTTCTTCCACAGCCCCAGCAGCCGTCGTCACACTGGTCTCCACCGCATCCACGGCTGACTTGATCCCAGACAAACGCCCAACAACCTCTTCAGCAATAGTCTGCATACCGCCAATCTCGCCGCTAATCTCATCCGTCGCTTTTGCAACCTGATTAGCAAGCGATTTCACCTCAGAGGCGACAACGGCAAAGCCCTTGCCTGCCTCGCCCGCCCGTGCGGATTCGATGGTGGCATTCAATGCAAGCAGATTGATTTGACCCGCAATGTCCTGGATCATCTGAACAATGTTTCCCATCGCTTCTGCAGCATCCGTGAGCTTCTGAGTCGATTCATCGGCTTTCAGGGCTTCATCAGTTACCCGCTCCACTTCGGTTTTAGACGTTACCATGCTCTGTGCGATTTCCCGCGCAGACGCTTCGAACTCTTCTGCCGCCGATGCAACAGTCTGAACCATCTGAGCTGTTTCGCCTGAGGCCGCCGCCGCCGTCGATGACTGTTCGTTTGCGCGACCAACAGCGACCATGATTTTTTCGAGTTTTTCGTCAACCAAAGCTCCAACACGCTTGGCTTCATGTTGCGCCTGAATCTGCTCCGTGATGTCTGTCGCGTACTTCACCACCTTGAAGGGCTTACCACTCGGGTCCAAAATTGGGTTATAAGAAGCCTGAATCCAAATCTCTTTGCCGCCCTTTCCAAAGCGCTTATATTCAGCAGCCTGATATTTTCCCTGTGCCAACTGGCTCCAAAACTCTTGATATTCAGCACTCTCAGCGTAGTCCGAAGCTACAAACATGCGATGGTGCTTGCCCTGAATTTCTTCCAGTGAATATCCGACAGCGCCAAGGAAGTTTGCGTTCGCTGTAATGATCGTGCCATCCATATGAAACTCGATGACAGCCTGGGACTTAGAAATGGCCTCAATCTGCCCTGCATGATCCGCTTTTAGAAGGGTGTCAGCGGTGATGTCCGTCGCGTATTTCACAACCTTAGTCACGTCGCCCTTCGCATTCAGAATCGGATTGTAAGAGGCTTGGATCCAAATTTCGCGGCCTCCCTTTGCGATCCGCTTGTATTCAGCAGCTTGAAACTCACCATTTGCGAGCGCGTCCCAAAACTTTTGATATTCAGCTGATCGCGCATAGCTAGGGTCAACAAACATGCTGTGGTGCTTGCCCTGAATTTCTTCCAGCGAATACCCGATAGCGCCCAGAAAATTCTCATTGGCCGTGATGATCGTACCATCTGGCTTGAATTGGATAACAGCCTGTGACTTATTGAGCGCATTCAACAGAGCAGTTTGGTCGCCACCACCAGAGACCAAAGAACTGATTTTCCCACTCAGAATGGAAACAATTGACATTAATTCACCCTTTTTTCTCGACACCGCAAAAGCAAACGCTTCCATGGTCCCACCTGATTTAAAGACAAACTCGCAAGCGAGCATCGTCCAGTCCCCAATCACGGAAAGGGTGAGAGAAGCCCTTCTAATTCCGCCGCCAACCAACCCCATCGAACAATTTAAATCTAATGGTCTAAAAAAACCTTAATTTTGGTTGGGTGAATTTCTCTGCACTAAACAGCGGAATACAGAGATTTGCATTCGTCAAAATCTAGAAGAAACGTCTTGATGAGTATGTGCTCAGTCCTGCTGACCATACCCTTTGAACTTCTCAAGTACGTACTGCATCTCATCATCACTCAGCAAAGGTACAGAGCCAAGCAAAGGTACAGAGCCAAGCAAACGGGCGCGTCCATATTGTTCTGCAAGCGTTTCCACCTCAACAGCCAGATCGTAGGCTTTGACAAGATCCACCCCGCAGGCAATCACCCCATGATGGGCAAGCAGACAGGCAGTACGGTCAGCCAGTGCCTTAACTGCTAAGGCCGCCAACTCTTCCGTACCGAAGGTCGCATAGGGCGCGCACCGAATGTCCGCGCCACCCGCCGCCGCAACCATATAATGGAAAGCGGGGATGCCCTCTTCCATGCACGCCAAGGCCGTCGCAGCATTTGAATGAGTGTGAACTATGGCCTGCACATCTTCCCGGGCTGCATAGATGGCTGCATGGAAATGCCACTCAGAGGACGGTTTGCGAGAACCGGGCAAAACAGACCCGTCCAGCCCCATAGACACAATGTCCGACGGGACAAGTTCTTCATAGGCCATGCCCGTAGGGGTAATCAGGACCCGCTCGCCATCGCGGACAGACACATTGCCCGACCGACCTGCAGACAGGCCAGATGTCGACATTGTCAAAGCGGCGTCAATGACCGATTGCGCAAGTGCGCTCATGATCTCTTCTCCGGAAAGAGCGAGAGCAATCCCTCACGCGAAGCCGCACAAATCCCCCTATCCGTCACTAGGGATGTCACCAAGCGCGCGGGCGTTACATCAAAGGCCGGATTAGCCACCTCACTCCCGACCGCGCTCACCTGGACTTCCTGAACCTGCCCCTCTGCGGTCAGCCCCGAGACATGGCTAACCTCTCGAGCGCTGCGTTCTTCAATAGGAATGTCGGCACCCCGCTCCAGCGCCCAATCAATGGTCGTGTAAGGTAGCGCCACATAGAAGGGCACATCATTGTCAAACGCGGCAAGCGCCTTTAAATAAGTCCCAATCTTATTGCAGACATCGCCATTCGCCGCAGTGCGATCAGTCCCGACAATGCACAGGTCAATTTGGGCCTTCTGCATCAGATGCCCACCCGCATTGTCGACAATCACCGTATGCGGAATGCCTTCCTGCCCCAACTCATAGGCAGTGAGTGCAGCACCCTGGTTACGCGGACGGGTTTCATCGACCCAAACATGGAGGGGCACTCCCTCCTCCCGCGCCATGTAAAGCGGCGCCGTCGCCGTTCCCCAATCAATGGTCGCGAGCCATCCTGCATTGCAGTGGGTCAGAACATTGACAGGTTTACCGCCATTTACCTCTGCAATGCCCCTGATCAAAGATGCGCCATGCTCGCCAATCCGTCGGCTCACCTCTACATCGGCTTCAACGATCTCCGTAGCCTTTGCGTAGGCAGCTTCGGCACGCAAATGCGGTACATGGTGGCGCACAGCATCAGACATTTCGTCCAATGCCCATTTTAGGTTGATCGCCGTCGGCCGCGTAGCGTGCAATCGGGCATTGGCTTCCTTTAATCCTGCATCCGACGGATCATCCCTCAGCGCGAGTGCCAGGCCAAAGGCCGCCGTCGCCCCAATGAGCGGCGCACCGCGCACAGCCATGTCTTTTATGGCCCGTGCCGCATCATTTAAATCCCGCAAGATGGAAACTTCAAACACATGCGGCAATTTTTGTTGGTTGATGATGGAGACGGTCCATCCATCTTCATTCAACCAGATGGTGCGCATATGTTTGCCGTCTATGCGCATGATGCCTAGTCCCCTTCGAACGTACAGAGCGACAGCACTTCTATGTCATACCCTTCAAGGCGGTCACGACCACCAAGAGCAGGGAGTTCGATCACAAAGCTCGCACCCAGCACATTCGCGCCTGCGCGACCTATCAGTTTCACAGCCGCTTCAGCAGTACCACCCGTGGCGATCAGATCATCCACCAGCAGAACATTTGCCCCCTTGGCAACTGCGTCCGTGTGGATCTCTACAATGTCGGTGCCATATTCAAGCTCATATTCCTGGCCCATCGTTTCCGCTGGCAGCTTTCCCTTCTTGCGGACCGGGATGAAGCCCTTGCCCAACTGGTGCGCAACAGCACCTCCAAGAATGAATCCGCGTGCTTCGATGCCAGCAACCATATCAATATCCGCGCCCACATGAAGTTGAACCAGTGCATCAACGGATTGCCGAAAGCCCTGCGCGTCAGACAGCAAGGTGGTTACGTCCCGAAACTGGATACCAGGTTTTGGATAATCAGGAATGGTCCGAATATAGTCTTCGATCTTTTTCAACGTAATTTTCCTTAAAGAACTCGGCCCGCGACTGCGTCCAGTTTACCAAGAAGTGCAGGGTCGCGCGCATCCGGCCCGGTGATAATGGCCATCTCAAGCGCCTGGTCATGTCCCTGCGGACAGGGGTCCCGGTCTTTTCCGGCAACAGAGCTGATCAACCGCCGCAGCATGTCCCGCGAACGCTCAGCATTGTCCGTCAAAATCTGAATGACCTGCGCCACATCCACGTCATCCTCATGCGGATGCCAGCAGTCATAATCCGTCACCATCGCGACAGTGGCGTAACAAATCTCAGCCTCCCGGGCCAGCTTTGCCTCAGGCATATTGGTCATGCCAATCACCGAACAGCCCCAGGAGCGATAAAGCTCCGACTCAGCCCGGGATGAGAATTGCGGCCCCTCCATGGCAAGATAAGTCCCGCCACGCGTGTGAGGGATCTCCTCGGCTGCACACGCTGCTTCCAGAAGGTCTCCCAGACGCGCATTCACCGGATCGGCCATGGAAACGTGAGCCACACACCCCTCCCCGAAAAAGCTCTTCTCTCGCGCAAATGTCCGATCGATAAACTGATCCACAATCACAAAATGACCAGGCGGCAGTTCTTCTTTGAGCGACCCAACAGCAGACACAGAGACAATGTCCGTGACACCGGCGCGTTTTAGCACGTCAATGTTGGCGCGGTAGTTGATGGAACTCGGACTGTGAACGTGGCCGCGACCATGACGCGGCAGGAAAACAAGCTGCACACTGTCCAGCTCCCCGAAATGCAATTCGTCAGAGGGCTCACCCCAGGGGCTCTCTACCCGCTCCCAGCGCTCATTTTCAAGGCCTGGAAAGTCATAGACCCCACTGCCACCCAACACACCCAAAACTGTTTTTGTCATTTTGCCTCCGACCACGTTGGGTCACCCTAACAAAAAGGGCCCCCGAAACGGGAGCCCTAATCAACGTCCAAATGTGCACGGCTTAGTGAGCGTCAGCCCAAACCTTGCGCATTGTGAAATACATGAGACCTGCAAAGATCGTCAGGAAGATCATGACCTGGAAGCCCAAGCGATGACGCGCTTCACGGGTTGGCTCAGATGCCCATGTCAGGAACGTTGTCACGTCCTTGGCATACTGATCCACCGTCATTGGCGCACCATCCTCATAGTCAACAATCTCATCCGACAGCGGGTTTGCCATAGCCAGCAGATGGCCCGGGAAGTAGGCATTATAGTTCATGCCTGCAGGAACATCGAACCCTTCGGGTGCGTCTTCATAGCCCGTCAGCAGCGAGTAAACATAATCCTCTGCACCGCCGCGAGCCTTCACGACAAGCGACAGGTCAACAGGGTACGCACCACCATTTGAGGCGCGTGCTGCATTCTCGTTGTCAAACGGGGCCGGGAAAGGGTCTTTCGGCATACGAGCACGCTCGAACATGTCACCGTAGTCATCGGGTCCATCTTCAACTGTGTAATCCGCTGCAATGACCTTGACCTCATCTTCGGTGAACTCCGGACCGCCAGGCTGTGACAGGTTCCGGAACTTCATGAGGTCCATTGCGTGGCAAGCCGCGCAGACTTCTGAATAGACCTTATAGCCACGGCGGAGCGCAGACCGGTCGAATGTGCCGAAAGGCGCATCGAAGGACCAGTCACGTTCCTTCAGCTCAACAGCAGGACCGGCAGCCTTAGCACCGCCCATTGTCAGGAACATCGCCCCAAGCACAACAATCGCAACAGCCCCCAAGAAGGGAACAACGCTACATGCGCGGGTGAAGATGCAAGGACGGCTCTCAGTTTCGTTCAAATGTGTGGTCATTTTTCCGCCCCTTATCCGCGTGTCTCTGGAGACGCGGTCGCTTCAGACGAACCGCCCCCGCCACTCAGCACTGATTGCGCAATGCTCTCCGGCAAAGGTTTGGTCTTCTCGACAAGGCCCAGAACCGGCAGGATGATGAGGAAATGAGCGAAGTAATATGCCGTCAGGATTTGAGCAGCAATCACATAACCGCCTTCAGCCGGCTGCCCACCCAGATACCCAAGGCCAAGACAACAGGCCACGAAGATCCAGAAGAACTGGCGGAACAGAGGACGGAAGCGCGCAGAGCGTACTTTCGACGTATCCAGCCAAGGCAGCACGAACAAGATCCCAATCGATGCAAACATGGCAATCACGCCACCAAGCTTGGAGTCGATTGGACCAATGTCGAATGTAATGGCCCGCAGGATTGCGTAGAACGGCAGCAGATACCATTCCGGCACAATGTGTGGCGGTGTCACCAGCGGGTTCGCTTCAATGTAGTTGTCTGCGTGGCCGAGCGCGTTCGGATTGAAGAACACGAAGTAGCCAAAAAGCAACAGGAAGATCGACAGACCGAATACGTCTTTGATCGTTGCGTAAGGTGTGAACCGGACCGTGTCCTGCTCATCCTTTACGTCAATCCCAGCTGGGTTGTTCTGACCCGTCACGTGCAGCGCCCAAACATGGAGTGCCACAACCCCTGCAATCAGGAAGGGGATAAGGTAGTGAAGGGAAAAGAAACGGTTAAGTGTTGGGTTATCAACGGAGAACCCACCCCAGAGCCATTCCCGCAGTGGATCGCCAATCAATGGGATCGCACCAAACAGGTTAGTGATAACCGTTGCACCCCAGAAGCTCATTTGCCCCCAAGGAAGCACATAGCCCATAAAGCCAGCAGCCATCATAAGGAGGTAGATCAGCACACCCAGGATCCAAAGCACCTCACGCGGTGCCTTATAGGAGCCGTAATAGAGGCTCCGGAACATATGGATGTAAACGGCTAGGAAGAACATCGAAGCGCCGTTCGCATGTACATAGCGAATGAGCCAGCCATAGTTTACGTCGCGCATAATGTGCTCAACGCTATCAAATGCCATGCTCACATGTGGCGTGTAGTGCATTGCGAGCACGATGCCTGTCACGATCTGGATAACAAGACAGAAGGTCAGGATTGCCCCGAACGTCCACCAATAGTTCAGATTGCGGGGTGTTGGATAGACGATAAAGGAGTCATACCCCAGACGCATGATCGGAAGACGATCATCCATCCACTTGGTAAAGCCATTTGAGGGCTCGTAGGTGCTTTCACCGCTCATGATCTATTCCCTCAACCAATCTTGATTTTGTCGTCGGACAGGAAGTCATATTCAGGCACTTCCAAGTTGAGTGGCGCTGGGCCGCGACGGATACGGCCAGCCGTATCATAGTGCGAACCGTGGCATGGACAGAACCACCCATCATAATCGCCCTTCTCATCGGCAACCTTCTGCCCCTTCGGCACACAGCCAAGGTGCGTACAAATGCCAACCATCACCAGCCATTCCGGCTTGATGACACGTTCTGCATCTGTTTGAGGGTCTCTGAGATCAGCGAGGTTGACCGCATCGGCCTCCGCAATCTCTTTTTCGGTCCGGCGGCGGATGAAGACAGGCTTCCCGCGCCATTTAACCGTGATCGACTGGCCCACTTCCACATTGGAAATGTCCACTTCGATGGAAGCGAGCGCCAAGGCGGACGCATCCGGGTTCATTTGATCGATGAGTGGCCAGGCAATGCCCGCAACGCCTACAGCTGCAAAAGCGCCTGTGGCTACATAGAGGAAATCGCGCCGTGTCGGCTCATCCGTGTCGGTGGTTGCCACGGTTGAGGTCTCCTTTATTTAAAGTGCAGCGCCAGCCCATTTGACCATCGTCAGGTGGCCAGGACGGACGCCCAAAACCGGAATTTGCGGGGCTTTGTCCCCTCGTCCCCGCATTGCCGCGTTTGTGGCATTCCATACATAAATTGTCCAGTCCTTGGGACTTTGAAGTGGCAGGATGACGCATGCGGCGATCTGTGCGAGATCACGTCAGGAATGCCATACCTGTTTGAGGATACCGTAAACGATGCGAATTGCCCTATTTGAGCCCGATATACCGCAGAATACTGGGAATATTCTACGTTTAGGGGCCTGCCTGGGTGTACCTGTGGATATTATTGAGCCCTGCGGCTTCCCACTCTCAGACAGAGGCCTGAAGCGCGCCGGACTGGACTATCTGACCATCGCGGCCATGCATCGCTTCGATTCGTGGGACGCTTACCTGGAGAATCTGAGCCCAGAAGCCCGTCTAATCCTCATGACCACGGCGTCTGCAGAGCCCTACCAGGACTTTGAGTACAAAGAGGGCGATGTTGTGCTCATGGGCCGCGAGAGCGCTGGCGTGCCCCCCCATGTCCACGACCGAGCAGATGCCCGTCTCTATATCCCCATGGCTGAGGGAGCCAGATCGCTCAATGTCTCTTCCGCCTGCGCCATGGTCGCAGGCGAGGCGCTCCGACAGCTCGGTGCATTCCCCACCGTCTAGATAGGCACACCTTCAAACCGCCTTGGAATGGCGCCCTGCGCCGTTCGAAAGATAGGTGTCAAAGGCAGCCGCAGCCACACGAACGAGCGGACGCCCTTCTTCTGTGACCACAAGACGATCCCCTTGCAGCTCAACCAGACCATCATCCATGAGCGGTTCCAGACACTTCAGTTCTCGTTTGTAGTGATCGCGTCCACCAGCAAGGTCTGCGTGCAGTGTGCACATCAGATCATTGATAATGTCGCGGCGCTCCCGGTCATCTTCGCTCAAGGCCCGCCCTTTCACGATGGGCAGGTGCCCCGCCTGTACAGCGTCTTTGTAGGAAGCGAGCGACGGTTGGTTCTGCACATAGCCTTGCGGCAAGGACCCAATAGAAGACGCGCCGAGCCCAATCAGGGTTTCTGCATCATCGCTTGTATAGCCCTGGAAGTTCCGCTGCACGCCCTCGCCCGCCAACGGGTCACCAGGCAGCGCAAAATGATCAAATCCAACAGCAACGTAGCCAAGCTCAATCAAACGTGCGCGAGCGGCTTCAAACTGCGCGAAGCGGGCTTCCGCATCAGGGAGTGCCGCCTCATCAATCATTTTCTGATGGCTCTTCATCCACGGCACATGGGCATAGCCAAAAAGCGCTACCCGTTGCGGATCGAGGGACACCGCCAGATCCACTTGATCAATCACGCTCTCCACCGTCTGATGCGGGAGCCCATACATAAGATCCATATTGATGGCCGTGATCCCGGCGCCCTGAAGCCAACCCACCACCTGGGCGGTCATGTCATAGGGCTGGATGCGATTGATGGCTTCTTGAACCCGTTCGTCAAAATCCTGCACGCCAATGCTGACCCGGCTGACCCCAGCTTTCGCCAGCGCCTGCACATAGTCTTCAGTCGCCGTGCGCGGATCGAGTTCCACCGCCAGCTCCACATCATCGCAGAGATCAAAATGAGTATGCAGGGCGTCAACCATACGCGCCCAGTCCTCTGGCGTCAGCATGGTGGGGCTGCCCCCACCCCAATGAATATGAGCAACGGGAAAGCGTGCGGGGAGCGCCTCGGCGAGAAGCGCGATTTCTTTCAGGACATGATCTACATAAGAGGCGACCGGGTCATAACGCGCCACAATCTTGGTATTGCACCCGCAGAACCAGCACATCGCGGCACAAAAAGGCACATGAATGTAGAGCGACAGCGGTTTTGACCGGTCGAGGTCCGTCAACCACGCGCGATAAACATCCTCTCCAACGCTGTCTGAGAAATGAGGGGCTGTGGGATAGCTCGTGTAGCGCGGCACCGGCCGGTCATACTTAAGAGCAAGAGAAAGCGAAGAACGAGTCATGAGATACTTCAGTTTTGGGCCACACCGACATATTGTGCGCCAACCTAAACATCACACGCCCGTCCGTGCCTTGACCCAAATCATGGGGCCAAATAATGAAAACGGCGCGCCATAACAACAGAGTGAACATGGATATCGACGCCGCAAAGACCAAAGCTGAAACCTGGTTCCAATCGCTTCGCGACGAGATCTGCGCGTCCTACGAACAGTTAGAAGACGAACTGACCGGCACCTTGTCTGATAGACCTGCCGGGCGTTTTGAACGCACTCCATGGAATCGGGGCGACGCAAACGAAGAAAAAGGCGGCGGCGTCATGTCCGTCATGAAAGGCCGCGTCTTTGAGAAAGTAGGCGTCCATACCTCGTCTGTGTTTGGTGAATTCTCTGAGGAGTTCCGCGCACAAATTCCTGGCGCCGATGAAGACCCGCGCTTCTGGGCAAGCGGCATCTCTCTCATCGCCCATCCGCAGAACCCGAACGTGCCTGCCGTGCATATGAACACCCGCATGATCGTCACCACCAAATGGTGGTTCGGTGGCGGTGCTGACTTAACACCCGTGCTTGATCGCAACCGGACCCAGGAACACAAAGACACTATTGATTTTCATGCCGCCATGAAAGCGCCCTGCGACACCCATGGAAGCGACTTCTATGAACGCTTCAAAAAATGGTGTGATGAGTATTTCTACCTGCCCCATCGCGATGAACCCCGCGGTATTGGTGGCATCTTTTATGACCGTCATAATACGGGCGACTGGGACAAGGACTTTGCCTTCACCCAGGATGTTGGCCGCGCCTTCCGCGACATCTATCCAACGCTGGTCCGTCGACACGTTGACGAGCCATGGACGGAAGCTGACCGGGAAGAACAACTGATCCGGCGCGGGCGTTATGTGGAATTCAACCTTCTCTACGACAGGGGCACAACCTTTGGCCTCAAGACCGGCGGCAATGTGGACTCAATCCTGTCCTCTATGCCACCCGAAGTGAAATGGCCTTGAAGCAACTTAACTCCTCAAAAATGCGCGGCGTAGCCACCATCAACAAAAAGCACATGGCCGGTGACATAGGACGCAGCCTCTGACGCGAGGAATACCGCTGCACCGCCAATCTCTTCCGGGCACGCCCACCGCCCCAGGCTTGTGCGTTGCTCAAGCCATCTGTCGATAGTGGGATCAGTTGTCATCTCGTCATTGCGTTCCGTCGCAAAGAAACCCGGTGCAATAGCATTCACGGTGATCTGCCGTTCGCCGAGCTCCGCCGCCAATGCCCGCGTAAGAGATTCAAGCCCGCCTTTCGCAATCGTGTAAGGCGTGTCGCCCTTGTTCGACAGTGGCCCAGCAATCGACGTGATGTTGATGATGCGCCCGCCTGCGCTCATAAGCGCTGCGGCGCGGCGCGACAGATCAAAAGGCGCCACAAGATTTACATTGAGCATCGTGCGCACATCGTCGAGCGAATGGTCATCCAGCGCACGACGATCGCGGAGCCCCACATTGTTCACAAGAATGTCGAGCCCATCATCTCGAAGCGCGTCGAACGCAGAAGCGACAGCCACTTCGTCCGCGACATCAAATACGAGAGGCTGCACGTCACCTTCCATACGGAGCTTGTCCGCAGCACCCCTCGCTCGTGCCGCATCACGCCCGTTCAGCAGAACTTGCGCACCGGCCTCAGCAAATGCTTTTGCAATCTCAAACCCAAGGCCTTGCGTCGCACCCGTAACGAGCGCCCGCTTGCCTGAAAGGGAGAAAACTGATCCTTCACCCACGACTCAATACACCGTTGCCTGAACGACAGCCTTCAACCGTTCGATGATGGAGAACTCATCTTCGATGAAGCCCGCATCAACCCACCATTCTTCGACCTCTTTGTAGACTCGGCCCATCTCCGGCCCCTCCGGAACGCCAGCGGCCTTCATCATGGAACCATTAAGGGCGAGCTTGGGCCGTTCCCAGCTGTCCGCCATCGCAAGCAGCGCCCGCCATTGCATGGCATTGGCACCTTTCTTGTCCGTCGCCCAGCCGAGCATGACCCGGTCTTTGAAACACTGCACGCCCATGAGGTAGAGCGCTTTGTGCACTTCACGCACAGAGAGATAGCAGACGATTTTCGTTTCATCGGTCTGCATATTTTTGGTGCGATCACGATCCTTCTTAGACAACTTCAACCGGTTCGCAAGCGCCTCAACACCATCTGCGTCAAGTTCCAGCGCACTTGAGAGGCGCAGCACAGGATCAGATGTAAAGAGCTGGTTCGCTTCAATATCCACGACCGCTTCCAGTCGGTCGAGGCGTGTCGCCTCTGGCAGAACGAGCGGAAGAATACCCGTCGCCGCCATTTGCCGAAGCGCGTCTCCCGCTTCATCTGCGCCAAGTAACTTTAGAAGCTCCGCTTGCACCCGCTCTGCTGAGAGCTGCTTCAGACCATCAGCCTCTTCGGCACAGGCCCTAAGGCCAGCTGCATCCGGCTCACCCGATCCATAATGCGCATGAAAACGAAAGAACCGCAGGATCCGCAGATAGTCTTCGCGGATACGGTCATGGGGATCGCCGATAAACCGCACCAGGCGAGCATCCAGGTCAGCGCGACCGCTGAGCGGGTCATGCACCGTTCCATCCATATCCGCATAGAGCGCATTCATAGTGAAGTCGCGCCGCTTCGCGTCCTCCACCCAGTCTTGCGTGAACGCGACATCTGCCCGCCGACCGTCGGTCGCCACATCGACACGAAGCGTTGTCACTTCGAAATGTTTGCCGTCGAGGACCGCCGTTACCGTGCCGTGATCAAAGCCGGTCGGTACGACTTTGACGCCCGCCGCTTCCAGAAGCTGCGTTGCTTCAGCCGGCGCATGAACCGTGGCGACATCCACATCACTGACGGGTTCCATCAAAAGCGCATTGCGCACGCATCCGCCAACAAAACGCGCTTGGCACTCCTTACCGCCAAGCGCTTCCATCACTTTCTGCGTGGTCGCATTTTTCAACCAGTCATGGACAGCGAGTTCGCCTCGCTTTTGTTCACTCATCACCTGCTCCCAAATCCAGTCTCAGGGTCCTACTCGACCGTGCCAGATTGAATTTCACCGTCGATCAATCGTGCGGGCTCATAGTCAGTACCCGCTGTGTTGGCGGTGTAGATTCCGGCAACGACCATACTCCCAACGCCCAGCGTCAATCCGGCGACGATCAGCCACCCGAAGGGCGCTTCGCTCCACTTAAGGTCCGGGCGATCCTCGGCCTTGCGGGAAATCAGGATAAACACCCAATAGGTCGCAAAAGGGAGAAGAAAAAAAAGGAAGTTAATGAGGAAGCGCGCCATCAAGAATTCGTCCCATCTTGTAGCCGATCATGGAGGTTCCGGATCATACCGGCTGTTGCGCCCCATATATAGTGACCCTGATAGGGCATTGCATAATAGGCGCGGCGTTTTCCACGCCAAAAAACACTATGGCGTTCATGGTTATCGACATTCATGAGAAAGTTGAGCGGCACTTCAAATATTTCGGCCACTTCACCCGGTTCCGGCGTCAACGAAAAGCCCGGACGCACAAAGGAGATCACCGGCAGGATACGAAACCCGGTACCAGTCTCGTAAGGGTTCAGGAACCCGGCAACATCCACAAAAGAACGGTCGAGCCCAACCTCCTCTTCCGCTTCACGCAGCGCCCCGTCGACAGGCGTCTCACCTGGATCAACTTTGCCACCTGGAAAAGCCACTTGACCGGAATGGGAATTGAGATGATCGGCGCGACGTGTAAGCAAAACCGTCGGCCCTGCCTCATGTTCAATGATCGGCACGAGCACAGCCGCAAGCCGAAGATCAGGTCGGTCCTTTGGATCAACCCAATCGTCAGGGTTCAGGTCTTTGTCACCCCGAACACCAGCCCCCGTCGGTTCCAGAATGCGGTCCAGCGACGGGGTTTCCAGATCAATGCTGGCAAGAATGCGTGCTTTGTAATCTTCCATAAACCTCAGGCCACCAACTCGCCCGCAGGCATGAACTTGTAGAAATCACCGGAACTCCAAACGCCGAACCAGCGCGCACCGTCTATCTCTTCTTCGACGCCAAGCTCCACGAGGTCGTAAAAGACTGCCCGGTTGATGAGCGCTTCGAGCCGGGCTCGAACCAGCACGTAAGGCGCAGGCTCCCCGGTCGCTTTATCCACCTCAAACCGCATCGGGTGATCGACGTCGACCGTCACAATATCGCCGACGCTCGTTTTAAACGAGAGAACCTGAGTCCGTCCCTCCCCCTCAACCGTCATCGCCACCGCCAAGAAGGGGACATCATCGACCGTAATCCCGATCTTCTCGACCGGGGTGACAAGGAAGTACTCATCCTCATCTTTCCGCAAAACCGTCGAAAAAAGCCGCACTAGCCGTTCGCGCCCAATTGGTGAACCCAGATAATGCCAGGTCCCGTCCCGCTTGATCCGCATATCCAGATCACCACAGAAAGGTGGGTTCCAGAGGTGCACCGGCGGCAAGCCCCGCGCCTTTTCCCCTGCGGCTTGGGCGGCCCCTAAGCCTTTGAGAACTTCGGTCGGTGCCCGCGCTGCCGGATCAGCTGAGCCGCCATCTTCCGTTTTTTCGCTCCCAGACATCTAAAACCTAGCTCCTCACAACCTTGTCATGTCCCCGAAAGTATCCTCAAGCCCCAAAGCCGGGTCATAATGACCGCTGACTGGGCCAAAAATGACCGATTTGGCGGTCACAAAGAGGACACGAGTCCCGTTACACTGGCTAAACGAAGACAAAAAGCCACCGATTCCCCCGTGCCGGGCCTTATTCCCGTCTCACGCAACCATATATGTAGGGCAATGCAGACAGTCAGTGAAGAAGGCGGCGACGTCGTCAAAGAAATTGAAGCCGCTGGTGAGAAGATCGCTCGGGCGAAGTCAGCTATTGGCGAGATCATCTATGGGCAGGAGCCAGTGGTCGACCAGACACTCATCACCGTGCTGGCCGGTGGTCATGCGCTCCTTGTAGGAGTTCCAGGCCTTGCCAAAACCCTGCTGGTGCACACGATGGGGACAGTTCTTGGCCTAGATGACAAACGCGTCCAGTTCACACCGGACCTCATGCCAGCCGATATTGTGGGTTCAGAGGTGCTGGAGGAAAGCGACAGCGGCAAGCGCAATTTCCGCTTCATCCCCGGGCCGGTCTTTTGCCAGCTCCTCATGGCCGATGAGATCAACCGTGCCAGCCCGCGCACGCAGTCAGCACTTCTCCAGGCCATGCAGGAACATCACGTCACAGTCGCAGGCCAACGTCACGAACTGCCACGCCCCTTCCATGTGCTGGCGACCCAAAACCCGCTGGAGCAGGAAGGCACCTATCCTTTGCCAGAGGCCCAGCTCGACCGGTTTTTGATGGAGATCGACGTCCACTACCCAGATCTGGAAGCAGAGCGCCGTATGCTGCTCGCAACCACTGGATCAGACGAAACGACAGCCAAGCAGGTTCTGACGGCCGACGAACTGAAGGGGATCCAGCGCCTTGTCCGCCGCATTCCCGTAGGTGATCAGGTCGTCGATACGATCCTGGAACTTGTGAGAAGTGCCCGCCCGCATGAGGGTGACGTAGCTGAGGTTGCCGAACATGTTGCCTGGGGGCCTGGCCCCCGCGCGAGCCAGGCACTGATGCTCGCTGTTCGGGTTCGAGCCATGATGGATGGCCGCTTTGCGCCGTCCGTCGACGATGTGGTCGCCCTAGCGGAACCGGTGCTGCGCCATCGCATGGCACTCACCTTTGCCGCCCGCGCAGAGGGCGTCACTGTTGCGGGAGTCATTGACCGCCTGACGAAACGGCTCGGGTAACACGCCTCATGGCCAAACTGTCGACCAGACCTGAGGGCACGACCACTTTTGCCGAAGCCCAATCTCTGAGCGCGACCCTGCCGCCCTTGATGGCAGAAGCTGAGCGTGTCGCAAACACGGTTGAGCAAGGCATCCACGGACGCAGGCGGACGGGGCCAGGAGAGAGCTTCTGGCAATACAGACGCTACGACACCGGCGACACAGCAAGCGCTGTTGATTGGCGCCAGTCCGCCCGGTCCCAGCATCTCTTCGTGCGGGAGAATGAATGGGATGCCTCCCAAAGCGTTTGGCTTTGGTGTGATCAATCGGCCTCCATGGCTTATCGATCTGACTTCGCCCCTTGCCTCAAGCAAGATCGAGCTCTGATCTTGGGTTTGGCACTCGCAAACCTGCTTACTCGGGCGGGAGAGCGGGTTGCAGCTCTCGGCCAAGACGGCATGCCGACCAGCGGACGTACAGGACTTGACCGATTGAGCAATCATTGGCTGGGCAACGAGGCAGAGGTCGGCGACCAATCAGGTTTGCCGCCCCTTCAAGATCTACCCCGATACGCCACCATAGTGCTCATCGGCGATTTTCTTGATCCGACAGAACAACTTTCGCACCGCATCCGTCAGCTCGCCGCCTCCGGTGTGACGGGCCATCTTGTGCAAGTGTTGGACCCAGCCGAGACCGATCTCCCCTTTGATGGGCGCACGGAATTCGAAGGTGTAGAGGAAGATCTCAAACTCCTGGTGAGCCGCGCTGAATCCATCCGGACCGCCTACCAGGATCGGCTTGCGGGCCACCAAGCAGCATTGCAGGACATGGCACGGTCCATCAGCTGGTCCTTTGCCACCCACCGGACGGACCACTCTGCAACCAGCGCACTGCTCTCGCTCTATGGCGTCATTTCGGGCACTCCCGATGCTATTCAGATGGCCAGGCCCTGATGCTCTCGCTTGGCCCCCTTGCTTTTGCCGCCCCCTGGGCATTGATCGGTCTGCTTAGCCTGCCCGTGATCTGGTGGCTGCTACGCGCAACACCGCCAGCACCACAACGCGTGCGGTTTCCAGCAATCCGACTTCTGCTTGGCCTTGTGCCAGAAACAGAAAGCCCAGCGCACACCCCGCTCTGGCTGCTGCTCCTACGGCTGACACTGGCAGCACTTATCATCGTCGCCTTGGCCGCACCGCTTTGGCGACCAGCCGACCGCATTGCCGGATCAGGCCCGCTGCTGATCATTATCGACAATGGCTGGGCTTCAGCCTCAGATTGGTCACAACGCCAGGCGCTCACCACCAGCCTGATCACTCAGGCCGCCCGCGACAATCGCCGAGTTGCCGTCGTCGGATCAGCGCCTGACGCAATTCCCGAAGCACTGGGCTTCGAAGGATCATCTGAGGCAGAAAGTCGCTTAGGCGCCCTTCAACCCCAACCGCTCGACGTGGATCGTTTAGCGCTGATCGAAAAGCTTCAAACACTCACAGAAAACCCTAGCCAGGCCATCTGGATTTCCGATGGGCTGGAGGATGGTGAAGCGGACGCTCTCGCAAGCTACCTGACCGCACTCAACTCAGATATTGAGCTCATTGAACCGTTAGCGAGCAATCAGGCTCTCGCCCTCCTTCCCCCCGCTGCCGGGACGGGCACTGTGGCAGTGCCAATCATTCGCGCAAACAAAGCAGCACTCCACCAGGGCGACATCACTGCATTTGCTGTCGATGGCCGTCCGCTCGGGCGTGCCCCCTTCTCGTTTTCAGACAATGATTTGCGCACTGAAGCCATTTTTAACCTTCCGCTGGAACTTCGAAACGAAATCTCACGCATCTCTTTGAGCAGCAATGCGACAGCCGGGAGCACGCTTGTGCTGGATGAACGCTGGCGGCGGCGAACACTCGGCATGGTGTCGGGCACAGCGAAAGACCAACCGCTTCTGTCAGATCTCTACTATCTGGAACGGGCGCTGGAACCCTTTGTCGACGTGCGGACACCGTCCAAAGAGGATGAAGATGCAAGTTCTGTCGCGCAATTGTTGGCAGAACCACTCTCCGTCTTGCTTTTGTCAGATCTCGGACGTCTGTCACCACCTGATGTAGAAATCACATCAGAGTGGATTAAGGATGGCGGCGTGCTGGTCCGTTTTGCTGGCCCTCGTCTTGCGGCACAAACCGACCCGCTCATTCCCGTGCCGTTACGATCAGGAGGACGCGAACTCGGCGGCGCTCTATCCTGGACTGAACCACAGACACTTGCACCGTTCGCCGCAAACAGCCCATTTTCAGGCATCGCCGTCCCCGAAGACGTCACCATCAAAAGACAGGTTCTTGCCGACCCGCGGGGCAACCTAGCAGGCCGCGTCTGGGCACAGTTGAAGGACGGCACCCCCCTTGTCACAGCGCGCGCTGAAGGAGACGGATGGATTGTCCTCTTTCACGTCACGGCAAATGCAGAATGGTCCAATCTGGCACTGTCAGGACTCTACGTGGATATGCTGCGCCGACTCGTTGATCTCGCCCAAGGTACAGCAATCGCACAGGACACAAACATTGGTGCCACCCTGGCACCTCGTATGATGATTGATGCCTTTGGCAACTTCACCACACCACCACCCTGGACGATACCGATCACACGTGCAGATCTGACACAGATCGAGCCGACGGCCATTCATCCACCCGGCCTCTATGGTGATGCAGGGTCTGCGCGCGCACTCAACCTTACCAACGCCGAAACAGTGCTCACACCCCTACCCGAGCTGGAAGGCGTGACCAGCCGACGCACATTTACGCACGGCAACGAATTGGACCTCAAAGCACCTATTTTCGTCATTGCATTCCTCTTGCTGCTGGCAGACGGCATTGCAGCGCTGGTTTTAAGTGGCAAACTGTCACGGCAACAGTTCTCAAAAGCACATCCCGCAGCATTGAGCCTGGCAGCCCTTCTGCTCATCTCAACACCAGGCACAACCGAAGCAGCGGAAAGCGATGAAGCTGCCCTCGCTGCGGTCCTTGAAACACACCTCGCTTATGTCCTGACAGGCGACAGCGAACTGGATGAGCTAAGCCACGCAGGCCTCACAGGCTTAAGCGACGCACTCCGCCGACGCACTGCACTGGAGCCAGGAGTACCCATCGGGGTCAACATCGAGCAGGATGAGCTTGCTTTCTTCCCACTGCTATATTGGCCCATCAGTGAGTTTCAATCTGACGTGACCCCAGCCGCGCTCGCGCGGATTGAAGCCTATATGCGCCAGGGCGGCACGATCTTGTTCGACACACGCGACCAGGACCGCACCATTCAAGGTCTGACCACCAGATCGACCCAGGTGTTACGCGACCTACTGGAACAGCTCGACATTCCGCCGCTAGAGCCAGTGCCAGACACCCACGTGCTGACAAAAGCATTCTATCTACTGGCAGACTTCCCCGGTCGCTGGGATGGGGGGCATCTCTGGATTGAGCGCGCCCGAGCAGGTGACGGGACTACCTCCACAAGCAATGATGGTGTCTCGGCTATTCTCATTGGATCAAATGACTATGCAGGTGCCTGGGCCCGCGATGCGTCTGGGCGCGCTCTTTACGCAGCTGTTCCCGGCGGAGAACGCCAGCGTGAAATTGCAGCGCGGACAGGTGTAAACATCGTCATGTACGCGCTCACCGGCAACTACAAAGCAGATCAGGTTCACCTGCCAGCCCTCCTGGAACGGTTAGGGCAATGACATGAGTTGGAGCCTCGTCACAGACCCACTTATTGCACCGATATGGTTGTCAGGCCTCGGCATCCTTGCGCTGGGCGCTATTCTGGGTGCCTCATGGCTGCGCGCGTCGGGCACAATCTATCGCGCGGTGGCCTTTGCGGTCTTGCTCGCCCTTCTCGCCAACCCCACCCTTCGTGAGGAAGATCGCGAACCAATTGACGATGTCGCTGTGCTCCTCATCGACAATAGCGACAGCATGAAGCTTGGCGGGAGAGCAGAGACCCGCGACACGGCTGTGAGTCGATTGAAAAGCCAATTGGACCTGATAGCAGATCTCGACGTGCGCATCGTCGAAAGCGATAAAGCGGCAAAAGACGGTGGGACTGCCCTATTCGGCACTTTGGATAGTGCCATCGCGGATGTCCCGCGCGAGCGACTTGCAGGGGTTCTCATTGTAAGCGATGGGCAAGTGCATGACACACCCCCAAGCCTCACGACGCTCGGCATCGATGCGCCATTTCACGGCGTGCTCATCGGTAACCCCAAAGCGACCGACCGAAAGCTCGTTGTGGAAGAAGCAACCCGGTTCGGGATTGTTGGTGAGCCAATCACTGTTCGTTTTAGAGTGGATGAGGAAGGCAGCGACCAAACCCAACCGGTGAAGGTCGAAGTACGACTGAACGGCGAACGCGTCAATCAACTAAGCGTCGAACCAGGCAATGAAACGACAACCGCGTTAGCGCTCCCCCATGGCGGTGAGAATGTGGTGGAAATCATCGCGGCGACATTGCCCAATGAACTGACAGCTCAGAACAACAAAGCCACATTGGTTCTAACAGGCATCCGAGACAGGCTGCGGGTGCTCCTTGTCTCCGGCGAGCCCCACGCAGGTGAGAGAACCTGGCGCAATCTCTTGAAAGCGGATCCCTCCGTCGACTTGGTGCACTTCACAATTCTCCGGCCACCTGAAAAACAGGATGGCACGCCTATCTCCGAGCTGTCGCTCATTGCCTTCCCGACCCGCGAGCTCTTTTCCGCCAAACTGGATGAGTTCGATCTCATTATTTTTGATCGCTACCGACGCCGCGGCGTATTGCCTATCGTCTATCTCGGAAATGTGGCCCGTTACGTGGAAAATGGGGGCGCCGTGCTCGCTGCAGCGGGCCCCGCATTTGCATCCCCCTTCTCCATCTATCGCACGCCCTTAGCAGGGATCCTGCCAGCACAACCAACGGGACAGATTGTCGAGGAAGGCTTCAGAGCCACATTGACTGAAGATGGGAGTCGACACCCTGTCACGGCGGCTCTTCCAGGCAGCGAAACAAACCCGCCGGAATGGGCCCGTTGGTTTCGTCTGATCGAGGCAGCACAAACCTCAGGACGTACCGTTATGGAAGGCCCCGAGGGACGCCCGCTTATGGTCCTCGACACAGTGGGCGAAGGACGGGTTGCCCAACTTCTCTCTGATCACGCCTGGCTTTGGGCGCGCGGCTTTGAAGGTGGTGGCCCGCAGGCAGAGATGCTGCGCCGTCTGGCGCACTGGCTGATGAAAGAGCCGGATCTCGAAGAAGAACGGCTTCTAGCAACTGGCAATGATGGAAGCCTGACTATTGAGCGGCGGACCATGGCGTCTGAGGCTGAACAGGTCACCGTGACCTTGCCATCTGGCGCAACAGAGGCACTCACCTTATCAGAGACCGCTCCTGGCCGATTTACCGGAAGCATCGCTACAGAAGAGATCGGTCTGCACCAAGTAGCTGACTCTACATTACAGGCCGTTGCTGCTGTTGGTCCTGCAAATCCACGCGAATTCAAAGAAGTCCGTGCAACCGAAAAACTCCTTGCGCCACTCATTGCCGAAAATGGCGGCGGGGCTTTCTGGGTCAACGAGTTGGGCGAGGCGCCCACCCTACGCAGTGTACGCCCCGGTCGCGACGCTGCGGGAGATGCTTGGGCGGGCTTGAGACGCAATGGCGGCTATGTCCTAAAAGCTGTGACACAAGTGCCGCTGCTCTCACCATGGATCGCCCTGCCACTCATGATTGGCCTTCTGTTGCTTGGCTGGCGGCGCGAAAGCAGATAAGCAACCCGCTCAGACGCCCTTCTCAACCACCCCTGAGACAGAGTCGAACCCACCAGGTACAAGTTCACAATAGAGCAAGCGTCCCTTATCAACCGGGCCCGGCAATGTAATCTTGTCGGGAGGCACCTGTTTGAAGCCCACCTTCGCATAATAGGGCGCATCTCCAACCAGAATGACAAACCCATGCCCTTCGGCACGTGCCGCGTCGAGCGCAGTCCGCATGAGCTCCAGGCCACCCCCCTGCCCACGCACAGACGGGTCCATCGCAAGAGGACCAAGCAACAATCCTTTGTCGCCACCAATCAACAGCGGAGAGAACCGTATGCTGCCGACCATGCGCGGCACATCGTCAATCTTGGCAAAGGCAACAAAGCTTAAAGAGGGCACCGGCGGAACGCCTTCGCGCATCCGATAAGCAGTTTTGGCAAAACGCCCCGGCCCAAAACTCAGGTCATGCAAAGCTTCAATATCGGTCTCGTGCGCCGGAGTTTCCGGGAAAATATCGAACACCATGGGAGTAATCTTTCGAAACGGCTACAGAACAGCAAGCATTTGAGCGGCGCTTGTCTGAACTTGTCTCCAGCCGTTCAGAGGAAGGCAGGCACGCGCACGCAAAGATCGAGGGATTTGGTCCCCCGCTCGGTACGTCGTCGTCGCAAATGGGCTTTCGCCAAAATCATCTTGCCGTCCTTAGTTTCGCGGGCTTTAGACAACCGCGAAGGGGCTGAGGTAGCAGGGAAAAACCAGGCCGTCCAGAAAAACCGACGTCCACGGCACCCGTTTCGCTACGGCAGGCTGATCGACACGCCTAAAAACGGCAAAAAGGCTGGCCCCATACCGGTGCCTTCGGGTAGCTTCAGCGCCAACCAAAAAGCCGTTTCGACACCTCTCGGGGAGCGGCGGCCAGAAATAGGAACAGGGAGATCACAAATGGGATTGCTTGAAGGAAAAGTCGTGCTCGTGACCGGTGCTGCAAACGGCATCGGCAAAGAATGCGCACTGATCGCCGCGCGCCAGGGAGCCAAAGTGGTCGTGAACGACCTAGGCGGTAGCGTCGCTGGCGGTGATGAAGGCAGCGCGGGCCCCGCTCAGCAGGTGGCGGACGAAATCAAGGCAGCTGGTGGCGAAGCTGTCGTCAACTCAGACAGCGTTGCACTCAAAAGCGGCGCTGAAAACATGATCCAGCAGGCCATGGATGAATTCGGTGCGCTCCACACGATCATCAGCCCGGCAGGCATCCTGCGCGACGGCATGTTCCACAAAATGCCTGATGAGGACTGGGACTCTGTTTTAGAGGTCCACCTGAAGGGCTCCTACAACATGACCCGCGCATCTGTGGAGCATTTCCGCAAGCAGGAAGAAGGCAACTATGTGCTCTTCACATCCACATCGGGCCTCATCGGCAACATCGGACAGGCAAACTATGCTGCAGCGAAGATGGGCATTGTCGGGCTGTCGCGCATCATCGCTATGGAAGGTGCAATGAAGAACGTTCGCTCGAACGTCATCGCTCCCTTCGCCTGGACCCGCATGATCGCAACGATCCCCGTGAAAGATGAGGCGTCGGCCCAACGCGTGGACCGCATGAAGAACGCCATGCGCGCAGACCAGGTGGCGAACTTCGCTGTGGGTCTCTCTGCTCCTGAGTGCGACGTCAGCGGTCAGATCTTCTCCGTCCGTGGCAACGAAGTCTTCCTCTTCAGCCAACCCCGTCCTGTACGCGCCGTTACGCGCCTGGAAGGCTGGACGCCGGAGACACTCCTGTCACATGGGTTCCCCGCAATGAAGGGCGACATGACCGATCTCGGCAACACAGCTTCTGTATTCACGTGGGAACCGATCTAAGCGCCCCACTTCACGCTAAACAAAGCCGTCGATAGTTTTGTATCGGCGGCTTTTTTATGGAGCGTTTCCAGCGGAAGTTTAAGCACTTCAGCGTCCGGAGACGCGACCAAAACCGTTCTAGTGAAAGTAGCGCTCGACCTGCCCAAAGCTACGCTCCGAACTGTACCGATATCGCAGTGGAAGCGTCTGATGAAAGATGAGAATATTCGCATCCTCGACTGAGCGGACGTGACGCTCAACATCACCGATAATACAGCCATTGTTCTGACCGCGCCTAACAACGCCCGAAAATGAGCCAACAGAGCAGACCCGCTGTGCCTGCCGCACAATACGTGTGTGGTCATTATTGAGAGACCTCAATTGATCAGTAGAAAGGTCTGATGCTGCTTGCACGCCACCGAGCGGAAGCACAAGGGATGCCACAGCAACAAATCCGGCAAGAGTGTGTTTCATTTTTATTCTCCTTCAAGAAACCACAAAGACTCTACTCCCCCTGCGGAAACCCGATTATTAAGTCATCGTAACATCGCGCAAATGTGACTTATTGCGACCCACATCCTAAGCTTCCCCAAAAGCAAAATGCGAAACAGGGAGAAAAACCGTGGGTAGCTTCAAAGAATATGAAGATCATGATGCGCTGGGTCTGGCAGAACGCGTTGCAAAAGGGGACGTGACAGCAACAGAATTGCTGGACGAAGCAATTGAGCGAACCGAAGCAATCAACCCAAAAATCAACGCAGTGATCCTGAAACACTATGACGAAGCCCGCAAGCTCATATCCGACGGCCTGCCAGACGGCCCGTTTAAGGGCGTGCCTTTCCTCCTCAAAGACCTCCACCTGCTCTGGGAAGGAACCGTCACGACTTACGGTTCAGGTGCCTTCGAAGGCTATGTAGCCGATCACAACACCACGTTGACCGACCGCTACCTTGAGGCCGGTCTTGTGCTCTTCGGCAAAACCAACTCACCAGAGCTCGGCCTTACCGGCACGACGGAACCTCGCCTCTACGGCCCCACACACAATCCCTGGAACCTGCAACATTCACCCGGCGGCTCATCAGGTGGGGCAGCAGCAGCAGTCGCCGCAGGCATCGTGCCTTTAGCGAATGCCTCTGATGGAGGCGGCTCCATCCGCATTCCAGCCTCTGCCTGCGGTTTGTTCGGGCTAAAGCCAACAAGAGGACGGACCCCGGCAGGCCCGGACCGAGGAGAAGGCTGGGCAGGCATGTCCATCAGCCATTGTGTATCCAACACCGTGCGCGACAGTGCCGCCCTGCTCGACGCGACAACGGGCATGGCCCCGGGTGATCCCTATTTACCACCAGAACCGGAACGGCCCTTCTTGCAGGAAGTCGGCGCGCCAACAGGTAAACTACGCATCGCTTTCAACACCAAGCGAAGCGACGGCACAAAGCCAGACTCGGAAGTCGAGGCCTCCATTCTGGAGACTGCGAAGCTCTGCGAGTCTCTCGGTCATGAGGTTGTCGAAGCGGCTCCGTCGATTGACCCGGTCGCCATGGGCAATGCACAAGCCACCATTATTGGTGCCAATGTCGCGCTGACGTTGCAGCAACGAGGGGAAGCGCTGGGCCGGAGCCTCACCGAGAATGATGTGGAGCACGTCACTTGGTTGATGGCCAATGCTGCCAAAGATCGCACGAGTACTGACTATGCCGCCGCCACCCTCTTCATTCACCAGATGGGGCGGATGATGGGCATGTTCATGCAAAGCCACGACATTTATCTCTGTCCGGTCCTCGGGACGCCACCGCCAAAACTCGGCGTTCTCGACATGATGACCAAGGATGTGGGCACCTATCTCGCGAACCTGGGCAAAATCATGCCCTATGCCGGTCTGTTCAATATGACAGGACAGCCCTCAATGTCCGTTCCCCTTCATTGGACACCGGACGGCCTACCCGTTGGGGTCATGTTCACAGGACGCTTTGGCGAGGATGCCACCTTAATCAGACTGGCATCACAGCTGGAAGAAGCAAAGCCCTGGCGCGACAGAAAACCGTTGAACTAGTCGCAACCAAACTGGATGCCGCCGGATCAGTCGACAGCCCAATGGTCCGGCGGCGCCAAACCTTCCATCACTTCACGGATACGCACACGCGTCGCCTTACTTGTTTCTGCAGGCAAGGCATGCTGGTCAAAAAAGCCAAATTCGGCGATCTCTCTATTCGGCCGCGGCTGGATATCGAAGGCGCGCAGCACAAACAATGAAACATGGTCTGACTTGAATTCTGCGAAATTGGCGTAGAGGCCGAAGAACTCTAGGTCAGCTTTCGGCGTCACGCCCACCTCTTCCCAAAGCTCACGCTCTGCCGCACTGCGCATGGTCTCACCTCCATCGACACCACCGCCAGGCAAGTACCAACCTGGTATATAGGTGTGTCGAACGAGCAAGACCCTATCCTTTTCGTCTATCACGATAACACGGGCCCCGGCCGTTAACGGCCGGGAAAAACGCCAGTAAATCCGCAGAATAACACGTGCCAACGGATAGAGGCGGGACAGGAGTCGCATACAATCAAAGCCTCAATGGGATGGTTTGTTCATAAACTGTAAACTCTGCGGCATTTACCGTCTATCCAGTGCAATGCGCCAATAGTTGGACATCAACTTTGGCGGCAAAGGAACAACGGATATGGGGCTTATCAGCAAACTTGTCGGCAAGCGGGGCAATCCTGTCGAGACGACGATAGCAGCCGTCCCTAGTGGCGAAGCCGTCACCAGAGTAATGAAAAGTCTGGCAACAGGCGCACCTGCAAAAGTTGCCAAGGCAGGTGCAGAGATCGCCACCGCCCTCAATACCGTTGAAACCGCAATCCTAGCCATTGATGTCGTTGCCGACCTTCTTGTGGAAGCCGAACTGCTCACGGCGACTGCCCGCGATACAGAAAGTCCTGGCCGCAGAGCACTCATCGCAAACCGTTACATCACACTGCTCCAAACGATTTCCAGTACCGTTGCACGCGCAGAGCATAACGGTATGAACCTGCTTGATGGCGCCAGAAGCACTTACGAAATCAAACTCGACTCAGAAGAACGCGCGTCTATTGCCCTCCATGTCGCAAACCTGACATCCGACGCTGAAGGCCTCGACCTCACGTCACCCCGAGAGGAATTTGCGAGCCAGGTTGAAATTGAGCGTACCATTGCAGAAATCGATGCAGCACGACGCACAGCCTCACGCATCGCGGACCTTTTTGCAGACAGCTCAGCCGTGCTGGCAGAACGTCTCGCACGCCTGGACCAGGATTTTGGTCCAGATGCCGCCCAGGCGACAAAACCAACCGGTGCCGGGCACTAAAGCGCTTGGTTTAACGCTTGGTCAACCATGTTTGCCGACAGGTTTTTAACCTTGAACGACTAATCTCCCGAAACACCCAGCGGAAGATCAGGGGATACTTTCGGATCGGGGCAAGGGTTTAGCATGCAACATAAGCCAGATGTCGCGACACGGTCGCTTCTGGGTGGACCACCTGAAATCGTTCCTGTCCCATCGATTGCCGAGACAAAGGGTCTCGTCACCGACGGGGCGCACATGCGCATGGACCCTCGCATCCTGACACGTATCAGCGATGTCGTTTCAATCCTTGAACAAGATTACACAAAAGTCCTGCTGTCACATATTTCCGATATGGAAGGCGCCTATATAGATTGGAAATCTGGCACGCAGGATTCACGGGCGAAGATCTATGAAATCGCCCATGATATTCGCGGTATTGCCGGTACGTTTGGTCGTTCATTGTCGGGACAAATAGCGTCCAGAATTTGCGCACGCTTTGATCAGACAGCAGACGCCATTCCCTCAATTGAGGATCACATTGAAGCCCTCAACCATGTCGCCAATCTGTCGCCAGAACCGGAAGGCACTTTTGCGCAGCTCGTCCTAAAGAGACTGGACGAACTAGCCGGTGCCCCGCCAACACCTGCAGATATCGCTGCAGCGGACGAAAAGGCTGAGGGATAACACCATGACCGAAACCAGCCTTGCCCCCCTTAGAATTTTGATCGTCGAAGACAGCGAGCAGATGCGAACTCTGCTCCTGGCACTGCTGGAAGCCATGAACATTACCGACATCCTCATCGCGGAGGATGGCGAAAAGGGATTGGCGCTTTACATGGAAACAGCGCCGGACATTGTCATAACCGATGGTGCCATGGCACCCATGGACGGGTATGAATTGACGCATCAAATTCGCACAGATCCCGACAACCCCAACCCCTACGTGCCCATCATCATGTTGTCCGGCCACATGGAGAAGAAACATGTCGAAAAGGCGCGCGCAAGCGGCGTGACCGAGTATCTCGCAAAGCCTGTTTCCAGGCAGACCCTCTACGAGAGATTGGTCACAATTGTCAGCAATCCGAGCTTTTTTATCCGTACACCGACCTATCTGGGACCGGACCGACGCCGCGAGACCCATGAGCTATATCAAGGGCCAGTTGAAAAACACGACGCCCCACCTCCCAAAAATACCGCAGAAATCCTGCCCTTGGATGCCATTCGCCGGCCAAGCCTCATCCGAGCCAAGTAGATCACTACGGTAGAAGGTGACTGACCCGTCATTTTTTTGCTTTCCGCCGTATTTTGCAGTTAGGCTAGCCACCAAGAAAGCCCTGTAGAACGCCTTGGAGGAGAGCCATGTCTACCGAACAGACCAACATCACAGTTGATAGTGCTTACGAAGCCGTCGCGCCGGACGATTTTCCGGCGATGATGGAGGTAGAGCGATACGGCAATCGCTCAACAGCCTTCGACAAAATCATCTCAGCGACGCACGACCACTTCTGGGACCCACAAGACCCGAAGTTTGTAGACTTCAGCCAACCATTCGATATGGAAAATGAATACCTGGTTGATCCGATCGGCCTTGCTGAATTGCAGACTGCCATCAATGACAAGATCAACGAAAAACAGCGCATCAAATTGGTGAACCTGGATGTGCAATGGTCGCTCTCATCCATTCTGCATGGCGAGCAAGGTGCATTGGCCTTGTCAGCGAGCCTCTGTCATATTTTGAAAGACCCCGGTGCGCAGGAATATGCGGCGAACCAGACACGCGAAGAAGCCCGCCACGTCGCAGGCTTCTCCAACTACATCAAAGCCAGATGGGGCAAGCCTGTCGCTGTCGGCCCGGCGCTCGGTGACCTTCTAACAGAACTCGTTTTGTCCCCGCTTGTCTGGAAAAAGATCGTTGGCATGCAGATGTTGGTGGAAGGGCTCGCCATGGGCGCCTTCGCAACCTTCTACAAGCAGTCCAACGACCCTGTCATGACCAAGTTAATGCAACTCACCATGACAGACGAGGCGTTCCATCATAAGTTCGGAAAAATCTGGGCAGATCGAACCATCCCCAAGCTCTCCGAACACGAGCGCAATCAGATTGAGGATTGGGCCTGGGAAGTCTTCCAGGTGCTTCTCTACAATCTGGGCAGCCCTGAACAGAAGAAGCACATTTATGCAGCCGTGGGACTTGATTGGGAATGGGTCCAAAGTGCCTTCATGGAAGCCATGACAGACGCAGCCGTCCGTGAGGACATGATGGAAGCCACCAATATCTTCCGGGTTCTTATCAAAACGCTTTTGAAAGCCGGTGTGATTACGGACCGCACCTCGGCAAACTATGCCGCCTTCATCGACATGAAAGAGCTCCACCAAGAGGGGGACCGAATGGTGGGTGACGACATTGCGGAGGAAGGCATCAAATATCTCCGTGAACTGAACGGAAATACCAACAAATACATGTCGCTCGAAAATATGACGGCTGCTGAATGACTAAGCCTGAATAGGCGATCACAATTTCGTAAAAGGGGCGGTACCTAGGGTATCGCCCCTTTTTATTTACCATTCCCATGCTAGACTCTTCCCCAACGTCACCATGGGGCTAGGTCATTCCATGAGTGTGGAACGAGCTTTTCTTGAACGGGCTTTTCAATGGCGCAAATGCCTTGCCATTGGTCTATCAGCTGCGGCTGCGGCGCTGCTTCTTCAGGCCATACCATCTTTCGCTAACGTCTTTGAAATTGACGACCGGCGCCTGATCACGCCAGACGATCAGATGGGGTTTGTCGGAGTCGTCGCCTGCGCCGACACGTTGCGCATCCCAACGGCCAGTCTCATTACCACATCAAGCGCCGACCCCAACCGCCGCCACGAAGTGATCACCACCGTCGCTCACGCCTTCTTCACCAAAGAGGGCGAGCGTTGGCAGGACTGCTCCTTTTTGCCGGAAGGCGATGCATCACGAGCGCTCCCTATAACCTACGTGGCGACCGGCACCTCAACGCCCGGACGTGGGTGGAATGACGATTGGGCGGTTGCGGTTGTGGAAGGTCGGGTGTCGACATTGGTGCCCATCCCCACCCCTCTATCTGTCACCCTTGCAGAAATTGAGGAGCATCTCATAGCAGGCGCAAACATCCAGCTCGCAGGTCACAATGGCGAACGCTTACCAATGCTGATGTCGGAGAATTGCCGCCCCAGACACAAGCGCAGCGGCAGCCACAATTTTGGCGATGCCAGAGTTTTCAATCACGATTGCGATATGATGTCTGGATGGTCGGGAGGACCTCTCCTTCTCAAAACACCTGACGCCATCCATACAATCGCTGTGAATTCAACGCGGTTTAACCCGGTGGTTCATCAGACCGGGTTTCCATTTGACGATAGGTTCAATCCGAACACCGCTATTCGGGTTGCGAATGAATTCCACACCACCATTAGAAAATTAGTCACTGAGGGAGCCCCTATCCAATTAGCGGACAGTACCTCAATTTGTAGCGCGGGCGAGCGAGCCGACTGCTGAACGCCTTACTTTGCGGTCGCAATCGGCGCGAGCAGCGCTTCCAGGCTTTTTGCATACATCTTTCGTGCAGCATCGGGATTTTCTGCATTCGCAATCGCTAACCCTGCCTGCATCAGCGATCCACCAATGAGATCGGCCAGTGGCTCCAAGGGCTGTTTCGGCAAAATACCTTCATCCACGAGGTGCTCAAGAGAATGGGTCACCAGCGCTTTGTTCAGAGGCTCCTGAAGCTCACGCCACTCTTCCCATCCCAGCACCGCGGGCCCATCCAACAGGATCACTTGCTTAATATCTTCACGGCTGTAGAGATCAAGAAGAATGCGGGTACCCACAACCAGGTCTTCTCGATCATGCGTGATCTCTTCCATGGTTTTCTCAAACAATTCCATGGCCACGTCATTCAACATATCGAGGAAGAGCGCTCGGAAGAGATCCTTCTTGTCTGAAAATTGGTGGTAGAGCGCGCCGCGTGTCACCCCTGCACGCGCGACGATCTCTTCCGTACCTGTCGCTGCATATCCCCGGGACACAAACAGCGCGCGGGCGGCTTTCAACAGTTTTGTGTGATTGCGCGAAGGCTTCTTTGCGGGGGCGTTCATAAAAAAATACAGCTTGTATGAAAATCTCAAAAGAACTATACACGATCAAATTCATACAGATTGTATGAATTTGATCTGGGAGATGAAGAATGCCCGCCAAGAGAAAAATCCCTTCATGGCTCTTTGCCCTGACCTTGATCGCCTCCCTGGCAACAGTCATTGGGCCTTTAGTGATCTTCGGCGTGAGCGAACGCGGCCTACAACTGGCCGCGCGCTATACAGTCCGCGTGAGCTTCCCTCTCTTCCTGCTGGCTTACCTCGCTGGGCCACTCGCAACTCTCTGGCGATCAAACCTTACACGCTGGCTACAACGCAACAGACGGTACCTGGGCCTGAACTTCGCCGTCGCCCACACAATTCACCTTGGTGCTCTGACCAGCTATTTCGTCTTTTTGGGCGTTTCGCCTGACGCAGCGACATTGATCGGCGGCGGCCTCGCCTATGCCCTTATGTTTGCCATGGCCGCAACGTCGAACGACTGGAGCGCCAAAAAACTCGGCATCAACTGGCGGAGGTTGCACTCAGTTGGCATACACTATCTTTGGTTGATCTTCCTGATCACCTATATGGGGCGCCTATCAGATACTGAGGGCGGTGACACTGCTGAAGATCTATTTGCAGTGGGTGTCGTCGGGTCCGCCTTGGTCTTCGGAGCCCTTCTAATTCGTCTGGTCGCAACCTGGAAAAGACGGTGGCGGACCACACCAGCCTGATCTGACGGTTTCGCGTGACCTTGCCGTGTGGCGCGGTATATTCGCCCTAAAGGGCGAATAAAGCCCGCACACATAAAAATACGGGGAGGACCATATGGCCTGGAACTACGGCGATATACTCGACACGATTGCGCCTATGCTGCCGGCAGATGCACCGGCAATGATTCACGGGGATCGCATGATCACCTGGGGCGAAACCACCAAACGCACCAACAATATCGCTCGAGGCCTAATTGAGCGTGGCGCAAAACCTGGCGATAAGCTTGCCTTCTATATGCGCAACCGGCCTGAGTATATGGAGACCCTAGCCACCAGCTTTAAAGCGCGCATGACCCATGTGAACGTCAACTATCGCTACACAGCAGACGAAGTCTTCTACATCTTTGACAATTCCGACGCACAAACCGTCGTCTACGGTTCTGAATTTCGTCACATCATTGAAGAGCTGAAGGACCGCCTGACAAAAGTCGCAACCTTTATCGAGGTGACAGAAGACGGCACCACAGCTTCTTTCGCAGAAGACTTTGAAACACTCACTACCAAAGGCGATGGATCACAGCTCGACATTAAGCGCTCCCCTGACGACCAGCTCTTTATCTATACCGGCGGCACGACCGGCATGCCCAAAGGCGTCATGTGGCGCCATGATGATATGCGCGAAGCTCAGTTAAATGCACTTCGTCGTCTTGGCCCGGTTCCAGAGTCACTTGAAGAGTTGCAGGCGGCGATCAAAGAAGTCGGACCCGCAGGCAAAATGATCCCCGCCTGCCCGCTCATGCACGGCACCGGATTGCTCACCGCCCTCGGCAATCAGATGAACGGCGGCTGCGTAGTGACGCTCAGCCACCCGTCCTTCAACCCGGAAGAAATGCTAGACGCCATCGACAAACATAAAGTGGCAAGCGCTGCCATCGTTGGCGATGCTTTCGCAAAACCGCTGCTCAAAACGCTCGATGAAAATCCTGGAAAATATGATCTCTCCAGTATGGAAACACTCATCTCCTCCGGGGTGATGTGGTCTATGGAAGTGAAGCAGGGTCTGTTGAAACACATGCCGACAGCCATCATGACCGACAGCTTTGGCTCGTCCGAAGGTTTGGGCTTTGGCTCATCGCTCACCACAGCCGACGGTGTCATCAGCACAGCCAAGTTTCAAATTGGCGATCGCTGCAAAGTCTTCGATGAGCAGGATGTTCTTGTGGAGCCAGGGTCAGGCAAGCCGGGCTTCATCGCCCTGACCGGTCCCATTCCGGTCGGCTACTACAAAGACGAAGAGAAAACCGCCAAGACCTTCAAGACCATTGATGGCGTTCGTTACTCGATCCCCGGCGACTGGTGCACTGTGGAAGAAGACGGCACCCTCACCCTGTTGGGCCGCGGCTCCGTCTGCATCAACACCGCGGGTGAAAAGGTCTATCCGGAAGAAATCGAAGAAGTGCTGAAGACCCACCCTGCCATTGACGACGCGCTCGTTGTTGGTGTGCCCGATGAGAAGTGGGGCCAATCTGTCACCGGCATAGTGAAGTTGAGCGGCGAAGGGGACTTCAACGAAGAAGATCTTCGTCAACATGTGCGCAGTTCGCTCGCTGGATACAAGACGCCAAAACGCATTCTGGTTGGCGACGCAATCCCCTTCCGCGCCTCAAATGGCAAGGCGGACTACAAGGGCGTCACCAGTTTCGCATTGAACGAGTTGGGCATTCCTGCCTAGCTCTCCTACCCGTAGACAAAAGCAAAGGCGGCCCCATAGACACTTGGGGTCGCTTTTTTAGTGCTCAAGCCAGGACGACACCCGCAATTCATCCACAAAATGATCGACCACCGCGCGCACGCGGGCAGAAGTTTGCCTGACTTCCTTGTGCACAACATGCACAGGAAGCGGTGCTCCTTCCGCTTCAGACAAAACAATCTGCAATGTGCCCTCAGCCACTTCGGCAGCCACCTGATAGGACAGAACGCGGGTCACACCGCGCCCTGCCACCGCAGCGGCAATTGCCGCATCGGCGGTATTCACCAGCAACTGTGTTTCCGGCCGGTGCGTAACCGTTCTCCCGTCTGACACCAATCCCCATTGGCTGCCAGATCGGCTTTGCGAAAAGTCGATCAGCTGATGTCGCTCAAGATCCGCAACGCGCTCAGGTGTCCCATGCTCTTCCAGATAAGATGGTGCTGCACAGAGAACCCGTCGCACGGACCCAACCCGGGACGCAACCAGCGATGAGTCCGGCAGATCAGCGATCCGGACCGCAACATCAATGCCTTCATCCATCATATGGACCACCCGATCGACAAAGAGTGTGGAGATAGACAGGCCCGGATATCGGTCCATCAGGCTAAAGAGAATAGGCGTCAGCGCTAGGCGTCCAAACAGGGCGGACCCGGTGACAGACACCCACCCTTCCGGCTGACCGTGCCGACCAGCCACATGGGCGTCTGCGTCCTCAAGATCAGCCAGAATACGGCGACAGTCTTCCAGATATCGGGCCCCCGCATCCGTCAGGCTGACAGACCGCGTGGTCCGGTGAAACAGCCTGGCTCCGAGAGTTTCTTCCAGCTCTGAGACGAGACGCGTCACGGAAGGTGCAGACAGCCTGAGAGAGCGGGCAGCAGCCGCAAAGCCCCCTTCGTCAGCAACCGCCACAAAAGCCTGCATCGCGCGCAGCTGGTCCATTTATTATTCCATTTTTCAAAACAATGTAGTTCGAAACTAGCATATTCACTCATTTTGAGAAAAGGCCCAGATTTCCGTCAACGACCCCACACCCTGACCTGCTCAATGGAGGAAATCATGTCCCAAACAACGAACACTCAGACCATCACTCCCCAACCACTGACGCAAGGTGCCCATCATATCGGCCTCACGATCCCAAACCTTGCCGAAACAAAGGCTTTCTTTCTGGACACGCTCGGCTACACCCAGGTTGGCGAAGTACCGGACTACCCCGCAGCCTTCCTGTCCGACGGTACAACCATGATCACCCTATGGCAGGCAAATGATCCTGAGACGGCGACCGCGTTCGATCGGAAGAATATCATCGGCCTCCATCATCTCGCGCTGAAAGTGGCTGACAGAGCCGCCCTTGCGACACTGCATGACAGGATCAAAGCCGCACCGGGATGCGAAATTGAGTTCTCCCCAGAGTCATTAGGTGGCGGCGACATTCATCATCTCATGTGCACCATTCCAGGCGGTGTCCGAGTCGAATTCATCGCGCCCACGGCCTGAGCGAGACAGCAGGAGAAAATAACAGGAGGAAGATAGATGACCCACGGTTGGACATGCAAGACACCACCATTTCACGAGGGTGAGTTACGCATCCAGGAACGTGTCGGTGTCCGTGAAAGAACGGAGATACAGGGCCTACGCGTAATCCGCGATCATCTACCCGATCAACATCGTGAGTTCTACGAAAACCTCCCCTTCCTCCTGCTGGGCTCTGTCGATTCTGAAGGCAGACCTTGGGCATCTTTAGTCGCAGGGCCCACTGGGTTCATTCAAAGCCCGGATGCAGGTCACATCCACCTGAACACAACAGCGCTCAGCGGCGACCCACTCAACAAGACATTGCAAGAAGACACCTATCTCGGTGTTCTGGGGATTGAACCAGCCACCAGACGGCGTAACCGCTTCAATGGCCGGGCCGCACACGTGGAGGGAGGCGGCTTTGACATCTTCGTGGATCAGTCTTTTGGCAATTGCCCCAAATTCATCCAAACGCGCGACGTCACCTATGTCGCTCCCTCAGAGCACAGGTTCAGGCCTGCAGTACGAGACGCCTCTCTGTCAGACGCCGACGTGACCCGTGCAATCACCACCGCCGACACATTCTTCATCGCAACTGCTTACTCAGATGGCAGCAAGTCGGCTGCCATGGGCGCAGATGTATCCCATCGAGGCGGCAAGCCGGGTTTTGTGAGAATTGCGGACGAAAATTCGATTCTCTTCCCCGATTTTGTTGGCAACAATCACTTCAACACGCTCGGCAATATTGAATTGAACCCCCAGGCGGGCCTCCTCTTCATCGACTTTGAAAAGAACGGGCTCGTCTATATGACCGGGAAAGCCGAGACCATTTGGGATGGCCCCGACCTTGATAGATTTGAGGGTGCCAAACGCCTCACCAAGATCACGCCCATCGATATCATCGTGACTCAAGGAACGCTGCCGTTGCGCTTTGAGTTTGGCGATTATTCACCCTTCCTCTCAAAGACGGGGAGTTGGTAAGCCCGGCCTGGCCGGTTGCTTCAAGTTTCCTTCGCTTGACAACCACCGCCCCTGCGGAATTCGTTCAAAATACAACCGCTTACACCCAATGTCCGCTTGCCTGGAGGCCCATCGGCGCTATTCTTCTTGCAACGTAACTGACGAAAAATCAGGAAGAGACGCTTATGGACGCTCTAGAGCAATTCCGGGCCGATACCCGTGCCTGGCTAGAAGAAAACTGCCCCCCTTCAATGCGCACCCCCATGCCCGAAGACGAAAGCCCTTGGGGCGGGAAACGCGCTGTGTGGAAAAATCCTGAGTCAAAACAATGGCTCGACGCTATGGCAAGCAAAGGCTGGACCGCACCACAATGGCCATCTGAGTATGGTGGCGGCGGCCTTTCCAAAGAAGAAAACAAAGTGCTGCAGCAGGAGCTTCGGCGCATCAAAGCCCGCCCGGCTCTGATGAGCTTCGGCATCTGGATGCTTGGCCCTGCTCTTTTGGAGTTCGCCAACGAAGAGCAGAAGAAAGAACACCTTCCAAAAATCGTCCGCGGCGAAATTCGCTGGTGCCAGGGGTATTCTGAACCAGGTGCTGGCTCTGACCTCGCAGGACTTCAGACCAAGTGTGAAGACAAAGGCGACCACTACCTCGTCAACGGTCAGAAAATCTGGACGTCTTACGCAGACAAGGCCGACTGGATCTTTGCCCTCGTGCGCACAGACACAAACGTCAAACATGATGGCATCAGCTTCCTGCTTATCGACATGGAACAGGACGGTGTTGAAGCCCGTCCCATTACCATGATTTCAGGCGCATCGCCCTTCTGTGAAACCTTCTTCACAGACGCCACTGCCCCTAAAGGCAACCTGGTTGGAGAACTCAACAAAGGGTGGACCATCGCCAAGCGCTTGCTTCAGCACGAGCGCGAAATGATCTCTGGCATGGGCATGGGGAGCGGTGGCGGCGGCACGGGCCTTGCTGATCTCGCAAAGGACTATGTCGGCCAAGCTGGTGGGAAAATTTCTGATGCAACTGTTCGCGATTCCGTTGCACGCCAAAAAATGGACTCCCACGCTTTTGGTCTGACGCTTCAGCGGACAACAGAAGAAGCAAAAGCCGGTCAGGGAACTGGCGCCGCTTCGTCGATCTTCAAATATTACGGAACGGAACTGAACAAGCGCCGCAACGAACTCATCATCGAACTGATGGGAACGCAGGGCCTTGGGTGGGAAGGTGACAGCTTCTCGGAAGCAGAACTCTCCGCTCCCCGTAGCTGGCTGCGCTCCAAGGGGAATTCCATTGAAGGTGGCACAACCGAGGTGCAGCTCAACGTGATCTCCAAACGTGTTCTCGGCCTGCCGAGCTAACACGCGACAATCGCGCCTTAAGAATAGAAACGACTAAAAAAGACAGGGATACCCATGGGGTTGGTACTGACCGAGGAGCAAACACTCCTCAAAGAAACGGCATCGCAGTTTTTTCAAGAAAAGCTGCCGGTCGCGAACCTGCGAAAATTGCGGGATGAGAAAAACGCTGACGGCTTTGAGCGCAGCACATGGAAAGAAATGGCAGACCTCGGCTTTGCTGGCGTGCTCGTGCCGGAAAGCTATGGCGGCACGGAATTCGGCCCGGTTGGCCTTGGTATCATCCTTGAACAGGCTGGCAGGACCATCGCGTCAACACCACTTCTTTCGACCGTACTCTTGGGCACAACAGCGGTTCAGCTGGGCGGCTCCCAGACACAACGCCAAGATATTTTGCCTGCTATTGCAGCTGGTGAAACCATCATGGCGTTGGCGGTGGAAGAAGGACCTCATCACAACCCAACGCAGATTGCCACAACGGCGACGGCTGACGGTGACAATTTCAAACTGTCCGGGTCAAAGACTTTTGTGATCGATGGCCACATCGCTGACACGCTGATCGTGGTGGCGCGCACCTCTGGCGAGGTGAACGACTCAAATGGTCTGACCCTATTTCTGGTCAACACCAGCGGAACAGATGGCCTGGAGATCACGCGGACCATCATGGCAGACAGCCGCAATGCGGCTAATGTAACACTGAAAGACGTGAGTGTACCGGCATCAGCTGTGCTGGGCGGCGTCGACGGTGGCTGGGACGTTCTGGAACCTGTCCTTGATGCAGGTCGCATCGGCGTCTCGGCGGAATTAATGGGCCTCATTCAGGAAGCCTTTGATCAGACGCTGGTATATCTGAAAGAACGCACACAGTTTGGGGAACCGATTGGGTCTTTCCAGGCCCTCCAGCACCGCGCAGCAGAAATGTTCGCAGAACTGGAAGTCTGCCGCTCTGTCGTCCTGGATGCGCTCAGCGCTCTAGAAGAGCGCCGAAATGACGTCCCGAGCCTTGCGAGCCTCGCAAAGGCCCGTCTTTCTGAGGCATCCAAGCACATCACAAATGAATGCCTGCAAATGCATGGCGGTGTAGGCATGACGGATGAGTATGATGTCGGCCTCTTCATGAAGCGGGCCCGTGTTGCCGCTGCAACCTTTGGCAACGCCGGTTTTCACCGGGATCGCTATGCTGGTCTGGACGGTTTTTAAAAACATCTGATTCGCACTGTATTTAAAGGGCTTCGGGGTCACCTCGAGGCCCTTTTTCGATGAGAAGCCTTTCTTGCATTTGAACTGCGAACCTTCTATCGACAGGGGCAGCGGCGCGCATCATACTAGCGCCTGTAAATGAAGCGGGCCGGGCCTACTACGCCTAGCTCCATGACCCTAAATGACAGGATTTCAGCAAAGCTATGGCCGACGAAAACGATGAAACCCAGCCGGAGCGCATCACTGTTTTGGCAAAGGACTTCACGCCCGCCGCGATGGAATTTCATCGCCGCAATATGAGCGCGAAGGGGTATCGCATGGAAGGCCAGATCGTGCCGCGCAAATTCCAGATGATTGAAGGCATGGGGGAACCGTCTGACCTCTTTGAGGGCGAACGCTTTTACGCCGTGACTTTTGTCCGCAAGTCCGAACAGGAATAGATAGCCTGCACGAGGTCATATGGCCGAACACACCGATCCTGAACGTCAACAGCCTCCTCACGAGGCCCATGAAGACGAAAGCAATACAGGCATTGCAGACGTGGTCCCGCCCGATGACGTCGACCGCTGGACTTTGATGCGTGATGTCACCGTCTTTCAGGGAAAGCTCATTCTGGACGGCCTTCGCGACCTGCTCTTAAGTCCCATCTCCATCGCAGCGGCATTGATCGGCATTATCGGCGGTGGGGACCGGCCTGGCCGACAGTTCTACGACCTGCTCTACCTGGGCAAGCGCTCCGAAAAATGGATTAATCTGTTCGGTGCTGCTTCGCACGTATCCCCACCTGCCTTCGACAAAGAAGACAGCGAAAGTGTCGACGCACTAGTCGATCGCCTGGAGACAGTCGCCCGCCGCCAGTATGAAAAGGGCGGTCTGACCCAGAATGCCAAGGATGCCGTTGATCGCGCCCTCGACGCCGTCAACAAAGGCCTGACCAGCAAAAAACCCTAGATTTCTGCCAAGCCCGCAAACGCGCCGCTGAAACCTAGGGCTTTTCGCTGGCCCCGCCACGCCTTCCGTGCATCATGAAACAAACAAATGGATCTGGGGAGGTCGCGATGAGCACACAAGAAAGTTTTGGACACGGCACTGAAGCAGGTGAAGTAGTTAAAGGCATCAGCCTTGCGGGAAAAACAGCCATCGTGACCGGCGGCGCCTCTGGCCTGGGTGTCGAAACCGCTCGTGCACTCCTGCAAGCGGGCGCCGCTGTCACCCTTCCCGTACGGTCCCTCGAGAGAGGGAACGAAGTCGCCAAAAACCTTTCTGACGCCACTGGAAATCCAAACATCTCTATCGCAGAGATGGATCTCATCGACTATGCAAGTGTGCGGTCTTTTGCTGAAGGCTTCCTCACGACCCACGACCGCTTGGACATTCTCATCAACAATGCCGGCATTATGGCCTGCCCTCTTGCCCGCTCACCTGAAGGCTATGAAAGCCAATTCGCGACCAACCATCTGGGCCACATGTTGCTCACCTGCAAGCTGGCGCCTGCCCTGATCAAGGCAGCACCTGCCCGGGTCGTGTGCCTAAGCTCCATCGGGCACCGCCTGTCACCCATCCGTTTTGACGACATTAATTTCGAAACCACCGATTACGACAAGTGGGTTGCCTACGGGCAGGCAAAAACCGCGAACGCCCTTTTCGCGGTCGAGCTGAACCGCCGCCTGTCAGAAAAGGGAGTTACAGCTTTCTCCGTGCACCCCGGCGGCATCATGACAAACCTACAACGGGATATGTCAGATGCAGAGATCAAAGGCATGGGATGGGTTGATGACGAAGGAAATGTACGCGAAGGCTTCAAAACGCCCGCAGGCGGCGCAGCAACTGCGGTCTGGGCGGCAACAAGCGCAAGCCTGAATGATCGTGGTGGTGAATATTGCGAAGACTGCCACATAGCAGAACCCGCTAGAGACGATGTTCCCTTTGCCGGCGTTCAGGCTCACGCGCGGGATGCAGACGCAGCCAAAAAACTCTGGGCGGAGTCGGAAAAAATGTTGGGCGAGACGTTCAACCTCTAGGCCGTCAATAAGTATCTTCGCTTAAGACTAAGCCGCGAAATATCCAACGCCCAAATAAAAAGCGACGATTATCGCAATTGAGATCAGGATGGAGATTGTCGCGAGCGTCGCGCCTAAGGCAACGATAGCGCCGTCATGTTCGATCAGCCCTATGCCCAACACAGCGAATGAAATTGCTGGTAACCAAGCGCTAAGAGGGATCGGCAGGCATAGGTTGATGGCTGAAGCGAGCAACAAACCACCCAACAAACGCTCAGCCCGACCTTCAAAAAGAAAAGACAGACGCGCTTTGGTAAGGCGCGCCACAGGTCGCGCAACAGGAAGGGCCTTCAGGGCTGCATTTCGCCACTTCTCTCTCTTAAGGTGGCGATTGAGCAGGAACTTCGGCAACCAGAGATCACGCCGCCCGACCACCATCTGCACTGAAATAAACAATGCGGGGACGCCAAAAATCAGATTGGACCCGTAAGGCAGAGGCAACATGTTGAGAAGCCCGACAAGTAGCAGCGCCCAGCCAAAGCTCCGGTCACCTAGCCCGTCAAGAACGTCTCCCAATGTGCTGCCCTCTGGGCCGTTTCGGGCCCCAAGGCCCGCCAACCCACGGATTGCATCGCTTCTTTTCTTAGCCATTTACCGCCCGAAACACTGTTCCGGACGGAAATACCATATTGCGCTAATCGAGGGTAGCGCTCTGTTAGGTAACCATACGTCTGAAGGCGTCATCATGCTTATCGACGAACTGATGTTTCAGGGCACCAGCAATATGCGCCGCAAAAACGACATAAAACAGGATCGGCAGGGCAAGCTTGTGAAGAAGCGCCCTAGGCACAATAAGATCGGCATCTGGGACCCAGAAAAGCGGCGTATCCCAAAAGAAGAAATGAGAATATTTGCCGCCAAAAGTCGACATCGCAAATCCAGTGATGGGGAACCCGATCATCAGGATATAGAGTAACAGAAAAAATCCACCAACGGTGAATACGACACCCAAGCCCCTCATGAGATTTGGTTTTAGATCATCGGTTGGAAGAAATGGCGGACGGACACTATCCAGTGAGCCGAGTAAATGCAGCCAACCGATCATCAAGCCGATGCCCAAGGTCATCGGCGCCGTCAGGAAGGTGCCCACAACACGCCGACTGGGAGAGGCATGGTTGAGCCACGCTGCAGCCAGCACCACGACGGCAAGCATCAGGACACCTGTAAGGCTATCTGCTTGGTAGGCCATGCGATGATCATTGTCGCCGGCATTGGCAATCAGCTTCGCCGTCGATTCATTCCCCGCCTCAGTGGGCGCAAGCGCTCCTTCCGCCAAAGCCAATGAAGGCGTGAGCCCAACCATGGTCAGCACCATCAAAAGCACCAAATTCCTACATATCCCGGCTATGCCCCCCTCCCTTATCAGTTCATTCCACCAAGTTGGAAAGGATGAAAACAGATGCAGCATCAGTCATTTTTGAATGACGCGAGATATGGTAATTTGTGATCAGTAATTTGAACTTGCCGACGATCAACAATGGGCACACGGTAGAATGAAAGAAAAGCCATGGTTTCTCTACATTCTGGAATGTGAGGGAGACCGGCTATATACAGGCATCACCGTAAACATCGATGCCAGATATGCCGCACATGTTAGTGGGAAAGGCGCCAAGTTCACAAAGAGCTTTCCGCCTCGGCAAATCCTATTCCAGGCAGAATTTCCAGACAGAGGGGCAGCAAGTCGCGCTGAGTCCGATCTCAAAAAACTGTCCGCCACAGAAAAACGACGCTTCGTACAAATCAATACTCAATCCGGAAAACACCACTCATGACCTCATCCAACGAACAAGAAAAGATAGGTGACCTTGAGGTGCAGGTAGCACATCAAACGAAGATTCTGGACGAGCTCAATGAAACCGTCCGTGCGCAGTGGACAGAGATCGACAAGCTCACAAGATCTGTAACCCTGCTCGCCGAGCGCTTGCTAAACATTGAAGCCAGCAACAAAAAGGGGACACCAGGCGACGAGCCGCCCCCACCCCACTATTGATCCTGAGGTTCGCTTTGCTGTTGCCGCCGAGACAGCCTATAGGTGAACCATGAGCCCAGGCGCACCACGTCCGATTACTTACAACCCGCCACAAGAAGCATTGAGGGTGGTACATCAGGACGCTCACATTCTCATTCTCTCAAAACCATCGGGACTGCTGACCGTCCCAGGTAAACCCGCTGCCCATGCCGATTGCCTAGAAAGCAGAGCACGCGCAGATTTTCCTACAGCGACCATCGTCCACAGGCTGGATATGGATACGTCTGGCATTCTGGTTATGGCCATGACGCCGGAGGCTCACCGGCACTTAGGTCTGCAGTTTGAAAAACGAAAGACTGAAAAAAAATATATCGCCCGCGTTTGGGGCGACATGTCAGAGGATGAGGGCACCGTCGTCGCGCCCATCATCACCGACTGGCCCAATAGACCAAAACAGATGATTGATTTTGAGAAAGGCAGGTCAGCTGAAACTCGTTGGCAAGTGCTTGATCGAGAAGCAGGCATTACGCGGGTAGCGCTTTATCCTCACACTGGACGCTCGCATCAATTGCGGGTGCACATGTTAAGCTTGGGACATCCCATACTGGGCGACAATATCTACGCACACGACGACGCATTTAACGCCGCAGATAGACTACAGCTCCATAGCACGTCTCTGACCCTTCACCACCCAGACGGCGGGCGACGCGTAACCTTTTCCGATCCCTGTCCGTTCTAAAACGAGTATTGAGCGCGGTCACTCAGATATCTCTGGTCCATGTGCTCTGATCATTGCGACGGCCAAGAGCGCTCCAGTGAGCGCGAGCGCACCCAGGAAGAGAAATGCACTCCACTCGCCGCCATAAGAAATAGCAATACCTGCAATCGCCGGAATGGCGATACCTCCACACATACCCATCCCCACCAGCAGGCTTGAAAGCCTGGGGGACGCCACCATCGGCCGGGCGAGCCATGCAAACATGTTTGGAAAAATTAACGAAATGGCCGCTCCGGACAAAACAAAAGCATAAGGCGCTGCTTGCTTATCAAACGTGAGCAGCAGGCAAACGCCCCCGACCAAGAGACCTGCGGACACCAATCGCCCAGGACGCACAAAAAGGCTGATCCCCACAGCAACTAACCGCATGCAGGTAAACGCAACATAGAAAAGAGAGGTAAATACGGCCGCCTCCGCTTCGCCCATGCCTTGAGCAACGAGAACTGTAGCACCCCAGCCAACCGCAGAAATCTCGATCCCGACACCCAAGGTCATCAGCAACAGAATCAAGCGGTAGCGCCGGAACAAGACCGACAGATCCTCACCGCGATCGCTCACCTCAGGTCCGCGATCATCACTGAGAAGTGCAAAGGGCAGGATCGCCAAGGCAACTAGAAAGATCGCAAAAAAGGCTGTTTCGGGGCGACCGCTGAACCATACCAGAAGCAGCGGCGCGCCGATTGCTCCCACGCCAAACACAGCATTCAACAAATTGAGAACAACAGGAGACCGGTCACCGAAGGAAGCCGCAGCGAAGCCGTTAAAACCGACCGTCAGCAATCCATACCCGCACCCGTTAAAAGCAGCACCTATGAGCGCAACTTCCCAGGATGTAGTCGATGAAATCGCCGCAGTCCCAACAAGAATACTTGTAATCCCCGCCGCAGGGCGCCAGCGCAAAAAAAAGGCAGGCAGACGAAGCGCCAACACAGAGACCCCAATGCACGCCCCAACCCAGTGGGCGCTCAAGATAAGCCCGGCTGCCCCCGGCCCCAAGTCAAAGCCCCGTTCAAATGCTGGCAGAGAAGGGCCAAACAGCGCCTGGGCAATGCCGATCAACGAAAAGGCAAAAAACCCAGTACCGAGTGTCAGTGCTTTCCAGGAACCAGACACAGCAGACTTTTTCCCACTCTCTGAGGTGAAAGACAGATTCTGCTGGCTTAACAAACATGCAACCCAGCTTAACGCCTTGTTTTGCATAATCTTTCTGATTGCACCAGTAACGAGAGCGTTAAACTTTCGGAAATCTGCGAACTCTAGAGTTCACCTAAGGTAGGGGATACAAAGTCTAGGAGTCAGCAATGGACAAAGAGCAGCAAATCCAGCTGGGTGAGATACTGGTAAAACACTGGAAATCGCTCTTCTCTTGCCACTGCATACCCTCCGCCGGAAAGTTTAAGCCTGACGCTAGTCTGAAAGACATCTTACCGCACATCCTGATCCTCGAAGTCGACTCAAGCGACATCAAACTAAGCCTCTTGGGTCCAGGTCACGACGGCAGATTTCCAATCAATCCAACAGGCCTCTCTTATCTGGAGACGCTTCCGCCAGAACGACGGTACCCAACCATGCTTCGGGTGCAGGCTATGCTTCAGCATAAGTGTGGTGCACGGCTGGAGTTCGAAGAAAGAACAGATGACGGCAGCTTAGCGTCAACACTTTTAACAGTTGTGCCCTTTGCACCAGACACCGACCGCAGTGCCTGCTTGGTCGCGGTAGCACCACCAGACACAAAAGCCGGTGAAGATGCAGCGAACTCAACACCATTCCTAGGACGCCCCCTAAAGAACTTTGACTATCTGGATCTCGGATTTGGCGTGCCATCGCCAATTGTCGAAAAGATTATGGGCGTCGAAGCCCCCTCGCCAGACCTAAAATGGCCGGACCTTAAATCTCTGGTCGAATGATTGGTATCAGCAGACCCGCACCACCTTGCATAGAGACCAATGAAAATGTTTGCTGACGGGCCCTCACCACTTAGGATGGGGTATTGAATCGCATCCAATCAAAGGCTGGCTCAGCATGGACTTCACCTACCCACTCTCAGGCATTGTTACTGTAGTCACCCTTTTCATCTACATGTGGATGGCGGTCCAAGTTGGAAAATCCCGCGGAAAGCATGACGTTCCAGCCCCTCAGAACACCGGACCCGACGAATTTCTCCGTGCGCTCCGAGTTCACGAGAACACAGTGGAAGGGCTCCTCCTGTTTCTCCCCGCACTTTGGATGTTTGCACTGACATTTGGCGATCTGTGGGCTGGCGTGATCGGCCTCTTCTATCCGGTCGGCCGTATCATATATGCGCAAGGCTATTATCAGGCGGCGGACAAGAGAAGCCGTGGTTTTATGATTGGCCTCGTCTCTACATTTATCCTCCTAATTGGCAGCCTGATCGGGTTTGTCCTCGCCGCCGCAAACCTGTACCTATAGTCAGCTCAAAGCACCACAATTGGCGGAAATGCGGCGATTTCCGCAGCGATCAATCTCGATATATGGTTTGTCAGATTTGTTCAGACATTTTTGTTACAAACCATGAATAGGTTTGTCGAAGCTGCCTATGTAAAACCCCTTCAAAAGAGTTAGGGACCCTGTTGCAGAAATCAGTTCCTGAAGCGAGCGAGCTTATCAAGAAAGATTGGCTCAAGACCCTCGCCAAATACCGTGTCCCCAGTCACAGGCGTAGCCTATTCGAACTTAGCGTCACTGCTCTTCCTTTCGTCGCTCTCTGGGGAGCAGCATGGTGGGCGCTATCTGTAAGCTACTGGCTGGCGTTTGGGCTCAGTATTGCTGCAGGCCTTTTTCTCCTCCGGCTTTTCTTGATCCAACATGATTGCGGTCACGGCGCTTTCTTCCGAACGAAATGGGCCAACGACTGGGTTGGAAGGGCGCTTGGCGTCCTTACGCTTACGCCTTACGACGTTTGGGCTCGCAGCCACACCATCCATCACGGAACATCCGGCAATCTTTCGAAACGCGGCACAGGAGATATCGACACCCTGACTGTTCGCGAATATCTGGCACTCCCAAGGTGGCGACAGGTTTTGTATCGCCTCTACAGACACCCTCTGGTCATGTTCGGAGTAGGCCCAGCCTACATCTACTATGTCCGCAATCGGTTACCGCTTGGGTTCATGCGATCAGGGCCTCGATATTGGGTCAGCGCCATGGGCACCAATGTCGTCACGGCATTGTTTGTTGCACTCGCAATCTATGCAGTGGGTCTTGGTCCGTTCTTGCTTGTCTACCTGCCGACCACATTATTGGCGGCCTCCATCGGTATTTGGCTATTCTATGTTCAACACCAGTTCGAAGATACTTTCTGGGCTGAGACGGATGATTGGTCACTCAATGACGCTGCCCTCACCGGAAGTTCGCATTTCGACCTTCCGCCGGGATTCCGTTGGATCACCGCCAACATCGGCATGCATCATGTGCACCATTTCAGCAGCCGCATTCCCTATTACCGTCTGCCAGCTGTGCTGCGCGATTACCCAGAGCTTGCAGATGTAAGACGTCTTACATTTCTACAGAGCTTCGCCTGCCTGAGGCTTCGCCTATGGGATGAGCAAAAGCAGCGTTTGGTTCCTTTTTCGGCACTCCGGGCGACCTAAACCGTCTGCAGATGAGTGCCACGGACCCTACACCCGCAGACAGTCCACGCTACCTTGTGCAAGCTGGTGCAGTGGCACACTCTCATCGGCTGCAGCAACACATACTGAAATACCTGGAAAAACCAGCATGCGCAGCCTACCTTCAGTCGGCCCGTCTCATCGCCGCCAGACATACGCCACTACTTTCTTGTGTCTGAGCAAACAGGTTGTTTACGCACCATGCAAAACACATTTATGAAACCAAGTATTCTAGCAAGCACCATATGTCTGTTTGCGGGCAGCCTTTTAGGCTCAGGTGTTTCCGCTGAACCTGTGCCATCAGAAGCCCAAAAACCAACAGCGACTCAAGAAACAACGGCGATAGCGTCCGATGCTGCATCTGCAAAAAATGTCATTCTGATCATTGGCGATGGCATGGACGACCATCAGATCACCATCGCGCGCAATTACCTGGCGGGCGTAACCGGTCGACTGAGCCTCGACACGATGGCACGCAGAAGCATTGCCCAGGTGTTGACCGTCTCCAATATGCAGCCTGATTTACCAGTTTACGTTGCTGACTCAGCCAACAGTGCCACGTCAATTGCGACGGGAACCGTAACAAGCCGCGGACGCATAGCAACAAGCGCCGGGTTAGATGAGGACCTGACAACCATCGTTGAAATGGCGAGTGAGGCGGGAATAAAAACAGGCTTGGTGAGCACCGCCAGCGTCACCGATGCAACCATCGCCGCCTTCTATGCCCATATCAGCCTGCGCGTATGCGAAAATCCCTCCATGATGCGTGATGCCTTACTCTTTGACCGTATACCGATCGATTGCTCACCTGACATGAAGGAAAATGGCGGCTTGGGGTCAATCTCGGAACAATTGGTTAGCTCAAAGCTGGACCTGGCTCTAGGAGGCGGTGCCAAACACTTTGAACCGCTCATGGAAAGCACAACAATTTCTGTCATCGACGCGGCCAAAGCCGCTGGCTTTCAAATCCTCACCAGTATCGACGAACTCAATTCAGCCTCCCCAGATACCAGATGGCTAGGCCTCTTCGGGCCCAATACCCTGCCAACAAGACTGCAAGGCGAAGGCGGACGTTCCGCTGAAAGGCCCCTGCCCTCTTTCATGAACCGCGTTCACTGGAGTCAGGGTGAGGTCACCCTGCCAGAACCAACAACATGTGAAGAAAACCCCGAATTCGTTGGAACGCCAAGTCTAAAACTAATGACAGACCGGGCTCTCGATCACCTCAATCATCAGAGTCCAAAAGGCTTTTTTCTGATGGTCGAGTCTGCATCTATCGACAAGCAGTCACATCTTCGTAACGCGTGTGGCAGCATCGGCGAGGTCGCCCAATTGGAAGAAGCGCTTCAGAGTGCTTTGAGTTTCGCAGACAAAAACCCTGAAACGCTGATCATCGTAACAGCAGACCATGGACAGGCAGCGCAACTGGTCCCAACAGAAAGCCTGTTTGATGCCTTCGGGCTCCCGGTCTACACGCCCGGGCAAGTCATGCGTATCCGCACGCCAGAGGGCGCTCTCATGACCGTCAATTATGCGACAAACAGTTTCTTATCGGAAGAACATACCGGCGTCAGCGTCCCTGTGCTTACCAACAGTACAGAGCCTTTCCCGACAATGCTAACGCAGCCGGGCCTATTCGACATCATGGTCCAACATTTGGGCCTGCCCAACTAAGTGACTTTCTAGCCAGCTTGCCTCTTTCGTACGCGACGAGGTCTTTCTCAGAACTGATATCTGATCGCCGCGGTGAGAGAGTGCTCTTGATAATCGGTCTGGAACTCCCCGTCATAAAGGAAGCGGACGGAGAACTGATCATCCATCTCATAGGTGAGACCGACGCCCGTCGCGAACAATAGCAGCTCCGATAGAATCTCGATAAGCTTCAACATGTTCGTTGAAAAGACACCTCCAGCAGACGCCGGCACCAAGTAATGTCAAAGAAGATCAACATAGCCCTCGTTGACGACCATCAAATGTTCTTGGACGGCCTCAGAGAAGTTATCAACTCCCTGAGCCCAGACTATGTCTGCGAGAGCTATGCATCTCCGCGTGAAACCATTGCTGAAATCGAGAGTGGCCGCACCTTCGACCTCATCGTGTCAGATTTTGTGATGGAGGAAATGAACGGCCTTGCCCTTATCCTCGCCCTGAAAGCGCGCCGGTGTCAGGCCCCTGTTTTGATCGTGTCTGGAATAGACACATTGCCGCCAGTTGAAAAAGTGCTGCAAAACGGTGCCATGGGTTTTGTTCCAAAATCCGCACCGACAGAAGTGCTTGGTCGAGCAATCTCAGCCGCCCTTAAAGGTGAGGTATTTCTGCCGCCAGAATTGTGGACCGTGATGGAAGCCAGCACAACTTCACCACAAGCGGTCGATGCTCAACCACCCACGGAGGCCGAGCCACTAATCGGCCCGCGTCAAATGGAAGTGCTAAGGCTCGTCGCTGAAGGGTACCCAAACAAACGCATTTCAGATGTGCTTGCCATAAGTGAGAACACCGTCAAGACACACGTTAAACAGATTTTTCGCCAACTCAATGTGACGCGTCGCACAGCTTGCGTCAGCAAAGCACAAACACTTGGTCTCCTTGATTAGAGAGTTCTTTGCAGCTATTTGGGGCTCCGGCCGGCTAGAGCTTTGCGTTCTGCTATCTCAGCCAGAAGACTTTGGACCATAGACGGCTCAACTGGCTTATGAAGCAGTTTGACATTTGGTATCAAAAAATCTGCAGGGGCTGCAGCAATGTCGCCGGTCATAAGAACAACGGGGATATCCTCGTTGAGTTCATCTCGAATGCGCTCGACCACATCCATTCCTGTCTCGGCACCGCGTAAACGCCGATCAATCAGAAGAACATCTGGCGTTATCTGATCGTGACTTAAGAGACCGATCGCATCCTCACCACTGCCAGCCGAAAGAACCTGACAGCCCCAGCTCGAAAGCAGCGTCGTCATGCCCGATCGAATGGCGTCCTCGTCATCCACGATCAGAACACATAAATCACTCACGACAGGAGACCGGTCTTGCCATCGCTCTTCGCGGCCAACCTCGCCAACCTGCACCGTCTTGGCAAGGGGGACACCCAGGCGAAAAACTGTCCCGTTGCCTTGAGTTGACCGAAGGGACAGATCAATTTTCAGAAGATTTGCCAATCTTCGGACGATCGACAGGCCTAAACCCAGCCCTTTCTCCCGGTTCCGTTCCCTGTTTCCCAACTGTACATACTCGTTGAAAACCTGATCCTGCTTATCGTGAGGGATGCCACAACCCGTATCTGCGATGAGGACCTCAATTTCTTTCGGGTGCGCCGTGACGGAAATCGCAACACGGCCTCCTGCGTCCGTGAATTTAATCGCGTTTGAAAGAAGGTTGCGGACAATGCGTGCAAACAAGGTCGGGTCCGTTTGCGCAAGAATTGAACCACACTCTATGTTGAGGTCTACTCCCTTTTCTTCTGCAACAGCGCTGAACTCTCCGGCGACCCGGCCCGTGATGGCACCTAGATCAAGGGTTCGCTGGTCTGCAACAATAGCGCCGGCGTCCAGCCGCGACACGTCAACCAGGCCATCAAGAAGGTTTCCCAGGCCACGCCAACTGTCTTCAATCTTTGCGAGCAATTCGAGTTGAGCTGGCTGAGTTAGCTTGTCTCTCAGTGCGGCAATAAAAAAACCCTGGGCATGTAGAGGCTGAGCAAGATCATGGCTGGTGGCCGCCAAGAACCGTGTTTTGTCGTCACTGACCTTTTGGAGTTCATCTCGTTGAACACGCAATTGTTCCGTCAGGGCTTTGTTCTGTCGCACAGCAATGGCATCGCGCGTTGCCAGTTCAACACGGGCACTGGACGACATAAAAAAGGCATATCCCAGCAAAACACCAACGCCAGACGCCGACACCGGCCAAGGCGCGCCAAGCAACATGAAAAAACCGTAGGGCAGCATCACAAAGGTTGCGAGGCCGACATAAGAACGACGATAGGCTGATTGCGGCGAGACGCCGCCCAATGTGATTCCGAGAACCATCATACTTGTGGTAAAAACGCTAAGAACATCATCGACATTCGTCAGAAGAATGGAACCGAACCCCCAAGTGAGACCGGTAACGCTAGAGATCAGCGTGTGCCACCAAAGATAGTCGCGAGCATTTTGGAGTGTGATGCCGGTAAACCGATAGCACGCTGGCTGCACCAATGTCATCGAGATCATAAACACTGAGGCACAAAACCACGTCACGACGCTAGAAACCGGCACCGTAAAGGTCAACATGGCGCAGTGCAGCAAAACAATCGCGAGAACGGCCAATGCCGATGAACGTGCGCGTTCATAGAGCAGCTGAGCCTGTTGACACTCCAGGGTCGCGCTATCAAGCGACACCGAGTCAGTATCAGCAACCTCCGCCAACTCGCCTCCTTCTACATGCTTGGCTAAAATCTCCCGCCGCAACATGACCGGTTCAGATGACAAGGTCAAACCAGTCGGATTTGGCAAACACCAGCGAGGGAGAGATCCACTTTTCTACCTCACAAGCATCAGTTTGATTTTTCTATAAATCCGTATTGTCTCAATGTCCGCCATCCTTCCGCACCAAATGCTGGGAGATCCGCCCTTCTTACCGAAGAGCAAAGACGATGGGTATGTGCGTCGAGAAGGGTGTAACGGGTGGTGCCGGGAACGGCGCAGATTTTTCCACCATACGCCTGGCCGCACGGTCGAGATGAAACGATCCAGAGGCATCAACAAGCTGAACCTCAGTAAGGTGGCCTTGCCTCCCAATCGTAATCTTCAGCATCGCTGTACCCTCTTCCCGTCGTCGGCGCGCTGCGGAGGGGTACGTGCGATTATTTTCAATGCGAGATCGGATCAAAGCAAGATATGCATCCCGCTGATCCCCGACTTCAGCATCTGCGGACCCAAGCCCTGCGGTCTGCGATGCTGCCCCTTCACCAAGGCTCGGTGTTCCGGCGCTCGACGCTCCAACCGGGTCACCATCACCGCGATCCCCGTCGGCCTGGTTCACGGGCACCTCTCTCTCGATGGATTCGCTCACACGTGGCACCTCGACAGGACGCCGAACGATGGGTGTGGACTGGACCACCCGCGGTGTCGGCGCGATTGTCTCCACGACCGACTGAGGTTCTGATCGTGGTTCTACACGTGGCACCGGCGGGCGAGAACGTGTTTCAACTGCGGGCTCAAGCGCATCCTGTTGGAGGTAACCTGCGACACCCGAACCACCTAGACTAACGCTCAGCTGACCGAGCACCTGACCACCGCCGCCACCTGTCGATGGCGGTGACAAGAAGAAAACAGCACCCAAAAAGACATGCACCGCAAGCGCCAATAAAACGGCAGTCGGGACAAATCGACTAAGCAGGGGTGCTGGGTTGATCTTATCCATCCTCACTTCCGCCCCAGCGTGACAATCCGCACTTCCTTGATGTCTGCATCTTCCGCGGACTGCAAAAGCCCAATGACCTGAACCGCAGGACTGCGTGCGTCAGCTCTTACTTCCAGAGTGCTCCCGCTCTGTCTAAGGCGATCCAGCAGCATGTCCAATTGACCTTGATTAAGACTACGCCCGTCTTGTAAGAGCCTACCATCCGCATTCATCGTTAGGATGACTGGATGTTGCACATCCTCTTTGAGCTCAGCGGTTTCCGATAGCAACGGATCAAACTCAGGTGGCAATGGCTCTGCAAACGTGCCTGCCATCATGAATGCCAAAACCAACAGCAAAACAATATTGATCAGTGGCAACGTGCCATCTGGCTTGTAGCCGGTCGCTCTGGCGCGCAACCTCTTCATGGTGCCAGGCGCTCCGCCACCTTGGAAAGCTCGACTTTCGCAAGGCCCGCCCCATTTAAGGCCTCGATCACATCGATCACGCTCTGTATCTCAATCGCGTCCTCTGGCGCAAGAAAGATGCTCCTGTCCGACCCAAGTGACTTCAGCGCAACAATTACGGCAGGGAGCCCGTCAACAGTCTCGCCATTCACCAGGAAGGACCCATCGCTCAGCAAATGCAGAGAGGAGGTTTGCTCATCGCTCGCCGCTCCGGAAAATTGAGCTTGAGGCGTCAGCTCGATCTGGCGCCAATCCACAAATTGGGACGCAAGCATGAAGAAGATCAGCAAAATGAAAACGACATCTATGAGCGGTGTCAGGCTCAAAACGATCTTTTGTCGGGGCTGGCGCAAAACCATAAGCGTCTCTCCTTAATCCGCCGCCACACCAAGGCGCTGCGGGATTTCCCTGCGAACCTCCGCTACCTCCCCTATCGCCTGTTCCGCTAAATCCGCAAACCGCGCCAAGCGTCCTTCAAACCATCCATGCGCTACCGTCGCTGGAATAGCGACAATGAGTCCAGCAGCTGTTGTGAGAAGTGCCACCCAAATGCCAGCAGACAGAAGACTTGGATCAACCGTCCCTCCTGCTTCGGAAAGAGCGCGAAAAGCATCAATCATACCAACCACGGTCCCAAGAAGGCCGATAAGCGGGCTTAACATAGCAATCAAGCCGAGCATACCAAGCCCGGACTCCAGAGGTCGAAGCTCCCTGCGGGCAGCCCGAAACCCTGCCCTCTCAATTTGCTTTTCTTCTTTCAAAGCGTCGACCGAGGTCTGTGTCGCCGCGCGCACCCGCGCCAAAGCCCCGCGCTTTGACCGCTCCCCCAGACGCGCCGAAGAGAACTGCATCGCTTTGGCAAAAATCAGAACGAGGGTAACAAAAGAGAGACCCGCGAGCAGATAGAGAACCGGTCCGCCTGCGCTGACAAAATCGAAAGCAGCCGACAGCGTTTCCACAGCCTCTGGCTCAACGATTGACGTTTCTGGCCGAATAGAGCTCAGAACAGTTTCTTCCATCGTCAAATCTCCATGCTCACAAAGCGCGCCGGATATCAATCACCGCCGCACCCCGCCGGTGATTGCCCGTTGGTACAATCAGTTTACGACCACTACCTGGGTCCTCGACCCGGTGGACAGAAAGATCAAACACTTCGGCAATCAATAGCGGCTGCAGAACCTCTTCTGGTGAACCTGTAGCCACGACGCGCCCATCCGACAAAATGACAACCCGCGTCGCGTAAAGCGCCGCAAGATTGAGATCATGAACAACAGCGACAACGCCTACGCCCTTCTCCGCGAGCCGGGCAGCCAAATGCAATACAGAATGTTGGTGTGCAAGGTCCAGACTGGAGGTCGGCTCGTCCAACAGAAGAAAGCGAGCTTCTTCATCCACTTCTCGCCAGACCTGCGCGAGCACACGAGCAAGCTGAACACGTTGCTGTTCCCCGCCCGACAGCTGCGTATACACCCGCTCTGCGAGGTGGCCAATGTCGGTTTCTTCAAGAGCCCAGTCCACAGCAATCTTGTTCGACGACGCATCAACAGTAGTGCGAAAAGGGTCTCGCCCCATCGCTACAACGTCGCGCACCTTGAAGGGAAAACTGAGGGATGCCCGTTGCGGCATCAGAGCCCTTTTACAAGCAAGTGATGCGGGAGAAAGATACTGAAGCTCCTCACCACCTATCCGCACATCGCCGCTAAGCACCTCCTGTTCACCGCTCAACACATTCAGGAACGTAGACTTCCCCGCACCATTCGGCCCAAGAACGGCCACCAGCTCTCCAGGAAGAATGTCCATGGATGCACCCGTCAAAACCTGACGGGCACCCAGCATCACATTCACATTGCGCGCTGAGAGGCTCACCATGAGGTTCCCTCCCGTGCTGCTCTGCGCAACAACCACAGAAAAAAGGGCGCGCCGAGCAGTGCCGTCAAAACTCCGATTGGGAGCTCCGCAGGTGGCGCGAGCGTTCGAGCAACGACATCCGCCCACAAAAGCAATGCAGCACCACCCAGCGCGGACGCGGGCAGGAGAATGCGGTGGTCGGGGCCCACAACCATGCGCAGCAGATGGGGAACCACGATGCCCACAAATCCAATTGTGCCTGACACAGCAACCGCAGCGCCCACACCGGCGGCAACCAGTGCGACACAGAGATACTTAAACCGGTCCACATTCAGACCGAGAGAGGCCGCCTCCCGCTCTCCCAGCAACATCAGGTTGAGCTTGTACATGAGCACGGGCATGGCGAGGAGGATGACACTCATGATTGCAACCGCCGGCAGTATCGTAGCCCAGGTCGCACCGCCCAAGCTCCCAAGCATCCAGAACGTGATTGACCTCAACTGCTCATCATTACTGATAAACATCATGAGACCCATGATGGCACTGCCTAGCGCCGCCACTGCAATGCCGCTCAACAAAATCGTTGTCATCGGCGTCTGACCGTTCACCCGAGCAACCGCCACAACAATCATCGTCGCAACAAAACCACCGGCGAAGGCCGCCACTGGAAGCGCATAGAGAAGGATCGCGCTCATAGCACCAAATGCCGCGCCGAGCACGATCATGGTCACAGCTGCAGCTCCTGCACCTGCCGATACACCGATAATACTGGGCTCAGCTAGAGGGTTACGAAACAGCGCCTGCAGAACCGCACCTGAAACGGCCAGCGTTGCGCCGACCATGCCACCGAGCAGAACCCGTGGCATTCGAATTTCCAGAACAATCGCATAAGAAACAGGGTCAACGCCTTCCGGACCCCACAAGAATGACCAGAGAATGCCGAGCACATCACCAGCAGAAATTTCGGCAGCACCGCGGGTGAGCCCGGTCAACGCAGCCGCCGCCAATAGAAGAGCAAGCCCAGGCAAAGCCAGGGACCGCATGACCTCTGACAGATCGATGCGTTCGCGATCGCGAACGTCCAGGGCGCTCACCGCGCCCCCAAAACCGTTACATGTGACGATGGGACAGCTTCGCGCCCCAATGTCGGAATACCTGCCTCTGGGTAAAGAAGGCTTGCCAGATCGGCCGCCGCCATCGGCACACGGGGGCCAAAGCCAAGCAGATAGTGACTGTCGATGACGGCCACCCGCCCCTCCGCACCGGCGGTGGTACGAGAAACAATGTCCAACTTCGCAACACCCTCTGGTCCACCCAGCGCTTCACACACGTGACTTGGCAAAACAATCCAGTCTGGGTCCGCCGCAAGAACAGGCTCCATAGAGATGGCTTTGTACCCCTCCATCTCAGGAAAGGCCAAAGCGCCTCCGGAAAAATCAATAATTGCCGAAGCCGCTGTGTTCGCCCCTGCACCCAACAGGGGGCCGTTACCCGCCGACAGGATAAGCAGCACACTCTTCTTCGGGCCGGAAGGCAGGGCATCCATCAATGTATTGAATTGCGTCTCAACATTTCCTGCAAGACGTTGAGCTTCATCTGAAAAGCCAGCGGCATCGCCAACAGCATTAATCATCGAGCTCAATCCGTCAGCGGACCGCCCGACTGGCACTTGCGCCAAAGGAATGCCTGATGCCTCTAGCTGATCAATGGCCGCAGCAGGACCAGCCTCACTAGACAGGAGGATAAGATCCGGCCTCATGGAAAGAACCCCTTCCGCCGAAAGCTGGCGAAGATATCCAACCTTTGGGAGCTGTAGTGCCTCCGCAGGATAGGTACTGGTCGTATCCACCGCGCGGAGTTTTTCACCCAGTCCAAGCGCAAACAGTGTTTCGGTTACCGCACCACCAACTGAAACGATCCGTGAGTAGGAAGTCGCCTGCGCCAGAGCGACACCTCTGCCAAGGAACAACGCTCCACCTGCACCGAGACCCGCGAGCGCTCCCCGACGCGAGATCATGCGGCTACCCCTTTATCCAGAACTCGATCAGACACAATGCTCCGCCAGTCATCCCGCTCTGTTTGGCCAGGCTTTCGTTCACCGAAGAACTGCGCCAACATCACACCTTCTTTGTCGAACAGCTCCACCGATGTAACATCACCATCCTCAGTCGGCTTCCGCACAACCCACGCTTCGGCAATCGCATCCGCGCGAAGGTGGAGGTTAAAGCCATCATCAAGGACATTGACCCATGACCCCATAGGTTCAATTCGCGTCACTGGGCCCGTGTGAATCTGGATGATGCCCTTATTCCCAACAAACACCATGATCGGCGCGTCACGCTCCGCCGCTGCGTGCAGAATACGCTCCGCCGCATCAATCGGCGCCCGTTCCGCAAACCTTCCCTCAGCCAATCGAAGCGCTTGCTGACGACCAACTTTGCATTTGCGCAAAAGAGGAAAAAAGTCATGCACATCTTTAAGCGAGCTCCAGCCGGACAGAAGCGCCTCCGAGTCAATCTCATCATCCGCCAGGTCGGGCGCTTCCTCAGGCAAGGGAGCCACCTGGATCAATGCCACCTGGTTCTCATGGGTAAAACGGGTGACAAGCGCATCATATGCCGCTTCGTTGCTTTCTGCCCGCAGGTAGACCTTATGAAGCGCAGTTCCATCCGCCCCAAAAAACTGAAGGCTCCGACGAGGACCAGACCGCGTGTCTTCATTGACCGCAAAGCCAAACTCCCAGTTCTTCAGAAACAGACGAAGATCGATATCGTGATTGAGCACAATGCCGCCATGCGCGCCAAACGACATATTGGCATACTCACCCACTTTCTCATGCACCACGCCATGATTGCGCGTGAGCGCCATGACTTCGCCCAGTTCTCCAAAGGCCGTAATCACCTCTGACCACGGGCCCGTAAGCCTGGTGGCAGTATGGCCAAGGCCGGCACAGACCAGCTGCGCTTCGCTGATCTCCAATCGCTCCGCCAGGTCCCGCGCTCTGATGGTCGGAGTGTTGGTGCGTTCGATCTCAATTTGGGATCGCAATTGATCAATGGAAGTGATGGTCATGTGAACATTCCTCTCCGATTACCAGTTAAGTGTGTAAGTGACATCGACCAGAACAGAGCGGCCTTCCTCAAGCGTGTCAGAGGAGATCCGCTGATACTCAGCGTCAAAGAGGTTTTCCGCCGTCACGCCGAAGCTAAAGCCATCAAGAGGCCCCTCTACCGGACGCCACCGGGCATAGACTTCATGAATCTGATAACTGTCGCGATGTTCACTGGTATTCGTGCCTTCGCTGAAGTCATCCGCAAACGTCGATTGCCAACCAACAAATGAGGCGAACTCGGGAAGCTTCACTCGGATATCCGCCGTAACCTGGTCCGCCTGCTCAATGCCGATCGGCTGACCCGTCGCCATGTTTTCCGTTTCCATTGTCTGGCCGGAAAGAGAAAGCCTAAAGCGATCTGAATCGTAACTTGTCTCCAACTCAAAGCCCGACAGTTCGGCATCCGCAATGTTTACTGTTTGCGTGGTACCGCCACACCCCGTTGGGTCGACAGAGATCGAAACAAAAGCCCGACAGGTGAAGCCTGGAACCAGGAAAGGCGCCGGGAAGAATTGCGGATTTCTTACGTCTGCACGTTGAACAACTTCCAATGACAGAAAGTTCTCCCCCTCCGTGGAATAGTACCCACCTTTGGCTTGAAAAATGTCGCCAGCACCCAAGACATCTTCGAATTCAAATCCAAGACCTGCTTCCCAGGTCGTCGTGCTCTGCGCTTCCAAGCCCGTATTGGGGATAAAGGTGTTAAAACCAGCAAGTCCGCCAGGCCCAAACACCGGAAAATGAGTTCCCAGTGGGAAGAGCTCATCCAGACGCGGCGCGCGGAAGGCATCGCCGTAAGATCCGTAGACGAAAGTCCAAGGCGCGGGCGCAAAGCGAGCCGTAATTTTAGGGGACACCTGGCTGTCACTCGTTTCTGTTCCAGCCGTGTTTGCGCTGTCAAATGTGTCAAACCGCACCCCAGGTGTGAGAGAGAACTCACCATCTTCCAACCCGAAGGGGGAGAACCAGGTAAAGGCCGTCTGAACAAAAGTGCCGAAGAAGTCCTGGTCACCGGTAACCACACCACCTCGGATACCAGTCCCACTGGCCCCGACGGCGCTGTCTTTGACGACTTCGAAACCACCTGTCACGGCGAGAGCGACATCATCTGACAGCATGAAACGGCTGCTGTTAGTCATTTCAAGACCGACTGTGTCCAGGTCGCGTTGGTTCAACACGCCAGCGCCGGTGCCCGTTAACGGTGTCTCGTCGACGGTATTGGTTGAGCTATAGACGACACCAGAAAAGTCGACGAGATTTTGACCTGCAGGTTTGGAGGTAAACCCAAGGGTGAGTGTCTCGCTGTCTACATCTTTATCATTGAGTGCACCGCCAGCGGCCTGTCCATTTCCAGGTTCGCGTGCATCGTTGGAGAAACGCTGCCAGGAAAGACGAAGTGCCGTATTGTCCCCAAGATCAAACGTACCCTTTACCAGGCCAGAGATGATGTCATCTTCCGCATCAAGCTCTGTCCCATTGCCCAAGCGGACATCGCCAGACTGACGCAGAACAAGGCCAGCAAAAATGTCTGCCTCTTCCATAGGCTTCGTGTAAGCCAGCAACCGCTGCGCGAACTCATCATTACCACTTCGAAAACTCAACCCTGTCCGCAGACCATGGGTCTGACCGTCTCGAAGCAGGTCGTCAGCAGTAAGTGTTCGCAGCGCAATAACGCCACCGGTCCCACCAGAACCATAAAGTGCGGAACTCGAACCCCGAACCACTTCAAGCTCACCCAAGAAGGCAGGGTCGATAAATGCACGACCATCGTGGCCAGAAACGAAATTCTGTCGCGCACCATCGACGGTAACGATGATGTCCGCACCGGAAAATCCGCGGATCGTTGGCTCTTCACCTGTACGGCGTGGGCCACCCACGACCGTAACGCCCGGGACATCGTCAAACAGATCACCAAGGTTAGAGGGAATTTCTTCCGCGATTTCATCTGCGCCTTTAACCGTCACCATACCAGGGACTGCAAACGCCTCCATCGGTGTGCGCGTCGCTGTCACACTGATGGGCGCCACTCTATCGCCAGCGTCCTCGGCCATCGCACCAGTCGAGACAAAGACAGCAGCACCGCTGATCGCAAGCGCAGAGACCCCACCAAGAAGAGCGGACCGCCCAATCTTGTCTGTCCGAACACCTGTTACGCGCGCATTGCGCTCAATAAACTTACTCATTACCCCAAAACCCCTGTAGCTATTTAGACCTATTTGCAACATCAGGAACAAACCAGATGCTCGATCTCCCCGCTTACAAAGGGGTTCTGTCACCATTGTTATTGAGAGTCAATATTAATTGCAAAATAATTTGCGCAATGAGCACGCAGACTGCAATCTATCACGAGCACACCAGACCGCCCCGCTCAGGCACAATCGGCCACAAACAGCCCTGAAACCCATAGCGTCCACACGCTAGGGATCAGCGATCACTGTCCTCAAAATTTGCTTTGGATGAAAAGATTGGCGACGGAGAAGAGAACTGCTTCACCACCTCATAAGCTATTAGTTTAGCTTATCTTAGCGAACTCTAGTTGGCCCAACGTGAACCAATTTTTGAGGCTAAAGAACGGAATTATCGTTCTCTGACCACTTCCTCGCTGTGACGCACCGGATGGTATGCACAGATACAAGAGATTGCCTACTTTGTCTGCAGCATGAGATTCGCCAACGTTGTTGCGCGAAGCACCGATAGCTCAAAACCCCTTGATCAGAGCCAAACGCAGATTGTGCGACTTGAAGCTTGAATCATAGAGAAAGTCCACACGACCATCTCCATCAAACTCAGAAGCACCACCGACAATTCTGGGGTAATAGCTAAACACATAATCGCTACGCAACGCCCAGCCGTCAGACATCATGTACCCCATACCAACGCTGCTTGAGATGCCAAGCGCAGTCTTGGTGTCAGAGAATGTCAGATTATTTCCACCGCCGAAGGTGTCAGAAAACTTGTGAACAGTCTTAAACCGGCTGATCGAAGGGCCAGCTGCCACATGAAACTGCAACGGGCCGGTCACATACCCAAGTTTTGGACGAAAGCTCAGCTGAAAATCGGATTCAACTCTGGTTTGGGTCGTAAAAGCGGCGGCAGGGACCGTCAAATAAGCGACAGGCCCGAAACTCTCGGTTTGCGAAAATGCCATGAAGGTCAGATCAGCTTCCAACCCGTATGTGATGCTATCAGACTGAAAGTCATATCCAGCCAATACCGACCCAGTCACATTCTGTCCGTTGATATTCTCTTGTAGAGTCGGGTTGACCTGAGCCCTGTCACTCCCCACCCCATTCGCAACAAAGTAACCATTGTGAACGGCCTTGGTGTCAGGTTCAGCCGCACTCTGAGCACCGCCTAATGCAACACCGAGATAAAATCCGCTCCAGTCGTGACTGGGCGCGCGCGCATCATTTGCCAGTGCGGAAGAGACAGACAGCATGCCCGCAGCAACAGCATACAAAATCACAGCATCAAACTTATCGAACCACATCACGAAAAACCTCTTAGGGTGAGCATGTTGCATACTTTGTGGCTCCAGAAGCTACAAAACACACGCAATATGAAACTTCAATCTCAGTAAAGTACCGTCAATATACCTGCAACCATTAAATGCGCAGCGGCGATGTTCTGCCTGGTGGGTCGCCCATACAGCAGATCAAAAAATGAGATGTAGACTTGCGGGTAACGGTCCCCCTAGGCAAATGTTGAAACATCGTGACGGGGCCCTCCTCAATTGTCAGGCTGTCCGCCGAGTCCGTACCACCAAACGGACATTCTTGACGCTGCGAAATCTGTTCTCGCCTAACGCGATACAGAACGTCGACTAAGAACAAATCTGTATTCCGCAATACTTTCGAACGACGCAGGGTCCGAAAGTGCACAACCTTTTGCCAGCACCCGACAAACCAAAGCGCAGACACTGCACCTAAAGCGGATTATAAAGCGAGAAGTAGAACTGCGGATCGCGGTCAGTCCCGCGGCGGCTGTCACGGGTTAGTGGCTTAGCAAGCTCAGCTGTCGCGCTCAGCTGCTCAAACAGGCGGAAACGGATGCCACCGCCCGCAGACGCCAAAGATAACCGCTCAAAACCAGGCGCTGCATTTCGATTCCACACGGCTCCGATGTCATAAAAGCCATAGAGGGTAATATTGTCAGCGATAGGTGTACGGAGCTCCGGTGTGTATTGAAGCTCAAGCGACCCAGCAACAGCGTCATCCCCCGTCAGCTCACTATACTCATAGCCACGCCCAAACCGGGCGCCCCCAAGTCCCATCTCCTCTGAAGACAAAAGAGGCGCGGACGATTTCTGCCCCGCGACCCGAAAGGCCAGTGCCAGTTCATCGCCCCATATGCGTTGCCACCGGTAATATTCAGCAACCAGTTTGGTGAACTGCACTTCACCATCAGCCCGCGACGCGAAACGATGCCCCGCACCAGAGGCACCCAAGATGTCCAACCCCTGCGCAACACCGACACTGACAAAGTTAGAGCCATTCCACTCGTCTGTGCGGACATATTTGACTTTCAATCGAGCAACCCTGAGGCGATCATCGAAAATGATGCCGAACTCGGTCTCGTCGATAACATTCCGGACATCAAAGCTGCCGCGAAGCCATAAGGTTTCATTTCGCATACGAATGAGCGGGTATTGCGCTTCGATACTTCCAAAGACAGACGCCCCCTCTCTGCCGATTGAGCTAAGTGCGCCGGAAGGATCGGTCGCGCTATAAGCCCCGGAGAGAGACAGAGCAAAACCGTCAGATCCAATTGGTTGATGCAATCTGAGCTGACCATACTGAAGTTCATTCGGATCGGTGGGCGTGGTGTAGGCTGACGCCGTCAAGACTTCCCCTAACCCAAGCAGCGAGTTAGCACTTGCGGACAAGCCCAACTGAACCGGCCCAACAGCATCTGTGCCGCGATTATCTGAATAAAGTGACCCTTCCCAAGCATCATAGGTCGAGGTCAAACCAAGCGTGTACGCGCCACTTCCTTCTATCTCCTCCGCCAGCGCAATATCGGTGATCTTGAGACCGCCCAGATCGTGCATCAGCAACAGATTGCGCTCAAAGGTGGATTGCGAGAGCGGTCGTTCTGCAAGAATACGCCCTGTATAGGGTGCAAAATCAACACCCCCTGTGTCGCCATGAACCTGCACTTCTGCCACATAGCCTTCAACAACCCTAAGCTCGATCACACCAGCGACAATGGACTGGGGGGGAACGAAGGCGCGCGACAGGGTGTACCCTCTGTCCTGATAGAACTTGGTGACCGCATCAGCAATGTCCATAAGATCAGACCGACCAATCTCAGTTGCCATATAGCGTTCATATAGAGGGGCGAGTTCTTCACCTGAGAAAACCGTCGAGCCAGTGACCGTGACACCAGTAAGAGTAAAGCGTTCTGTGTCTGGCTGCCTAAAGGGAGTCACATCTGGCAGTCGCGGATCAGAAGGTTGATCCACAAGGTCTTCCTTATCCGTATCTTGAATACGTTGTTGCACCTGCGCGGGGTCGTCAGATGCGTGCGCCGATTGTGCATTCAATGCGCAAACGAGCACCAAACCAAACAGTCGGGCAGTGCAACCCCCAACGCAATTGCGGAACGCATTCATGTGTCTCTCAGCAACCTAAAACTTCAACCACCCGGACACATACTGAAGTTCTATCCTTATCAATTTGTGAATAGCTAAAATGAGCCTAAAATTGCTCAGAAAACGGAGGGTTTCCTTAGCGCAGAATCGGTGTTTTCCTTTCATTCAAGACCCCTTTTCGTAAAGTTCGACCTAGTGCAAAAGGTGGTCGAGTTTGGAGAAGAAGTGCCATGCGTACCAATGGTCTGTTTCGTTATTTCGGTTTCACTACATTGATACTTGCCTCTATCAGCATGGCATCGCAGGCATTCGCGCTTGAAGACCGCGCCTGGAATGTTGAAAGCCATGCCGGGACTGTCTGGGTTAAACAGGCAGCCCTGCAGCCAATTGCATTAAACCCAAATGAGAGTTTACGTGCTGGGTCGACCATCGAAACCGGCGACGACGGACGCGTTGTTCTGGTTCGCGGCGATGAGTCCATTATCGTATCGCCTCGAACCTCTCTAGCGCTCCCGGAACACAACGACAATGGAATGGCAACCACCATTCTGCAGAGCTTTGGGACAATCCTGCTGCAGGTCGAAAAACGCGCCAAGCAACATTTCGAAGTTGAAACACCTTTCCTCGCCGCTGTGGTGAAAGGCACCAAATTTACGGTAACCGTAGATCAAAGTGGGGCAGCAGTTCACGTTGTCGAAGGCGCAGTCGAAGTAATTGATCTTGATACCGGCGACGTCGGCATGGTCCGCCCTGGGCAGACCGCCCATACCCCTGCCGCACAAGGCGTTGGCCTGTCCGTCGGTGGACCAGGTGCGGCAGCTCCTGCCCGCGCCGCAGCCCCCGCTCGCGTTAACAAAGCAGTCCCCGCACCCCGTCAGACCGAGGCAGCTGCTACTGTTAAAGCCCCTGCCCCAATCATTGTTGCTAGCGTGGGAACAGCCGCACTTGACGTAAGCGTAACGACAAACGGTCTCGCACGTGCGGCTACAGTTTCAAACAGCCAGGTCAGCGCGTCATCCTCCAATACGGATGACACTGCCCACACTTCAGTAGTGTCATCTGATACACAAGCAAACACTGCCGCGGTGGCAGGCGCATCTGGCAATGTGCCGAGTGGGCTGATCGGAAATACAAACGCCGTTGCAGCCGGTCTGTCGGACACCACCTCAAGCTCACCCAGCAACGCTGGAGGCAACAGTGCCGCTGCTGCCAGTAACGGGTTGGGGATTGGCAACGCCGGAGCCACACCGCCCGGCCTCGCTCAGACTTCAGCATCAAATGCGGGAGGCAATGGGAACGGTCTAGCTGTCGGCTTGACCAACTCAACGCCGCCTGGGCTCACCAGCAATCCGAGCTCTAACGCGGGAGGGAACGGAAATGGCAATGGACTGGCTGTAGGACAGACCGGTGCCACACCTCCGGGTCTGGTCAACAACCCGAACTCAAACGCTGGAGGCAATGGCAATGGCAATGGTAACGGAAATGCTAATTCCAACGCAGGCGGGAATGGCAATGGAAACGGCCAAACTTAGTTAAGCCGAAGGTAAGCCCTTCCATCTAAAATCGACCCGCTATGTGATTTCCCGCATAGCGGGTTTCTTTCGGCGGCGACATGAAGGCTTATCGACAGCCCCTCATTGTAGGGTGCCTGACATTGTTTTTTGTAACGTTCGGCTTTCTGGAGCCAATTGAGCGTGCCCTATTGTCTGTCCGGTTTGACTTCAACACGCGTCCCGCAAGCGCCGATCTAATCGTGGTCCAGATTGATGCAAGAACCATCAAAGAGTTGGGCGTGTGGCCCTTCAATCGAGGCGACCATGCTGCAGTCATCGACAGTTTGCATAATGCAGGGGCAAGCGCAATCGCCTTTGACGTCGAGTTAGCCCGCAGTCAGAACGATGCAGACAATGCGGAACTCGTTGCAGCACTCAAGCGCGCCGGCGGACAGGTCATCCTGCCTTCGTTCATTCAGCTGGCATCTGCCGGACAGAGGTCGGGCGATACGCTGCGCACAGAACCGGACCCGCTCTTTCGGGAGCATTCATGGCTGGCGAATGTGAACGTCTATCCATCGTCGGACGGACGCATCTGGACCATGACCTATGGTGGCTTTGTCGACGACAAATTCCAGTATTCACTCGCAGCAACACTGGCGGGACGAGCGCTACGCGATGAACAAGCATTCTATGTAGACTACGGCATCGACATTAACACCATTCCGCGCCTCTCCTACATAGACGTCCTAACCGGAAGCTTTAATCCAGCAGAGATTGAGGGCAAACGGATCATTGTCGGCGGCACCGCGGTGGAGTTGGGCGATCAACTCAACCTGCCCGTCATCGGTGTTGTGTCTGGACCGGTTCTTCAAGCACTTGCCTTTGAAACGATACACCAGGAACGAGAGATCTGGCGAACAAGCACAATCTTCTCACTCATTCTGGCGGCAATCACACTATTGCTTCTATCAACCACGCGGCATCTCGCGAGCCTTCGTTTCTACCTATCCGGTATTGTGGTTTTCTGCGCGGCAGTTCAACTCACTGTCTTTGGCATTCAGCACCTTGGCGCCATCAGCGTTGATACAGGCGCCATTCTTCTCGTTGCAAGCCTCATGGGCATCTCAGTGACCATAACCGAACTGGAAGCCCGCCGTGAACAAGTGGCGCGCGAAAGAGTGGAGAAGGAAAACCACGTACGAATGCTAGATCGCGTTGTTGAAGACAGCTTCAATGGCATCATTGTATACAATCAAGAGCGTCGCATCGAGAGCAGCAATGCAGCAGCACGAAAAATCCTAAGGGCCGAAAACGAAACTGCATTTATCGGAAAAAAACTTTCTGCTGTTCTCCCCAACAGCTCGGATTGGTGGGCGCCTTGGGAACAAGATCAAGTGGAAGACCTGCAGGAGGTAGAATTCACGACCTCCACTGGGGAAATGCGCACCATCGAATTTGTTGTTACCCGGTCCATTCTTGAGGAAGCCGACAGTACAGAAAGCCGCCCAATCTTCACCGCGACTTTCCGCGACATCACGGAACGCCGACAGGCCGAACTTGATCGCGACGCCGCTCTCCAAGAAGCGCTCTCTGCCAACAGATCAAAAACACAATTCCTGGCGAACATGAGCCATGAGCTAAGAACACCGCTCAATGCCATCATTGGTTTCTCAGAAATTATGAAGACAGAAGCCTTCGGACCTTTGGGGTCAGAGCAATATGTTGGCTATTCGGGCGACATTGAAGACAGCGGACGGCATCTCTTGTCCATTGTGAACGACATTCTTGATGTAGCTCGCATTGAGACAGGCGACTTCAGCCTCAATGAAGAGGAACTGGAAGTTGAAGACCTGCTGCAAAGCGTCAAACGGCTCACTGAGGGGTGGCCAGCAGCACAGGACCGGAACATTAAGATCGAAGTCACCGGTGATCTACCGGACCTCTGGGCGGACCCCCGCCTGACAAAGCAAATGGTCCTGAACCTACTTTCAAATGCCGTCAAATTCTCACCGAGTGGTTCGACAATCTTCCTTAAGGCCAATTTGAATGACAGTGGCGCGATAAGGATCGACGTATGTGATGAAGGCATTGGCATTCCGCAGGAAAGCATTCCAAAACTCACCGACGCGTTCTACCAAGTTGACGCACGCCTTGAACGCGAATTCGAAGGCAGCGGGCTGGGCCTGACGCTTGTACAGAAGCACATGTCTCTTCACAGCGGAACTTTGCGTTTTGAAAGTGAGGAAAACATTGGCACTACAGCGACGCTTACTTTCCCACCTAACCGTTCAGTTGACTTAGGCACCGCTGGTCCAAACACGCAAAGCGCCTAGATGACACATTCCCTAGAAACCTGTCAGCATGCATACCTGCGTGGAGATTTGGTAGCGGAGGAGAGACTTGAACTCCCGACACGCGGATTATGATTCCGCTGCTCTAACCAGCTGAGCTACTCCGCCCCAAAAGGGCTTCCGCGCCAGATGTCCTGGCGACCTGCCCCGAGGGCTGGCGGACGGTTGAAACCGCCCGGAAAGTCAGGGGATATAAGGGGCCAAAGCCCCACCTGTCAAGGAAGACAATAGAGGCCTACCAAGGCCCCTAATTCACGCCAGATTAGGTCGCTTTTTCCGCTGGTTTCTTGAACCGCAGCATGGTGAAGAGGCCCATCGGATGCATCGGTCGCGCCTCAATAAGCTCAAGGTCGGTGATCCCCGTGATCGTCTCAATGACAAAATCCGGGTGCCAGCCAAGAAGTCGAGAAAAAGGCGTCATCCACTTTTCAACGACCCCGCGAACCCCATGGTCCTGAGCGAAGTGATTAACAATCATAACCTCCCCGCCCGGCGCGCACACGCGCTCTAACTCCTGCATCACTTTCTGTGGGTCAGGCACCACGGTCATCACATACATGGCAACGACGGTGTCGAACTTGCCATCGTCAAACTCCATGGCGCTTGCGTCCATCTCATAGACGCCATCGACATTGTTGAGGCGATGCTTGCGAACCTTGTCCCGTGCCTTATCCAGCATTTCAGGTGAGAGATCGATGCCGGTGATACGGAGCTGAGGACCATAGGTAGGCAAAGTAATGCCCGTGCCCACACCTACTTCCAACAAAGCTCCTTTGCGCGAATTAATGGCGTTCACGGCCGCCTTGCGACCAAAGGCGGCGATCGCACCAAAGGTAAAGTCATACACGGGAGCCCAGCGGGCATATGCCTTGAGAACCGAGCTTCTGTCGAGACGGGCGGACGCAGCCAAAGGAAAACTCCCAGTTGGACGGACAAGAGGAGCGGTATCGTGCCAGGAGCCGTCTCACCCAACACACTCAGATCAGATAGGATCACCGCCCAACAGGCATTGATCATGCGCAAGGCGAAAACCCATCTTTTTTAGACGAGAAAACACCTTCGGAAAACCGATGAGTCACAAAACAGTCAAAAAAGGGCAGGATTGCGGCGCCCCGCCCCCGTATCTAACCCGTACCTAACCGGCATATTGCACAGCATCAGCAGTCGAGCTGCTTTTTACAGCATTGCCTAAAAGATTGTAGGCGGCACGGATCCAGCCACCACCCAAAACACGTGCACCAGACGCATCATGTGCATAAAACACACAGGCCTGCCCGGGGGCCACGCCATCTTCACCCTCTTCCAGATGAATTTCAGCACATCCGTTTGCTCTAGCAAGCAAGCGGGCCGGCAGCGGCGGGCGTGTTGAACGCACTTTCGCGAGAATGGGCAAGCCCTCGCTCGGAACCTGATCGAAAGGTGTATCGCCAAGCCAATTCACCTCTGAAAGCTCAATCCGCTCTGTCAGCAAAGCTGGCCTTGGGCCAACAATCACCTGTTTCTTTTCCGCATCCAGCTTGACCACAAAAAGCGGATCACCCGTGGCGATCCCAAGCCCCCGGCGCTGGCCGATTGTGTAGCGAATAATGCCTTCATGGCGCCCCAGTACATTGCCGTCGAGATCAACAATATCACCAGGTGATGCAGCTCCTGGCCGAAGACGCTCAATGACGTCTGTATATTTGCCGTCTGGCACGAAGCAAATGTCCTGGCTGTCAGGCTTAGTCGCCACGCCAAGCCCCAGCCGCTCTGCAATCGCGCGCGTCTCTGCTTTAGAGAGGCTGCCCAGCGGAAAGCGCAGGAAATCGAGCTGATCGCGCCGGGTGGTAAAGAGAAAGTAGGACTGGTCCTTATCCGGGTCTGCTCCACCATAGAGATCACGTCCAGCCTTGCCCGGCTTGGAGATCACATAATGCCCGGTCGCCAGCGCAGCCGCGCCCAGATCCTTTGCCGTAGCTAGCATATCGCGGAACTTGACGCGCTCATTGCAGCGAACACAAGGGATCGGCGTTTCCCCCGCCAGATAGCTGTCGGCAAAGTCATCCATCACGCTTTCACGAAACGTGTGTTCATAATCGAGCACATAATGAGGAATGCCGAGCTTTTCAGCGACCTGCCGCGCATCATGGATATCCTGGCCAGCGCAGCAGGCGCCCACGCGGCGAACGGCTTCTCCATGATCATAGAGCTGCAAAGTAATCCCGACGACGTCATAACCCTGCTCTTTCAGCAGCGCCGCAGTAACAGACGAGTCAACGCCCCCCGACATGGCGACAACCACACGGGTATCTTCGGGTCGACCAGGCAGGTCGAGGCTGTTTAAGCCGGTATCTGGATCAAATGCTGCGGACATAAAGCGCAATATAGGGGCTGGGAGCACAAGCGCAATCCATAGGCTGATGCCTGCCCGGCAAATCATGACAAACCAGGCAGTTATTGCCGGGAAAATCAGGTCCTCTACCACAAATCCATAGACTGAAATCCGGTAAGTGACTGAATTTAATTAGGTATTTCACCCCACCCCGCATGGCGCGGTGATTGCTTAAGAAGGGTGCACCAATGTATGACGATCAGGGTATTAGGCATGGAAGTCACGAACACCAATACAAATCAGCTTGCACCAAAACTTGGTCAGGCTGCCTCGGACACATTCTCGTCCGACGCGTTTTCCACACACCTGGCCGAAACAGACGCCTACGCTCCCGATGACGCCGACGCCCGTGTTATTGATCGCAACGCAGAAGCTGATGACCGCCGCGCCGAAGAGCGTCAGGCAGACGCTGAAAAAGCCAACGCAGCTGCCGAAGAAGAACGCAGAGCTGATGAGCGGGATCGAGATGCTGACGCGCGCAGCGATGACGAATCTGAAACCGGTGATGAGCAAGATGCGGTTGGTGATGATTCCAGTCCTGATGTGAATCTGGCTACGACTGAAACTGTCGATCCCCTGAACGATAAAGGTGCCGTAGCGCAAGACGGTGAGATCGTTGTTGATTCCGAGGACGGAACTACAAGCGGCGCAAATGACGGCGACCTGACCGAAGGATCCTCTGAGGAGACCAGCGAGACCATCGTGCCGACAGAGACCGCAACCGATAAGCAAGATGCTGGCGTTCAAAAAGCTGCGACCGAAATAGATGAGACCACAGACGCGGCAACGGGCTTAGAAGACACTGACACACTGACGGCCGACGAGCTCGCGCTTCAGACAGCTCAATCTTCCAACAACAGTGCGACTGCAAACGCAGACGCAACGGCTGGCAGTTCAGCACAACAAGCCGCCCGCCCTACGCCAAACGCCACGGCGCAAAATGCGCAACAGGCAGCTCAGGCTGCAGCGGGCGCAGATGATCAATCGTCTGGACTGCCGAACCCATTGGATTCTGGGTTACAGAGTGACACCGATGCAGACGGTGAAAGGGGTCTTGGTCACCAGGCAGCAGAAGCCATGGCCGGTAAATCCAAACCCGCCACAACGAACACACAAACACCCTCCGCACCGCAGGCTGCACAGGCCGCCGCTCCTGCAGCAGCTCCTGCGGCTGCAGCCGTTACACCCTTGCAAGCCATGGCAGCTGCAGGCTTGAACCTCAGCTCCCTGCCGACGGACCTCAACCTGGACCTTCTCAATCTGAATGCACCCAACCAGACATCGCCAGCGGGCACGCCACAAAACAGCAACCCGGTTCTTGTCCGCTTTGGTGCTCTTCCAGGTCAGGCACAAGCAACTCAGGTGCCCAACACGGCCATTGCGCTTCAGATTTCCAAACACGTCGCCCGCGGCGTATCGACTTTTGAGATCCGCCTGGACCCCGCTGAGATGGGCCGCATCGACGTCAAGCTCGAGCTTGCGCAAGACGGCCGCGTAACCGCACATTTGGCTGTAGAAAAAGCAGAAACGCTCGACTTGCTGCAGAAAGATGCCAAGGCCCTTGAGCAAGCACTAAAAGACGCTGGGCTGGACGCGGACAGTGACACACTGAATTTCAGCCTCAAGAACGGCAACGAAAATGCCGACGGCGGCAAAGCAGAAACACTCGCCTCAGGCGAGGAGCATCTCGATACCGACGATGATGGCGAAGATGTTTTGATGAACGCCGTCGCAGCCCGTCAGATCGAAGCAGCCGCGCGCGGCGGTGTTGACGTCAGTATTTAGAGTTAGGAACGATCACATGCTAGAAGCCGTTTCAAATACCCCGCCGCCATCGCAGACCCAGGCAACGGAGACATCTGCCTCAAACTCCGCCAAGGAAGCAGCAGATAAAAACTTTGATCTTTTTCTGTCATTGCTCACAACTCAATTGCAGAACCAAGACCCGCTTGATCCGATGGATACGGGCGAAATGACAAACCAGCTTGTGCAGTTCTCCTCCGTAGAACAAAGCATAGCAACCAACTCTAACCTTGAAGAGTTGATCTCGCTCACCAACGCTCAATCATCAGACAATGCGGTCCAATATATCGGTAAGGAAGTGGAAGCTCTCTCCACCGCTAGAGAGTTCAAACAAGACGGAACCGCCGATTGGCGTTTCTCCGTTGCAGAAGACTCCCCCGAAATCAAAATTGCGGTAATCGATTCATCTGGTGCTTCTGTTTACTCAGAAACGGTCACTAAAGACGCTGGCACACATGACTTCAGTTGGGACGGCTCGGTGGATGAGGGAGGCACAGCATCTGATGGTACATACTTCCTATCCGTCACGGCAGTTGATGCTGATGGCGAACCCGTCAACACAGACGTCCGCACCTTTGGCACGGTAGATACTGTCGACTTCACATCCAATCCGCCAATTTTGCTCGTTGATGGCCTACCGGTAAGCCTCACAAGCGTCACCTCTGTCTCCGAACCGAAAGATGAGGGCTCCTAATGCAAAAAAGTGTGCCAGTCTGAAACACTTAACTCATTGATTTCATTGAAAATTTACCCTGGCATTTAGCCCTTTTTTAAAGTCGCTCCGATAGTCTAACCCCAGTCGTGAGTACAAGGATCGGGACGGCAATGAGCGAGCACCAGTCATCTCGGGTCAACTATGTGATAGGACCGGACGGAAGTCCCCTAACCATAGCGGACCTGCCACCACCAAACACAAAGCGGTGGGTCATTCGGCGCAAAGCCGAAGTCGTCGCCGCTGTGCGCGGTGGCCTTCTAAGCCTGGAGGAAGCCTGCAGTCGCTATACGCTGACTGTTGAAGAATTCCTGAGTTGGCAGCGCTCCATTGAAAAACACGGTCTTGCCGGTCTTCGCGCGACGCGGGTTCAGCAATACCGGCAGTGAGATAGAAAAGTAGCTGCGTACTTATCTGCCGCAAGGCGCTGGTGTCCAAACGACACCGGCGCCTTTCTGCTATCTAACGCGACTTATCCACAAGGCAGGCACTTTTTTCCACCGAATCCATACGCGTTAAACCTCTGTTTAGGCTAACGGGGTAAATTTTGCCTACTGACACGGGGGCAAGGTCCATATCGGGACCAAATTGCCGATGAGATAGCCACAGGATGTAGCCACTCCCCGTCGACCAAACGCAAGTCCGGCCCAAGAACAGGATCCGGCACGCAAGGGCGACAATGGATGGTGAGCGCGTGGATAGCTTCACTGAATTTCTGAAGACACTGGGACCAGCTCGGATTATTTCCCTTGGGCTCGTTGCCGCTGGCTTGTTCGCATTCTTCGCCTATGTGGGATTGCGCGTCAGCGAATCTCCTATGTCCTTGCTCTATGCTGATCTGACCCAGGAAGACGCCGCCCAAATTGTCGCCGAACTCGATGCTCAAGCTATTCCTTATGAGTTGAAGGGTGACGGCACAAAAATCTTCGTGCCCCAAGACCGCGCCTTACGCCTACGCATGGCAATGGCGGAGCAAGGTCTCCCATCAGGCGGCTCCGTCGGTTACGAGATTTTCGATAACGCAGATGCTTTGGGCACCACCAGTTTCGTTCAAAATCTCAACTATCTGCGCGCCCTCGAAGGTGAGCTCGCACGAACCATCAAGGCGATCGACCGCGTCAAAGCTGCACGCGTCCATCTCGTCCTTCCTGAGCGCGAAGTCTTTTCTCGCGAACGCCGGGATCCAAGTGCCTCCATCGTGGTTCGCGTGGCAGGCGAGCCTCTTTCCCGCGCTCAGATCCGCTCTATTCAGCATCTTGCCGCATCCGCCATTGAAGGTCTAACGCCGGGCAATGTCTCAATTGTCGACGAAAAAGGAACATTGCTTGCCAGTGGGGCCGACGGCGAGGAAGAAGGTCTTCTCTCTTCATCCCTCGATGAGCGCAACATTGCTTATGAACGCCGCCTGCAGTCTCAGATCCAGACTATTGTTGAAAGCATTGTCGGGCCTGACAATGCGCGCATTCAGGTAAGCGCCGAACTCGATTTCAATCGCATCACCCGAACGTCAGATACGTTCGATCCAGAAGGTCAGGTGGTACGGTCCACCCAAACTGTCGAAGAGTCCAACTCCAGTTCTGACGGCCTTCCAAATGATGCCGTGACAGTTGGAAATGCTGTTCCCGGTGCAGGTGAGGCAGACGCAGGGGCCAATGGCTCGCTGGATCAATCGAACCGTCTGGAAGAAACAGTCAACTATGAGATCTCGCGAACAACACAAACCGAGATCATTGAAGCAGGTTCTGTGAAACGCCTCTCAGTTGCCGTTGCTGTGGACGGAATTTATGGCGTTGCAGAAGATGGTACGACGACCTACTCGCCACGCTCCGAGGACGAGGTGAACAAGATCTCGGCTCTCGTCCGCTCAGCCATTGGGTTCGATCAGGGACGCGGTGATCTTGTGGAAGTCGTCAATATCCAGTTCGCCGCGAGGGCCACACCAGAACCTCTTGAGGAAGTTGAAGAACCATTCCTCGGCCTTACCAAAGCTGACTATTTCCGCATGGGAGAAACAGGTGTGCTCGCACTGATCTCCTTACTGGTCCTAATGTTCGTTGTCCGCCCTCTCATTCGCGGCATTATCAATCCAACACCTGTTGGCGATCAGTTGGCACTCGCCGGTGCCGCCGGCGGCGGCGAAGCAGGCGCAGCCGCCCTTCCCGGTGCTGAAGGTCAAGCACAGCTTCCCGCTCCCGACGGAACCATCAACGAAGAAACTGGCGAACCCAAATCAGCTGTCGAACAGATGATCGACATTGCGCAGGTCGAAGGCAAAGTAAAAGAGTCATCCGTGAATAAAGTCGGTGAACTCGTCGCAAACCACCCAGATGAAACCATGTCCATTCTTCGGTCATGGTTGCACGAAGGGTAAGAGAGGTCATCGACAATGGCTGCGGCAGACGAAAAAGTTAAAGATGATATCAAATCCGTTTCCGGCGCGGAGAAGGCTGCAATCTTCATGCTGTCGCTGACCGACGATCATGCGGCAGCTATCTGGGACCTCTTTGACGAGGATGAAATCAGAGAAATTTCGGTCACCATGTCCAACTTGGGACAGGTCAGCTCCACCCTTGTTGAAAAACTGCTTGTTGAATTCGCCGGAAAACTATCTGGATCCGGCGCAATTGTCGGCTCCTACGAAGCCACTCAACGCCTCCTCAATCGTTTTCTATCCGACGACCGTGTCAATCAGGTTATGGATGAAATCCGTGGTCCCGCTGGTCGGACCATGTGGGAGAAGCTCGGCAATGTGAACGAACAGGTTCTCGCCAACTACCTTAAGAACGAATACCCACAGACTGTTGCGGTTGTTCTTTCAAAAATTAAGTCAGATCATGCCGCTCGGGTACTCGGATGCTTACCAGAAGACTTCGCTTTGGAAGTCATCAACCGCATGCTCCGCATGGAAACGGTTCAGAAAGAAATCCTCGAAAAGGTCGAACAGACGCTCCGCGCCGAGTTCATGTCCAACCTGTCGCGCACCAACCGCCGCGACAGTCACGAAATGATGGCTGACATTTTCAATAATTTTGACCGCCAGACTGAAGGCCGGTTTATGGCATCGCTGGAAGAGCGTAACCGCGAGGCAGCTGAGAAAATTAAGGCACTGATGTTCACCTTTGAAGACCTAAGCCAGCTCGACCCGGGCAGCATTCAGACCCTGCTGCGCGCCTTTGACAAGGACAAGCTAGGCCTTGCGCTCAAGGGTGCATCAGACAGCTTGCGTGACCTGTTCTTCTCAAACATGTCGGAACGCGCTGGGAAAATCCTCAAAGAAGACATGGAAGTGATGGGCCCTGTCCGTCTCCGAGACGTTGACGAGGCCCAGATGTTGATGGTCAACATTGCCAAAGATCTCGCTGCGCGAGGCGAAATCATGCTGGCAGACAATAAAGGGGAGGATGAGCTCGTCTACTAGACAGCTCGCAGAACCCTATGACTGAAGCCGTCAAATTCACATTCAACGAGATGTTCGACGATGACGCCGGTGCCGATGAAGCCAACGCGCCACAAAAAATTGTGCGCAAATCACGCTGGACCGACGAAGAAATCGAAGAACTAAAGACAGAAGCGCGAGCAGAAGGTTATGGCGAAGCGCTAGCATCTGTTGAAGCCAAATCACTTGAGGCGAACTCAGCTGCGCTCGGAAAAATTGCCACCTCTGCCTCAGTCGCACTTAACGAATTGACCCGTGTAAAGAACGAAGTCCAGGCAGATGCCGCGGACCTCGCCTTTTCAGTTGCACGGAAACTGGCTGACGCTCTTCTCGCAGCTCAACCGCAAAAAGAAATTGAAGCCGTCATCCACGAGTGCCTGAAGCACCTAAACCGGGAGCCGCGCCTCGTCGTTCGGATCAACGATGCTCTGGTTGACGACATTCAAGCTTCAATGCAGCAAGCCGCAGCAGAGCGCGGTATGGCAGAAAAAATGATGGTAGTCGGTGACGCCGGCATTGACCTTGGCGACTGTGAAATCGAGTGGTCGGACGGCGGCGTGACCCGCAGCCGGACGGACCTAGAAGAGAGCGCCGCTAAAATCATCAACAGATATGTCGAGACCTTGACGAGCGGATCAGAAACATCCGCAAACATGGAGACCCATAATGGCTGACCAAGAAGAAGGCATGGACCTGCCGGACCTGACAGATGAGGCCAATTTGCCCGCAGAAGGTGGCGCCGAAGATGCAGCAGCACCGACAGATGACGGTGAAGAAAAAACAGCCGCCGACCTTGAGGCTGTCTTTGATGTTCCCGTTAATGTCTCAGCTGTGCTCGGAAAAACGGACATCGAAATCAGTGACCTGCTGAAACTGGATTCCGGGACGACTGTCGAACTCGATCGGAAGGTCGGCGAAGCCATTGACATCTATGTCAATGACCGACTGGTTGCCCGCGGCGAGGTCGTCATCGTCGAGGAACAACTAGGTGTCACCATGACTGAGATTATTAAGGGCGGCGCCAATTAGGCCCGCCGGAGCAACCCCATGAACAACGCCACAATCATTGGACTCTTTGCAGGACTAGGCCTCGTCGCCCTTGCCATCGGCTTGGGAGGAGATGCAAGTGCATTCCTCAATGCCCGCGCCTTCCTGATTGTTTTCGGTGGCACCCTGGCGGTCACACTTATCTCCTTCCGGGCCGGCGAGGTAGCAGACGCTCTGCGGGCCGCAGGACGCACACTTACAGGCACACCCGCAAACACCCGCGGATCCATTGAGAAGCTTATTCATCTGGCTGAGAGCTCCCGCAAAGACGGCGTGCATACACTAGAGCGCCGCATGAAAGAGTTCCGCTCAAACCCCTTTTTAATGCGCGCACTCTCTCTGGTAGTTGACGGGGCGGCGCCGGAAGACATTGAACGCCTGTTAAACACGGAAAGAGCCGCCGCTCAGGACCGCGCAACAAAATCATCCGCCGTGCTAAGACGCGCCGCTGAAATCGCCCCTGCAATGGGCTTGATTGGCACCCTGGTAGGTTTGGTTCAGATGCTCTCTGTTTTGGATGATCCAGCCCAGATTGGCCCAGCCATGGCTGTTGCTCTCATCACGACATTTTATGGCGCCATTCTTGGCAACATGGTCCTCGCACCTCTGGCAGCGAAGCTTGATCGCCTCACCCAGGAACGCAATGTGCACCTCGCAGTATATTCGGCAAGTGCTGCTGCGATCAGCCGCAAAGAAAACCCACGCCACCTCCAATCCCTTGTAAATGCCATGCTCCCTCCGTCGGAGCAGGTAAACGTATTTAGTTGAAGAGAAGGAACTGCTCCCATGAGACTTCTGATCGTAGGAACACTGAACGGCCAGCTCTCCACCGCCACAAAAATGGCGATGGAAAAAGGGGCAAAGGTGACCCACGCCGAACGGAGCGAACAAGCAGTTGAAATTCTCCGCGCGGGCCGCGGCGCAGACCTGCTGATGGTGGATGTCGGGATCGATATCGCCCGGCTGATCGCGCAGCTTGAAAGCGAGCACATTTGCCTGCCAGTCGTTGCGTGCGGCACCGGGACAGATGCCAAAGCAGCCGTCACCGCCATCCAGGCTGGTGCAAAGGAATACATCCCTCTCCCACCCGACGCAGAATTGATCGCCGCAGTCCTCTCTGCGGTTGCAGATGACAGCCATCAACTCATCTTCCAAGATCAGAAAATGGCAGAAGCAATTGCCTTCGCAGATCAAGTGGCAAAATCGGAAGCCAGCATCTTCATCACCGGTGAGTCTGGTACCGGTAAGGAGGTGATGGCACGCTACGTACATCGCAAGTCAAACCGCTCAGACAAACCGTTCATCTCAATGAACTGCGCTGCAATTCCCGAAAACCTTCTGGAGTCCGAGCTATTCGGGCACGAAAAAGGCTCTTTCACAGGCGCCGTTGCGCGCCGCATCGGGAAGTTCGAAGAAGCAAACGGCGGCACCCTCCTTCTCGACGAAATCAGCGAGATGGATATTCGGCTGCAATCCAAGCTGCTTCGCGCCATCCAGGAAAAAGAGATCGATCGGGTCGGTGGCAAAGCTCCGATCAAGGTGGACATTCGCATCATCGCCACATCGAACCGCGATCTACAGGAATCCATTCGGGAAGGAAGCTTCCGCGAAGACCTTTTCTACCGCCTGAATGTGGTCAACCTTGCCCTGCCTGCTTTGCGCGAACGTCCCGCTGACATCGTCGCGCTCGCAGAGCATTTTGCAAAAAAATATGCGGCTGTGAATGGTCTGGAAGGAAAGGCAATTTCCCTCGAAGCCCGTCGTCACCTCGCAAAGCATCGCTGGGCCGGCAATGTGCGGGAGCTGGAAAACACTATTCACCGCGCCGTTCTGCTCGCTATGGGGCCAGAAATTGATGTAGAGGCTATTCGTCTCCCAGATGGGTCCCGCCTTGACGCAAGCCCTGCCCCTGTTGAGGGACTGGCAGCGCAAGCTGCCGCAACAGCAGATGCAGTATCTCGCACCTATGTTGGGCAGACAGTCGCGGCCGTCGAGCAAGAATTGATCCTGAACACGCTGGACCACTGCATCGGCAACCGGACACATGCCGCAAACATTCTGGGCATCTCAATCCGCACACTCCGCAACAAGCTGAAACAATATTCAGACGATGGTGTGCAGGTACCACAGCCTGGCGAAGCTCGTATGGCTGGCTAATCAAAGACGCATTTAGGTCATTGAGAGTATTTTGGGGAACGACAGTATGAGTGAAGTGGGGACAAGCAAGGCCGGAGGTGCTGGCGGGGGCTTGGGCGGCTTAACGCCACAACGGATCTTTGCTGAAATTGGCAAGCGCAGCGATCTAGGTCTTGCACTTGGTGTTCTGACAATCATCGTTGTGCTCATCCTGCCAATGCCAGCTTTCATGCTGGACTTCGCCCTCGCGATTTCGATCACTTTCTCCGTGCTCGTTTTGATGACGGCTCTTTTCATCCAGAAACCGCTCGAATTTAGCGCCTTCCCGACAGTACTCCTGATCGCAACCATGATCAGGCTCGCCCTCAATCTCGCCTCAACGCGACTCATCCTTTCCCATGGTCATGAAGGGACAGGCGCAGCTGGTAAGGTCATCGAGGCATTCGGCAATTTTGTTATGCAAGGCAATTTTGTCATCGGCATTATCGTCTTCGCAATTCTGGTCATCGTGAATTTTGTGGTCATCACCAAAGGTTCTGGCCGTATCGCAGAGGTCGCAGCCCGCTTTACATTGGACGCTATGCCCGGCAAGCAGATGGCAATTGATGCGGACTTGTCATCTGGCCTTATTGACGAAGATCAGGCACGTGAGCGTCGTAAAAATCTGGAAAATGAAGCTGCCTTCTTCGGCTCCATGGATGGCGCGTCCAAATTCGTTCGCGGCGACGCTATTGCAGGATTGCTAATCACCTTCATCAATATTATTGGCGGCATTATTGTCGGTGTTGGCCAGATGGAAATGTCGTTCGCAGATGCAAGTGCAGGCTACACCCTGCTGACCATCGGTGATGGCCTGGTAAGCCAGATCCCAGCGCTTATCGTATCGACAGCCGCGGGCCTGCTCGTGTCCAAAGCCGGTGTAGAAGGCGCTGCCGACAAAGCTCTGTTTGAGCAGCTGTCAGGCTACCCCCAGGCGCTGGGCATGTCTTCCTTTGTCCTCGGTGTGATGGCACTTCTTCCAGGCATTCCTATGTTGCCTTTCGTGGCACTTTCTGGCGGGACCGGATACCTCGCCTACCGGATCATTTCCAAGAGAAAGAACGCGGCAGAGACGGATGCGGCGGCAGCCATTGCGTCAACCGAAGCGACGGAAGCAGAGCCAAAAGAAGAACCCATCTCGCAAACATTGAAAATTGACGAGTTGCGCCTCGAAATTGGCTACGGCCTCCTGCCCTTGATCAACGATTCCGAGGGCCAGAAACTCACAGATCAAATCAAAGCGCTGCGCCGTCAGTTTGCCGCCGACATGGGCTTCGTGATGCCGCCTGTGCGGATCCTCGACAATATGCAACTTGAAGCAAGCCACTACATGGTGCGTGTTAAAGAGGTCGAAGCTGGCTCAGGCGAAGTTTATGTGGGTCAGCTGCTGGTGATGGATCCCCACGGCGGTCAGATCGACCTCCCTGGCCTTCACACCAAGGAGCCAACCTTTGGCCTTCCTGCAACGTGGATTGATGCTGGCATCCGCGAGGAAGCTGCCTTCCGCGGTTATACTGTTGTCGATCCACCAACTGTCATTACGACCCACCTCACCGAGGTTATTCGCGACAATATGCAGGAACTTCTCTCCTACGCAGAAGTTCAGAAACTGCTCGATGAAATGGGCGAAGAACACAAGAAGCTGCTTGAGGACATTGCACCGAGCCAAATCACCATCTCCGGCATCCAGCGTGTTCTCCAGACACTCTTGGCTGAGCGAATTTCGATCCGCGACCTGGGTACAATCATGGAAGGCATCGCAGAAGCTGTCGTCCACACCAAACAACTCACCCACATCGGGGAGCATGTCCGCATGCGTCTCGCTCGTCAGCTTTGCGCCTCCTATGCGGCGCCTGACGGCACCCTCGGTCTCATCACCCTCTCTCCACAATGGGAGCAGGCTTTTGCAGAATCTCTTGTCGGCCAGGGTGACGAACAGCAACTCGCAATGGCCCCAAGTGAATTACAACAGTTCATTGCAGTTGTTCGGGAAAAATTCGAACGTGCGGCGGAGGAAGGCGAAATGCCGGTGCTTCTCACCAGCCCGGGTGTTCGCCCCTATGTTCGCTCTATCATCGAACGCTTCCGCCCCCAGACCATTGTCATGTCTCAGAACGAGGTGCACCCCAAGGCACGCCTCAAGACAGTCGCAACTGTTTAGCGCCGGGGACCGAAAGTAGATGCGCTTGCGAACCTTCATCGCTGACTCCATGGCCGAGGCTGTAGATCAGGTCCGCGAGGCCATGGGCGTGGACGCAATCATTGTGTCCAGCATCGAAGGAGAGAATGGTGGGTTTGAAGTCACTGCTACGCTAGATCAGCGAGCCCAGGATCGCCCGACCCCCGCCCCGTCCGAAGAGACAGTTCTCGAAGAGATCCTGAAGGAACATTTGAGTGCATCAACAAAATCAGTCGATACACCTCACACCCATCCGGCCGAACGAGCCGACGAGCAGATCACACAGACAGCGCCCAAATCAGTTCTATCCGAGACCTCTCTGTTGAAGGTGCTGGAAGATCAAGGCGTGCCTGCTATTCTGGCAAGTGCACTAACGCAACAAGCAATGAGCGCAGGGATCGATGACCCTACCAGCGCCCTGGCGACAGCCCTGGCAGACCGCTTTTCCTTTGACCCGCTTCCCATCGCACCATCCCACCCTATTATGGCGGTCGGACTGCCTGGTCACGGAAAGACGGTGACGATCGCCAAGCTCGCCGCACGCGCTGCGCTCGAGAACGTGCACGCACAAGTCGTCTCAACAGATGCGGAACGCACCGGCGCACAAGCACAGGCAGAAGCCTACGGAAATTTGCTGCAAATACCGGTACACCATGCAGAGACAGTCGACGCGATGGGGCTGGTCCTGGATCAGCGCACAGATCGCATGGGCGTAGAAGCGGCCGACCGGCGCGAAGCCTGCTTCATCGACACCGCTGCGGCTACCCTCCTAACACAAGAAGGCCGCCAGACACTTCAACGTCAGATCGACGCAGGACAGCAAATCTCTGGTGCTGAACCTGTTCTGGTTCTCGCAGCGAGTGGGGATGCGCGCAGCATGGCTGAAACCGCCCAGGACTTCGCTAACCTCGGCGTCCGTCGTATGATCATTACACAACTCGATGTGTCACGTCGCTTTGGTGGCATTCTTGCCGCAGCTGAAATCGCCGAACTCTCATTTGCGCAATTCTCTGACACACCCTACCTAGCCCGCGGCGCGTCCGCCGCGACACCGATGCGGTTGGCACAGATGCTATTGGGACAAATGGTAAAAGCACCGCTTACGGAACATAACAGTCCCATTTCGGCAGACTAGCGGCAAAAATTCGGCAGATTCCTTGAGCAGTTAACCTCGTCCAAATTAGATGTGGGATTACGCCCCTTTCCTCATGTACCCTAGCAATTGGTCACTTGGGCGCGGCACCCGGGTGAGACTGAACGACAATTCGGGGGAAATATAGTGAACGACATTCTTAATCAGGCCATCGCCCTCTTCCAGCAGGGCTTTGATACCGTAAACTCAATTCAGGGTTTGATTATCGCGCTGATCGCTGCATTTTTGATGCGCAGGTTTGGACAGATCATCGCCTGGACCTTTGCAGCCACAATCATCCATGAGGTTGTTTCAGCTGGGCGGAGATACCTTGCTGGTGACACAAGTCCATTGCCAAACCTGACCGACGTGGATGGCGATCTAAAACTTATCGGAATCAGGTTTCTGGGATACCTTGTTGCAATTGCGGTTCTTTACATCGTCCGCCGAATTGTGATGAACCGATAGTAGGCGACAGGAAACTCAGTCGCGGAAGTTTTCGAACTGAAGCGGCTGCTCACCGCCCTTTTCTTTCAGAAACGCGATGACTTCTTGTAGGTCGTCGCGTTTTTTCCCTGTGATGCGCAGCTCGTCACCCTGAATGGCAACCTGGACCTTCATCTTGGTCCCTTTAATCTCTTTCACGAGTTTCTTAGCGAGATCCTTCGCAATACCCTGCTTGATCTCCACTTTCTGTCGCACACTTTGACCGGCAGCCGGTTCGACCGACTTATAGTCAAGCATGCCAGGCTCTATGCCACGCCGGGACAGATGGCCTTGCAAAAGCTCCTGAACCTGCTTCAACTTCAGATCATCATCGGCATTGATAGTGATTTCGGCCTCATCCAGCACAACAGTGCTCTTTGACCCCTTAAAATCGTAGCGCTGACCAATCTCGCGCATCACATTTTGGATGGCATTATCGACCTCAGCCAAATCAGTCTTCGAAACAACATCAAATGATGGCATGACAATGCACTCTCTCTGCTCAGGATGATGAGAGGCGCATTCTAACCAACTATTGCATGAGGAAAAGGAGCAAACTGACGCAAAGGTGCATCTTCTATTGGTTGCTCGCCTCGATATTGCCCTGACGGTGAATATTGAGAGAAATCTCGTCCATCTCTTTTTGATCGAGCCGGACAGCTTCTTTCTTCACCCGCCGCTTCCGATTTTCTTCCATCAGCTCATATTTTTTGAGATCGCGGTAGCTGTCAGCCAATTGTTCTTTGGCATCATCCAGCTGTTTGCTGATCTCATCAATGGACTGAAGAAGATTTTCGCGGCGGACCAGCATTGATTTGGCGAACATCGGATAGGCAAAGTGCCCCACATCCGAAATGCCCGCTTTATCTTGTTCCGCCTGGACCTGTTTGTTCAAATCACCTTCACGGCGATGGAACTCATCCAACATGGACTCCAGATCTGCGACCTGGCGTCGGCGTTCATCGACCTGAAATCGATGCAACCGAATTAGCGACTCTTTGTTTCTCATCACTCACCCTCCTGGGCCTCACTTGTGTCCACTGGTTGAGCGCGCAAAATCTCTTCCAGTAAACCAAATCCAGCAGCTCTGTCGGTCTGCTCAGACTTCGCCTGCGATAGGAATCCTTCCAAGGCAGGCTGATAAAAAATGGCCTCATCTACTTTTCCGTCAGAGCCAGGCCGGTACGCACCCAGACGGATTAACTCTTCCATATCGTCATATGTCGCGAGCAACTGCCGCGCTTGCCCAATCAGCTCCTGCTGCTCGGGTTCGTTACATGACGGCATTGTCCGTGAAACAGATTTCAAAATGTTTATCGCCGGATACCGGCCACGCTCTGCGATCGAACGTTCCATAACAATGTGCCCGTCGAGAATACCGCGCACGCTGTCGGCAACGGGCTCATCATGGTCGTCCCCATCCACAAGAACAGTGAAAAGTCCTGTAATCGACCCAGCTCCTGTGCCGGGTCCGGCCCGCTCCAGAAGCTTAGGCAGCTCAGAGAAGACGGTTGGCGTATATCCCTTGCTTGCCGGAGGCTCACCGCAGGAAAGACCAATTTCCCGTTGTGCCATGGCAAAACGCGTGACGCTATCCATCATGCAGAGGACTTGAGACTCCTGATCGCGAAAATATTCAGCGATCGCCATCGTCAGCAGCGCCGCCTGGCGCCGCATCAATGCAGTTTCATCTGAAGTCGCCACCACCACGACAGAGCGGGCTAGCCCTTCAGGCCCCAAATCATCTTCAATAAATTCCTGAACCTCACGACCACGTTCGCCAATCAACCCAACAACAGCGACATCACAGGCCGTATTGCGCGCCATCATGGACATAAGGACCGACTTGCCAACGCCGGAACCTGCAAAAATGCCCATGCGCTGCCCTGAGCAACAGGTCGCAAACGTGTTCAGAGCGCGAACACCGAGATCAATCGGACCGCCCACCCGGCTCCGCAAATGAGCGGGGGGTGGCGAACTCCTTAGGTGATAGGGATGAGGCCCCTGTTGGAGCGGTCCTTTGCCGTCGATCGGCTCTCCCATCGCATTGATGACGCGCCCCAGCCAAGCTGGTGAAGGATGAACCGCGGGAACATTTTCATGAATAGCGGCATGTGCGCCGACGCCAATGCCGTCAAGAGAGCCAAATGGAAGACATAGAGCACGGTCAGACCGAAATCCCACAACCTCTGCGAGGATCTGGCGCCCCCCGCGCGCTGTAATTTCCACGCGACTGCCGACGCTCATGGCATGCAAGGGCCCCGCGATCTCCACCATGAGCCCTTGTACGCTCACGACGCGACCATAATAGGTAACCTCTTGAATTTCCTGGATTTCTGCCAGCAGAGCGCGCAAAGAACCTGTCCCCAATCAAGCCGAAAAGACGGCTGAAACAACTCAGGTAGGCATAATGTGCCGGAAGGCTTTAAGACGCGGTAAACCTTGGACACAACCATTGGGGATAAGACGATCTCCTTCTTAGGGCGATATTTATTAGGCTAACTGGAGTATGAATCCGGTATTCGAAAATTTTGTGTATTTTTTTCGATCTGATTAACCTTTGTTAACCAAATCAGCTTATGTTTCTGAATATGGATTAACCAAGGGGAGCCGGGTTGCGGTGACGTAGGGCCCGGTCAGACTTGCGATGCGAGTTCTGCTGATTGAAGACGATAGCGCGACAGCGCAGAGCATTGATTTGATGCTCAAATCTGAGGGTTTCAACGTTTACACCACCGATTTAGGTGAAGAAGGCGTCGACCTCGGCAAATTGTATGATTACGACATTATCCTGCTGGATCTTAACCTGCCGGATATGAGTGGATATGAGGTCCTTAAGACATTGCGCACAGGCAAGGTCGGAACCCCAATTCTCATCCTGTCCGGCCTAGCCGGCATTGAGAACAAGGTTCGTGGTCTGGGCTTTGGCGCAGATGACTATATGACCAAGCCGTTCCACAAGGATGAGCTGGTCGCGCGTATCCACGCTGTGGTTCGCCGTTCCAAGGGTCATTCTCAGTCTGTCATCACGACAGGCAAGCTGACGGTCAATCTGGACACAAAAACGGTGGAAGTCGACGCTCAACGCGTTCATCTCACCGGCAAGGAATACCAGATGCTGGAGCTACTCTCGCTCCGCAAAGGCACCACGCTCACTAAAGAGATGTTCCTAAACCATCTCTATGGCGGTATGGACGAGCCTGAACTCAAGATCATTGATGTGTTCATCTGTAAGCTCCGCAAGAAACTTGCAGCGGCTACGAATGGTGAACATTACATCGAAACTGTCTGGGGCCGCGGCTACGTTCTGCGTGACCCGGTTGCAGAGGTCGAAAAGGCAACAGCCTAAACGACTAAAAACGAGCTTCTCTCTCTGCGCTATCTGGGGGAGATGAAAGGACGCTGCTTCGGGGGGAGCGCGTCCTTTCTTACTATCTGCACCCTATTCACACTTAAGACCAACACCCGAACACAAAAAAGCCGCCTGCACTGCAGACGGCTTTCTGTTGAGCACATGTCGATAAGATCAGGCGACAGCAGCGCCCTTCAACTGAGCTGCAGGTACATAAAGCCCACGTTGACCGGCTTGTGGTTTGAATGAATCAGTGATCCCGATAACAGTTTCTGCTGCCCCAAGGAACAGGTATCCATCAGGAGCAAGCATCTGCGACATGCGCTCAAGGATCTCTGCTTTTGTTGGCTGATCGAAATAGATCAGAACATTCCGGCAAAAAATGACATCGAACTTGCCCAGACTATTGAAATTTTCCAGAAGGTTCAGCTTGCGGTACTGAACCATGGACCGAATTTCGGAAGCGACCTCCCAGTCATTACCTTCCTGCTTGAAATATTTCATGAGCATCTGAACCGGCAGACCGCGTTGAACTTCAAACTGCGTGTACTGCCCCAGCTTTGCTCGTCGCAGAACGTCTGTCGACAAGTCTGTCCCAACGATCTCACTGGTCCAGGCGGGGTTTTTCTCCGCCCATTCCTTCAAGATCATGGCGATCGAATAGGGCTCCTGCCCTGTTGATGCAGCAGCGCACCAGATACGAAGTTTACGGGAAGCTCCACGAGTCTCCTGAAACTTTGGAAGCACCGTCTCCTCAAAAATCGTGAAAGGTGTTTTGTCCCTAAAGAAGAACGACTCATTCGTCGTCATCGCTTCTGTGACTTCATCAAGCAACGCTTTTTGCGCACCAGACCGCATCTTCTTCACCAGGCCGGACACATCGTCCAGGCCTTGCTCACGGGCGATAGGTAACAGGCGGCTTTCAATCAGATAGCCTTTGCTTTCGCTGACGACCAGCCCAGATTCCTTCTTAAGGAAATCAGCCAGGTACGAAAATTCCTCTGGCGTCATAGCCGTCTCCCTTCAATAAGCTTCGATGCCACGTCGGACAGTTCTTTTAGCGGCACTACCTTGTGGCATATGCCTGCTTGAGCAACGGCACCTGGCATTCCCCAGACCACACTCGAAGCTTCGTCCTGGGCAATGATCGTGCCCCCTTCAGACTGAACACGTGTCGAGCCATCTCTTCCGTCGTGTCCCATACCCGTCAAAATACAAACCAACAATGACGCGCCATAAATCGGAACGAGGCTATCTAGCATCGGGTCAACAGCTGGCTTACAAAAGTTGACCGGTGGACCATCATCCAGATGGATGCGAACACTTGTGCCCTCTTGTTTCATGATCATGTGCTTGCCACCGGGAGCAACATAGATCTTCCCAGGCTCCACAAGCATGCCTTCCTCACCCTCAACGCACGTGCGATTTGCGCTTCCGCTAAGATGCTCAGCCAGGATCGCTGTAAAAGTCGGCGGCATATGCTGTGTAATAACGACAGGAATTTTTGATAGGGAAGGTGACAATGCTTCAAAGAAATCAAACAGCGCCTTCGGCCCGCCTGTGGAACTTCCGACCGCCAAAATTCTCGGCCGTGTTTTGGATGCTGGCTTAAACTGGAGACCTGGAGCTGCCGCAGCAGCCTCCATCGTGCCCTTAGCAATTGCCGTCTTTTCAGCAGCAAATACGCGGCGTGGTGCGTTTGGTTTTCTAGCTTGTCCAACTGCTCTGATCTTATCGACCAGCTCAGTTTGGAATCCCTCAGATGCATAGCCGTCGCGTGTAGACTCTGGCTTCGGCACATAGTCTGTCGCCCCGAGGGTCAAAGCCTTAATCGAAATGCTGGCATTTCTGCGCGTCAAGGTCGATGCCATTAGAACACGAGAAGATGGCGAAGCCTCCAGTATTTTTGGAAGCGCCGTTAGCCCATCCATCACCGGCATTTCAATGTCAAGGACGACCACATCTGGTTTGATCTTGGCGGCCTGCGCCACCGCATCTTGTCCGTTGCGGCATCGGGCCACAACATCCATGTCCGGCAAGGCATCGAGCCACCGGCCGATCAAGCCACGAATGACGACGGAGTCATCCACAATCATGACTTTGATTTTTGCGCCGCCACTACTCGCGGGCGAAGATTGCTTCTCTAACGCTGGCACTTTACTGCAACCTACCTAAATGAGTTCGGTACTAAATGAGCCCTGCTTGGGCGAACTTGGACTCAATAATTTCTTTGTCGAAGGGCTTCATGATGTACTCATTGGCCCCTGCTGAGATGGCATCTTTGATATGTGCCATGTCATTTTCTGTCGTGCAGAAGACAACAATGGGCTCATCACCACCGTCCGACTTGCGAAGGGCCGTCAGAAACTCCAGCCCATCCATCACCGGCATATTCCAGTCAAGCAAGACAGCATCGGGCATTGAACCGGCACATTGGTCCAATGCCTGCTTGCCGTCAGCAGCTTCGGCGATGGAAAAATCCATCTCCTCAAGAATCCGCCGGGCAACCTTTCGGATCACCGAGCTGTCATCTACTACCAAACATGTTTTCATCATCTTGTCCCTAGCTTCACCACCCAGCCTTAGGCCGCGATCGAACGTCCTTGAAAGTCGAGAACCTTTTCCACGTCAATAAGGACCATCAAACGGTCTTTGAGCTGCTGAACACCCATCGAAATGGAGCGCCAGCGCGGATCAAGGTTAGAAGGGTTACGCTCAAGCGAAGAGTCGCTTACGCGCAACACTTCACCCACGCTGTCGATAACAAGCCCGTATGACTCACCTCGATACTCGACGCCGACCGCAAGGCCGGTTTTTCCATCTGCTCTTGGCTCCAAGTCCAGACGACGGCGCATATCAATCGCCGTAACGATACGGCCACGCATGTTAAGCACACCCGCAACCTCGGGCATCGCCATGGGAACAGGCGTAACTGACTCAGGCATAAAGACGTCCTGCACCATCGGGACGGATATCCCGAAAAGCTGATCACCGATCATTACAGTGATGTATTCCGACGTCGCACCATCAAGAACAAAACTATCATCTGTCGTTCCCACAGTTTCGTCCAAACCAGCTGATTCACTAGACGCACTCATGCCGCTTCTCCCTTACACGTAACAATTTCGTTCACGACCTGTACGAGGCCATCGCGGTCGAACTTGGCAACATAGTCATCAAATCCGGCGTCACGCCCACGGTTGAGGTCTTCAGCGGTCCCGTGCGCAGAGAGCGCAACAAGAGGAATACCCGTCCAAGAACCTTCTGACTTAACCGCTCCGGCAAATTCAAAACCGCTCATTCCAGGCATTTCGATATCTGAGATGATGACATCAAACTCATCACCCTTTTCTCGAAGAGCAAGGGCGTCCGCGCCACAAGTAACTTCCGTCACGTCGTACCCAGCCATACTCAGCATAGGCCGGACGATCGCACGGAAAAATGAGCTGTCATCGACCAGCAGAACTTTCTTGCCATAAGCCTCAGGAACACCAGCCGGACCTTCTTTCCGGAACCAGTCTTCAAAGACCTGCGTCAGATAGTGTCCGACATCCAGCACTTCCGTGGCTTTGCCGCGCACAATCGCTGAGCCCATCATGCCTGGCATTTCAGAGGTAAGCTCGACATTCAACTGGTCTGTAACGATGTCGACGATTTCGTCGACCGCAAGACCAATTGACCGATCATCCTCAGTAAATACCAAAACAGGCTGACGGCCTTCTGTTTTGAGCGGCGCATTATCAACAACATTGATGATCGGCATCAGCTTGCCGCGATACTGAATGAGACTCTGGTCGTTTGAATGCTCAAGATCAGCAACATCAAACTCCTCAAGCCGAGTCACGAGAGACAACGGCACAGCTTTCGGTTCATCAGAACCGGCGCGGAAGACGAGCAGTGACATCTCACCATCGACACCACCAGCACCTTCTTCTGCAGAGCTGGCTTCATCTGACGCCTCAGAAAGCTCGCTGGTGATCGACTGCGCAATGCCGTTCGGATCAACAATCATAATGACACTACCATCACCAAGGATCGTGTTGCCGGAGAACATTGAAATATCACGAAGAATAGAAGCCGCTGGTTTGACAACAATTTCTTCAGTGTCAAAAACACTGTCGACAACGATGCCAAACTGTTGATCCCCGACATGGGTAACAACGATGAAAGCTTCTTCGTTCTCTGCGGTCCGGCGCACAGGCTTGGGATTAGAGTTCGCAGCATCAACAACTTCCACGTCACCCTCTTCGGGGACATCTGCTTCACTGTGTTCGACAATTTCAGGAGCAACCCGATCCAGCTGCAGCAGGTCATCCATAAAGACGAGCGGCAATAGATGATTGCGCAACCTCAAGACAGGCGTCTTGTTGATATGCTCAATCCGGTGCTCACTGTCGGCTTTTGCCCGCACAAGCTCAACAACCGCGAGCTGTGGAATAGCAAACCGTTCATTGGCTGACTCAACGATAAGAGCCGACACAATGGCCAGCGTGAGCGGGATCTTGATTGTGAAGGTCGAACCCTTGCCGGCGGCCGTGCGCAGGTCAATAGAACCACCGATCAATTCGATATTGGTGCGCACCACATCCATACCAACACCACGGCCAGACACGCTTGTGACTTCCGCGGCAGTGGAGAGACCCGGATGGAAGATGAAGCGGCAAATCTGCTGCTCGGTCAGCTTCTCCAGTTCAGCTTCGGTCGCCAGCCCATTGGAGGCCACCTTCTGCTTAATCCGTTCAACATTAAGGCCGCGCCCGTCATCTTCGATTTCGATGATGATGTGGCCACCTTCATGATACGCGCGAAGTGTGACACGCCCTTTGTCAGACTTGCCAGCAGCGACGCGTTCTTCCGGACCTTCCAATCCATGGTCGGCAGAGTTGCGGACCATGTGGGTGAGTGGATCTTTAATGAGGTCGAGAACCTGACGGTCCAACTCCGTGTCGGCACCAACCATTTCAAGGTCAATTTTTTTATCAAGCTCTTTTGACAGATCGCGAATGATACGCGGCAATTTCTGCCAGGCATTACCAATCGGCTGCATCCGTGTTTCCATCACGGCGCCCTGAAGCTCACCTGTCACATTGGAAAGGCGCTGCAAGGGTACTTTAAACTCACTGTCATCAAGACGGCGTACCATCTCCATAAGCTGATTACGTGTAAGCACCAGCTCCGACACCATCGTCATGAGATTTTCGAGCGTATCAACATTTACCCGAATTGACTGAGCCGCAACGGAGCCCTCTTTCTTTGGTGCTCCATCATTGGATTTGGCATCAGCTTTGGGCGCGTCAGCTTTCGGTGCTTCAGCAACCGGCGCTGGTTCCGGCTCTGCAGGTGCCGCAACCGCAGCCTCCGCAGGCGATGGCACCATATCCTCTGGTCCCTCTGCCTCCTGGAAAGCACGCTCAAGCTCTTCCTCCGAAACTTCACCAGGGCGTATCTCACGCTCTGGTTGCGCAGGCTCAACCGGCGCTTCGGGAGCAGCAGCAGTTTCACCTGAGCCATCTACAGTCGTGCCGCCCTCTGACAGAACAACAAGTTGATCGATCAAATCACCATCAACGCCTTCCGGTTCTGCTTCCGTAGCTTCCAGCTCAGCCAGAATTTCTTTAATGCGGTCGATTGAGTGAAGGATGATGGTAACACCATCATCAGTCACAGCCATGCCATCTCGGTACTTGCCCATCAAGGTCTCTGCGGCATGTGCGAGAGCCTCCAGACGCGGCAACCCTAGAAACCCGCAGGTTCCTTTGACGGTGTGAACCAAACGGAAGATGTTGCCGAGGATCTCATCATTGTTTGGTTCTTGTTCAAACTTGACGAGTTCAACATCAACGACATCAAGACTCTCATTGGTCTCAGTCAGAAATTCACTTAGCAGATCGTCCATCTCAGCCCCTCATATCAGCCTGCTCCTATGAGCAGCGACTTAGCCTCGGCCCCTGTTGAGCGGACCAACGACATTGAGGAGATCGTGCCTGCGAACTGTTAAAAACCTCTGAAAAACCCGTGCTTTTGGTTTAGATCACAACCATAAAGGGAAATTTACGCCATTTTTCAGCCGTCAGGCTGCCATCAAGCCTGGATACTGGACGGAATAAACATCAAAAACAGTGCGGTTTTAGGAAAGACGTTAGTCTCTGGCCTTGGCGATCAACCGGAAATCTTCGCCGTCCATCTCTGCAGAAATATCCATCTTGCATTCCCGCGCGACGAGCCCGGTGAAATAGGGCTGAATTGCCCGCGCATCGAGAACATCATCTGCAGAACGCCCATTCAGGAAGCGTTCGGTCTCCGTTGGCACACGCGCGTTGATCCCTTTTGAGATCAGAGAGAAAGTGGGCCGCTCCGGATCACCCGATACCTCAAGGGAGATGTTCCCCCCGCGCGGGATTGCAGCAAGCGCGATCAAGATCATGTTGAGGAGCAGTTTGACGAGATCCTTCGGCATCACCGCAGATGGACCTTCCCAGGTCATCTCCGCCTTCTCATGAGAAACAAAGCCCATCGCCACATCCCTGGCATCGTTGAGATCCAAGGACGCTCCAGCAGAGCCTGCCGCCCCAAATGCCAACCGGGCAAACTGTAGCTTTGAAGATGCTTGGGTCGCGCTTTTCTGGATGAGTTCCATGGCATAGCGCTGCATCTCGGCATCGTCTTCATCTTCCAGGACTTCAAGGCCGTTGGTAATAGCGCCAACAGGACTGATCACATCATGGCAAACACGGCTGCACAAAAGCGCAGCCAAATCCAAAGCCTCAATCTCGTTCGCCTGTTCCATCGATCCCCCCAGGGTTAACCATCCACCATGGCCGCTGATACCATTTCTGGAGGCTCCGGGCCAACCCTGTTCCACCGTTGAGGCACTCAGAAAAGATCAATTGACCTGCCGACCCGGAAAATGCTGTTCTCCGGCCTTCCAGGGCGGCCAAATTGTGAGGAAAGCGCGCGTGACAAAGTTTCAAGGCAACCGAAATGAGCTCATGGATGCTCTCTGCCGAATCGCTGTGCAAGCCGGTGCTGCCATCATGGATCACTACGCGACCGACATTGTCGTCAACGAAAAGGATGATAAAACGCCCGTAACTGCCGCAGATCAGGAAGCGGAGGACATAATCCTGCCAGCACTTGCAGACGCGGCACCAGGCATCCCAATCGTATCTGAGGAGGCAACAGCGGCAGGAGCGAAACCAGAGGTTGGGCCCGCTTTCTTTCTTGTCGACCCCCTTGATGGCACGCGGGAGTTCATCAACAAGAACGGCGAATTCACCGTCAACATCGCGCTCATCGAAGATGGATGTCCAACAATGGGTGTCGTCTACGCGCCAGCAAAAAACCGCATTTTCTATTCCGCTGGACCGGAGAAGGCTTACGAACAGGACATAGAGCCCAATCCGACTGGGTCTCTTGATGACGCCACAAAGCCAACGCGCCTAGCAGTTCGTAAAGCCGACCCCAAAGGAATGATAGCAGTCGCGAGTAGGTCCCACCGCGATCACAAGACAGATGAATATCTTGAGATGTACAACATCCGGGACTTTCTGACAGCTGGCTCATCTCTGAAGTTCTGTCTGATTGCAGCAGGTGAAGCCGACATTTATCCCCGCCACGGACGCACCATGGAATGGGACACCGCCGCTGGCCATGCGGTTCTGTCCGGCGCAGGCGGACGTGTCGACGAAATGGATGGATCACCACTCAAATATGGAAAGCTGGAACGGGGATTGGACAATCCCTATTTCGTCGCCAAAGGCGGCTTAGAGTAGAATAGTCTCTCAGCTCAACAACGATCACTATCACCACTATCCAGCAGCAATATCTTCCAGGCGGTCGAGATCCTTGATCTCAATGATCCCTTTATCTGCCAGATGAATCACGCCTGCAATCTTCAGCTTCGTGACCGTTCGACTGACAGTCTCGACAGTGAGCCCAAGATAGTCGCCCATATCCGTTCGGCTCATCGGGACATAAAGCTTGGTGGGACTGTCACCGCGGTCTTCAGCACGTGCGCTGAGCCAAAGCAGGAATGAAGCAAGTCGCTCCTGTGCCGTCTTTCGACCCAGAAGGAGCATTTGTTCCTGCGCTGAGGCAATACCACGACTTGCAACTTGAAGAAGCTTGCGGCCCAGCGGCTGTGAGTCACTCACCAACATCTCAAAATTGCTACGCGGCATCTGGCAGAGTTTGACACCCTCTAGGGCTTCCGCAGTTACCGAGTGCTCTTCAGCAAACGTGAGGCCCAGAAAATCCCCTTTGAACAAAAAGCCTGTCACCTGCCGACGTCCGTCGGCAAGCAGTTTGTAAAGTTTCAGCGAGCCGTCGATGACAACATAGTAAGCCTCACTCGCGTCGCCTTCAAAGAACAGGCATTCGCCGGTTTCCAGAGACTTGTCCCGATTGACACTGGCAAGCTCAGCCAATTCAGAATTGTCCAACGCTGCACATATCGCCCGTGATCTCACGTCACAATCAGCACAAGGGTTCGCATCACCAACAGCACTGCCGCCAGAACGCACTTCCATTCCCGCATCAGAGACCATTTTCATACCCGACCACCCCGCCGATTTGCACAAGGCCGCCACAGGGCCTGTTTCCTACATTCAGCACCTGTGAAATTAGGCAGTTTGGAGCAGAACTGCAAGGAAACTAGGCAGGCCCTTATGACGCAGGCAACAAGGCTTAAACACCTCTTGCAGGCGCAATATCCTAACAATAATAGGTGGTTACGCTATTTCCGCACCCAGGCGCCTGAGGCATTTTGAACATATTGTCCAGCCGGGGTTTGCCCAATTATCTTGGCACCCGCCAGAGCCTCAACATCCGCCAGCGTTGAACCTGGCGTCGCCTGGGCAATTTCTCGGTACCTATCCCGGCGTTTCAGGTTGATGTCTTGCACAAGCCGCTGAGTGGCTGCATCCGCCCCGCCGGACACGATGCCCAGATAGCCATCACGCTTTTCGCCGACAATTCCAGCAGCCTTAGCATCGTCCAACGCGTCAGCAAATGCCGCTGGCGAAAACAAGGTCACAGCAAAGGCCATTCCAATGAGGGCCACCAGCATGCGAAATTTAGAAACAGATTTTCTCATAGCGCCCTCCCTAGAAAAGGTCTGGATTTTCAGCAAGCAGGTCATCCAATTCCCGGTCAACCTTGACCCGAATTTCCTGCTCAATCTTCACGTTCAGATTGATCTCAATGGGTTTATCCGGTGCTTCAATTTTCACCGTTGGCTGACATGCAGCCAAGGCACCCACCAAGAAAATTGCCACTGAAGGCAACACAATGCGTTTTTCCATCATGGAGGCAACCCTGTCACGTGGTGGATGAACCAAGCCTGAATAGCCACCTGCATTTTCGGGAGGCCCTACTGGTTTTATCATTGATCGGTGACTCCTTTGCCCCGAATAAGATCAATCGCGTTCGTGCCCAGCGTAGCAGACCGCAACAACTCCGCAAATGATGCTTCCGTATTGATATTGATCGCAAATGGGTACCCGTCATAAAGCCCCGGATTTGCGCCCTCGAGGTTCAGTTTCAAGGTGAGGCGGTCCTGAGCGTTCCCTTCAAGCGACAATGTCAGGCCAGTATACTGGAAGTCTTCCAGTGCTTGAAAAACCAGAGCTCCCTGCCCTCCACCAACAGCGTCCGACCCGCCGCCTTTATAGGACAGCTGCCCTGGTTCGCTGGCGGTTAGAACACCCTCCGCGATGATGGGATCTCCGTCTCGAATGGTAACGGGAATGCGTCCGCTGATAACCCCGGTGCCACTCGCTCCATCAAGCGCCAGCAGGTTGATAAAGGCAGCAAGGTCGACTTTATCTACGGCAAGTTCAAATGACTGCTCAGAAGCGCCTGGCTCAATCACGCCGGAAGAAAGAGTAATTGCACCCCCGGCAAAAGGCCACGAAGCGCTTTCAACGATGACACCCCCCATCCCGTCAAGACTGAACGTCACCGCCCCATCGGTCAGGACCATACCGGCATCAACAGAACCAACATCTAAGCGTTGGCCTTCAGCCGTCCGTGGTGGAAATAAATCATCAAATGCGAGGTTCCCAGCCACCCCTTCGACACGTGCGGCTTCTGTGCTGAAGCCCAGGTCATCAAGGCGCGCATCGGCAGTGCCGCGCACATCACCCGGCCCCCATTGAATGTGCGCCGTCGCACTCATGCTGCCCACAACATTGGTCAGAAGCCCTTTCAATGTCGGCAACAATGCCTGAGGCTGAAGACCAGCAGGGGAATAAATGAGCGGGCCAGCGACGACTTGCGCCGTACCTCGACCACTAACAGCACTATGAGTTCCTTCAACCGAGGCCAGGAGCGAGTACGTAGCTGCGTCGGAAACCAGCAAATCGAAACTTGTTGAAGCTGCCGCAACTCTGCCATCACCCACAATGCCTAACGGGGCAAAGCGCCGGACGTCCGCCAAATCACTTAGCCCTCCAGAAGTCAGCCGCCACTGGCCTGCCAAAGAGACGAGATCATCGAAAGAGATCTCAATGTCCGCATTACTAAGGGAGAGGTCTTGCGGCGGAAGTAGAAAGTCAGCCCCTTCTGTTCGCAACTGAAGCGTGATTTTTTCCCTGAGACTTGCCTTGGCTCTAAGTTCCGTAAGCTGAATTTGAAGCAGCGGACCTCCCAGGTCGTTGCGCACAATGAGCGGAACAGCAGAAGTACGAAAAGAAATGCCGGACGTCGGTGGCCAATAAACGTCACCATCGACACTTGTGGCGCAGGCCTGAGTGGAAAACGGATCAAGCAGAACACCACCGAGGCGAAGTGTGCCAACATCAACATTCACGCACCCATCCGTCGGCGCAATCCGATAGCTGCTTCCCACCTGCTCGACAGCACCAGAACCACTCACATGGACCGACCCCTGAGGCAGATCGAGACTAGCGCTAAAAGACTTCACAAAAATCGGTCCGGTTTGAAAACCGGCGCCGTCTCCCCCGCCCCCCATAAGCGGCAGGAGTGGCCCAAGATCGAGCCCGGTCTCATCCCCCTTCAACGAAAGAGAAATAGCTCCAACCTCGATTGACTGAAGGCGCCGTTCAAGAAGACCCGAAAGGGTGTAGCCAGCACGAATATTCTCGACGCGAAGTAGGGGGCGCGAGCTATCCCCCACGACGAATGATTTGACCCTCACGCCACCGAGCCCCACATCCAACAAAGCAAGGTCAAAATCTTCCAGCCCAGCGGCCATCAATGCTGTACGAATTTGCTCTTCGGCCAAAGCAACACGCTCTGACCACCAATATGTCCCCACTAAAGACCCGCAGAGCACGAGCAGGAGAACAACCAACTGTTTCAGCCATCGCAGACGTCCCTTTTTGCTGCTTTTGTCGGTCTTCTCGCTCACGTTTGAGACTTCCTTGGTCCTGCACCTGCCGCCAAAAGGTCGGGTGCCTCTGATTTGCCGATTTTTTGCCACACTAGCGTGGTGGCATGCTTCTCTATGGGACTGCCAGAGTTTTCGCGAATTGGCAGGTTAAGCGCTCCTGAGTGAACCGCATAGTGGGGATGCAGGATACCGGAATGTCCGGCGCACCCAAGGCAGATATGGGGACAACAATGTTGACAGCTCTTCTTCAGCGTCAGAAAAAGGCCAAAACGATAGCTCTCTCCCTCGCCGGGATGCTCACGTTTGGTTCGATGGCTGCGCATGCAGAAAATGAGACAGCCCCTCCACGAGAGACAGATCCTAAATTCTCAGAAGAAGAAGTCTACGCCGCCGCATCGGAATTTTTCGGAGGCACAGCTGAAGGGCTGGCAGAAGTCGTGCATCGCATCTTCTCTGAAAATGGAGAGCCCAACGCCTATATCCAAGGCGAAGAGGGAAGCGGCGCGATCGTCATCGGCGCGAGATATGGCGACGGCACGCTTGTCACCAAGGCAGGACCAACCGCCAGAGTCTTCTGGCAAGGCCCCTCTGCTGGGTGGGATTTTGGCGGAGATGCCGCCAAAACCTTCACACTCGTCTATAACCTGCCGGACACCGACGCCATCTATCAGCGATTTCCCGGTGTTTCCGGAAGTGCCTTTTTTATCGGCGGCATAGGCGCAAACTATCAGCAGCGCGGGGACATTATCCTTGTTCCCATGAGAGCGGGTGTTGGCCTGCGCCTGGGTGCAAATGTTGGTTATCTGAACTACACGCGAGAACGAGACTGGTTACCGTTCTAGGTCCCCAAACGCTTGTCATATTCGTCACGCAGAATATTTAAAGTGGCAGCACTTTTGCGTATCATGTGATCATCGGGAGCAGGCTGTCCCTATACGGCACACCCCAACCTATGCATGAGTTTAGAGAAGGTAGCGAGCGATCTGATGTCCGAGAGTTTACTTTTTGCCATTTTGGGCTTCCTCGTTGCCTGCCTCCTTGGAACCGTGTTCGCGAGCTTTCTGTGGCGCCGAGCGGTCACAGTCACAACACGCAAAATTACTGAAGACGAGAATTTTGCCGGTCTGGATGAAGTAGCAAGCCTCAAAACAGAGCTCCGGGCTGCTCAGAACAGTGTGGCGTCCAAAGATCGGGAAATTGATGAGGCCGCGACAAAAGCGGCAGAACTAGAGGCGTCCATTGCCGACGCCAAAGCATCTGGTGAAGGCGCGGCAGAAAACCTCAAGCAGGGACTTCAGGCTGCCGGCGTCGCTCTCGAGGCAGCTCATGCCGAAAGGGATGCCGCGAAAGCGGCCCTCACAGCAAAAGATGAAGAGATTAAGGCAGCTGAAGAACATGTAACCGAGGCGCAGGATCGAGTAGCAGAACTTGAAAATGCCATTCGCGCACTTGTCAAAGAAACGTCTCTGTTTGACGCTAAGCCCCAGCAAGAGACACCCCTAGATGCGCAAACGCTGGAAACCAAGACACCGACCTCACCTGGCCCCATCGCCAGCGACAACACAAATGAGGACGGGAACCCCTCTGCTGCAGAAAGCACACCTTCTCTTCAGAAACCAAACCCCGCAGCAGCAACAGAGTTGCCAGCAGGCGATGAAGACACCGTTGAGCCGTCACTGGCGATCAGCAAGTCTCTTGAAGAGCGAATAGAAGCTCTCAAGCAGGGCGAAAAGACATCTGCTTAGACAGACTTCGTTCTAACTCTGGCGCGGCCCTGACAATCTGCCGCGCGTCACTATTCCACAACAAAACACAGTAAAAGCAACTTGAGCGACTCGGATGCTTGGCGCATGCTTGTTAAGCCATATCCCTTGTAAGGAAATATGGCGCTTTTCTTCGGAAAATCGGTTGATCAATTGATCTACGGCAAATACGGGGCGACCGAGTCGATCTAAAGAAAGGCAAGGCAACAAGCTTTAGGAGATCTATCATGGCGGCTTCCAAAGAAGCGGCCCCAGGCACAGTGACAGCAGCGTCTTTTGGCGTTGGTGGTCTATTTGTGGTCGGTGCGCTCATTTCTATGTTCATTGCTGCGGGGACACATGACGGCGTCATGGCGTTTCACGCGACCCTTTTTATTCTGTTTTTTGTGCTCGGCATCTTTGCCATCGGCAAGCGCCATTTTGATGCACAGGAAAATCCACCTGAGCCACCAGCTCGCGACGGCATCGCCTACCATGATGGCCCAATAAGGGTAGCGACCATTGCCTCACTCTTCTGGGGTGTTGCAGGCTTCCTAGCGGGACTGGTGATCGCGTTGCAACTGGCCTTCCCGGTTCTCAACTTTGATCTGGCCTTCCTCAATTTCGGACGTCTGCGTCCACTTCATACATCCGCTGTGATCTTTGCATTCGGGGGCAATGCGCTCATCGCAACGTCGCTCTATGTCGTTCAGAGGACATGTAAAACCCGGATCGCCGGGGATCTGGCGCCATGGTTCATCGTTTGGGGCTATCAGCTCTTCATCGTGCTGGCCGCCACCGGCTATCTGCTCGGCGTCACCCAGGGCAAGGAATATGCAGAACCTGAATGGTATGTGGACCTCTGGCTCACCATTGTCTGGGTAACCTACCTCCTGGTTTTTCTCTTCACTCTCGCAAAAAGAAAAGAACCCCACATCTATGTGGCCAACTGGTTCTATCTTGCCTTCATCGTCACCATTGCCATGTTGCACCTGGTGAACAATGCTGCGGTACCTGTCTCGCTGACATCGCCCAAGTCCTACATCATCTGGTCTGGCGTCCAAGACGCACTGATCCAGTGGTGGTACGGACATAACGCGGTTGGCTTCTTCCTTACCGCAGGCTTCCTCGGCATGATGTACTACTTCGTGCCAAAGCGGGCGGAACGGCCAGTCTATTCCTACAGACTTTCCATCGTTCACTTTTGGGCCCTCATCTTCCTCTACATCTGGGCGGGTCCTCACCATCTGCACTACACAGCTCTGCCTGATTGGGCGCAGACACTGGGCATGACCTTCTCAATCATGCTGTGGATGCCCTCCTGGGGCGGCATGATCAACGGTCTGATGACCCTCTCAGGTGCCTGGGACAAGCTCAGAACCGATCCGGTCATCCGCATGTTGGTGGTCTCCATCGCCTTCTATGGCATGTCCACCTTCGAAGGGCCTGTCATGTCCATCAAGGCTGTGAATTCTCTCAGCCACTACACCGACTGGACCATCGGCCACGTGCACTCAGGTGCCTTGGGTTGGGTTGGCTTCGTAACCTTCGGCGCCATCTACTGTCTGGTGCCTTGGTTGTGGAACCGCAAGCAGCTCTACTCTCTTGCGCTCGTCAACTGGCACTTCTGGATCGCCACGCTTGGCATCGTTCTCTACATCACAGCCATGTGGGTGTCCGGCATCCTCCAGGGTCTGATGTGGCGGGCATATGACAGCCTTGGTTTCCTCGAGTATTCCTTCGTGGAGACGGTGGAAGCCATGCACCCATTCTACGTAATCCGTGCAATGGGCGGTGGCCTCTTCCTGATCGGGGCGCTCATCATGGCCTACAACATTTACATGACCATTCAAGGTCGTGTGCGTGAAGGCGAAACCATGGAACCTGCACCAGCCGGTGACGGACAACTAGCCGCCGTCGGCGCGAAATAAGGAGGACAGGTCCTATGTCTAGATTTTCACATGCCACTATCGAGAAAAACTCGATCCTCCTTCTCGTCCTGACCCTGATCGCTGTTGCGATCGGTGGTCTGGTCGAGATTGTGCCCACCTTCCTCATCAAGACCACGGTCGAAGATGTGGAAGGGGTGCGCCCCTACACCCCGCTGGAGCTGGCGGGACGGGACATCTATGTCCGTGAAGGCTGCTACGCCTGTCACAGTCAGATGATCCGGTCTCTTCGCTCCGAAGTGGAACGCTATGGGCACTACTCACTTGCCGCTGAAAGCAAATATGACCACCCGTTCCAATGGGGGTCGAAAAGAACCGGTCCCGACCTTGCCCGTGTTGGCGGTAAATATTCTGACGAATGGCACCGGGTTCACATGGCAGATCCTCGCGCAGTTGTGCCGGAATCGGTCATGCCTGGATATCCATTCCTCGCAGAAACACCACTGGCAACCCACGACATGCGAAACAGCCTGAAAGTATTGGCTCTGTTGGGCACGCCTTATTCTGAGGAGATGGTGACCGAAACGCTCAACGACCTCTACGTCCAGCAAAATCCGGACGAAGACTATGATCCGATGGTTGAACGCTATCCCGGCGCAGTTGTCTCCAACTTCGACGGCAATCCAGAAGTCGTAACAGAGCTGGATGCCATCATCGCATACATGCAGATGCTGGGCACGTTGGTGGATTTCTCCACCGTCGAACGCTCAACACTGGTGCAATAGGAGAAGATTGATGGATTATGAAACCTTTTCGATCTTCGCTGGCACCTGGGGGCTCGTTCTCTTGGTGATCATGTTCACTGCCGCAATGGCCTACGCGCTTTGGCCCTCCAATAAGGAGATGTTTGAGCACGCCGCCCACTTGCCGCTTGATGCAGAAAATCCTTCTGACAAAGGAGAACCCCGGTCATGACCGATACAAAGCACACAGATGACGTGACCGGCGTCGACACGACCGGTCACCAATGGGATGACATTCGCGAGTTGAACAATCCGCTGCCAAAATGGTGGGTCTACAGCTTCTATGCCTGCATTGTCTGGTCCGTTGTTTATTGGATCGTCATGCCAGCCTGGCCGATCTTCATGAACGGCGCCTGGACCTACACCGGTGGTGTCATCGGCTACGACCAGCGGGTCGTGGTGGAAAATGACATCGCCGAGGTCACAGCAGGCCGACAGGTCTTTTTGGACCAGATCAGCGCGCAAGATCTCCCAACCATCCAGCAAAACGCAGAGCTGATGGAAGTGGCGTTAGCCGGTGGCCGCGCGGCCTTCGGTGACAATTGCGCACCCTGCCATGGGTCGGGTGCTCAAGGGTCAACCGGCTTCCCCAATCTGAATGACGATGATTGGATTTGGGGCGGCTCGCTGGAAGACATTCATGTCACCCTGAAACACGGCATCCGTTGGGAAGCAGATGATGATACGCGGTTCAATGAAATGCCCCGCTATCTGACAGATGAAATCCTGACTAGCGATCAGGTGAATGATGTCACGGACTATGTCCTCACCCTGTCAGGCACAGGGGAAGTGACAGAGGCCTCCACGCGAGGTTCAGAGGTCTTCGCAAGAGAGTGCACCGCCTGTCACATGGACGGCGGCATCGGAAACCGGGAACTTGGCGCACCAAATCTCGCGGACGCCATCTGGCTGTACGGTGGTGACCGGGCATCTGTCTATGAGAGCGTCGCCAATGCGCGCTCGGGGCAAATGCCTGCATGGGGCGACCGACTGGACCCGGTCACTGTGAAACAGCTCGCCCTCTACGTCCACGCGCTAGGCGGCGGCGAATAAACTACGGTCTAAGGCTCGCACAGGGCCTTAGACCACCTTTCAGAGCGGTTCGTTGACCAAACATTAAGACGAACCCCTCTGAAAGGTGGTCAGCGGAGAGAGGGACGCAGGCAGATTGCCGCAGCGGCCCTTCGCCACGGCGATTTTTCGTCAATCACCCAGTAGATAAAAGTCGCTGCCTGGATGGGAGGTCCCTACGGGGAAAGGCAACGCACAGATCACACACTCCGCTGCGATCCAGCGGTACAGAAGAGGCGGACATGACCAGCGACGCGTCAACAGCCGGACCCGAAACTGCAGGAGCAGGACTGACCTCCCTCATTGGCGAGGCTGAGAAGCTCGCCAACCCGCATGGGCACGAGGGAGAAACCGCGACCGCGGTGAACTCCGAAAAAAACCGCTCCCTCTACGCAAGCCGCATCAAGATTTACCCCAAGCTCGTCCATGGACGCTATCGATTGGTCAAATGGATCGTCATGGCCATCACACTGGGCGTCTATTACCTCACGCCGTGGATCCGCTGGGACCGAGGTCCTTTTGCGCCGGACCAGGCAGTGCTTCTCGACTTCCCACATCGGCGCTTCTACTTTTTCTGGATCGAGATCTGGCCGCAGGAAGTCTACTACCTGACGGGCCTCCTGATCTTGGCCTCTGTCCTTCTCTTTCTGGTGACGTCGCTCGCTGGTCGCGTTTGGTGTGGCTATACATGTCCGCAGACCGTCTGGACAGATCTCTTCATCTATATTGAACGCTTGATCGAAGGGGACCGCTCCGCCCGCATCCGGTTGGACAAATCATCTTTCTCCCTGAGCAAGCTCTTCCGTAAAGTATCCAAACATACGGTTTGGCTGATCGTCGCCATCGCGACAGGTGGAGCATGGGTGTTCTACTTTGACGATGCACCGACACTTGCCACCAATCTGCTAACCTTCAGTGCTGACCCAGTCGCCTATCTCTTCATCGCGATTTTCGCTGCCTTCACTTATGTTTTTGGCGGTCTCGCCCGCGAACAGGTCTGCACCTATATGTGCCCATGGCCGCGCATCCAAGGCGCCATGTTTGATGACGAGTCCTTCCTCGTTACCTACAAATATGATCGTGGCGATCCCCGCGGTCCTCACAAGAAGAACACCTCCTGGGACGGACGGGGCGATTGCATTGACTGCGGGCAATGCGTAGCCGCCTGCCCCATGGGCATCGACATTCGCGATGGTATGCAGCTGGAATGCATCCAGTGCGCACTCTGCATTGATGCCTGCGATGAAATCATGGCCAAGGTGGACCGCCCCCGCGGATTGATCGAATATGACACGCCGGCCAATATGGACCGGCGCCTTGCAGGCGAAAAAGAGCGCATCCATATTTTCCGGCCGAGAACAGTCATCTATATGGGCGTGCTTGTCCTGGTAAGTGCCATCATGTTCTTCTCACTCGCCACCCGTGGCGCCATTGACCTCAACGTCCTGCGCGACCGCAACCCGCTCTTCGTCCAGCTTTCTGATGGCAGTATCCGGAACGGATATACGGTAAAGATCATCAACAAGGTTCACCAGGAACAGGCATTCTCCATCCGTATTGACGGCCTGCCCTCTGCGCAACTAATCCAGCAGGGTGTGAGCGCGGGCGATAGCGTCAAAACCGCCATTGCCCCCGACAGCCTGAAAGACATCAAGACATTTGTCATCTTGCCGCGCGACGCTTTAGGCTCGCTGGATGAGGGCGAAGCCAGCCTTCGGTTTATCGTTGAAAATATGAGCACAGGCGAAACCGTCTCCAATGAGACAAGTTTCAGAGGTCCAAGATGAGCATCGATGCAAGCACTGACAAAGTCTGGACGGGACGCCGAATATTGATCGGACTGAGCGCATTCTTCCTGTCAGTGTTCGCAGCCAACGGCATAATGGTTTTCTATGCCCTCTCAACCTTTGATGGTGTCGAAACAGATGATGCCTATCGAAAGGGCCGCGCCTATAACCATGTGCTGGAAGCAGATGCCGCCCAAGACGCACTTGGCTGGACCACGGCGATAGAAATCATGTCATCGCGCTCACCCGAAGGTGTCTCCCTTTACACAACGATCAAAGTCACAACTGCTGATGGACAGGCCGCCCCTTTGGTCAATCCAACGCTCACCTTCTGGCGTCCAACAGTGCAAGGCATGGATGTAGAAGCAACCATCACAGCAGCCGGGGACGGCACCTATCAGGGTACAGCCCAACTGCAACGTGAGGGAAACTGGATCATTCGATTGAATGCGGAGACTGCCGACGGCAGGCCTTATGTTTACGAGGAACGCCAGTTCATACAACCCGGCGCCGGATAAGCCATGACCGACACCGCCCTTGATGCAAACCTGTTCGTTCGTGGCGATGACGAGACCGCTCAAATTGATCTCGTGGTGGAAGGCATGCATTGCGCAGGGTGTATGCAGAAAATCGAAAAAGGCTTAGGCCGTGTTGAGGGCATCACAAATGCCCGTTGCAATCTTTCGACAAAACGGGTCGCTGTCTCCTGGGACCGCGGCACCACAACCGGTGACGATGTGATCGCCGAGCTTGACTCGCTTGGCTTCAGCGCAGTTCCATTTGATCCAAAGCTTGTCGGGGCCATCGACGAAACAGAAGCCAGCCAGCTTCTCCGTGCCATGGGCATTGCTGGCTTTGCCGCCGCAAATGTGATGCTTCTGTCCGTCTCTGTCTGGTCGGGCCTTGTGAGCGACATGGAGCTTGAAACTCGTGCTCTGTTTCACTGGCTCTCAGCTCTGATTGCCCTACCCGCCGTCGCCTATGCCGGACGGCCCTTTTTTGGTTCCGCCTGGGCCGCGCTCAAAGCACGCACAACCAATATGGATGTGCCAATCTCGCTGGCCGTCTTACTCGCCTGCTCCATGAGCCTCGTGCAAACGCTTCAAAATGCAGAGCATGTCTATTTTGACGCCAGCATCACCCTGCTCTTTTTCCTGCTGATCGGTCGTTACCTGGACGTTCAAACCCGCGCCAAGGCTTGCTCTGTCGCGCAGAACCTACTAGCGCTCCGAGCAGTCGCAGCAACGCTAGTGGACGCGGACGGGAAAACGCGGGCCGTACCGGTGGACACGCTAGAACCCGGGATGACCGTGTCCGTCGCAGCCGGTCAACGCTTGCCCGCTGACGGGGTCATCACGGAAGGCCTCAGCGATATCGACACCAGCCTCGTGACTGGCGAAAGCCTGCCCACGACCGCCAATATCGGCACACCGGTCTATGCGGGCACCTTGAACCTCTCCGCCCCCCTTCTCATTGAGGTAACCGCCAAAGACGACGCCTCCCTCCTGTCTGAAATTGTACGGCTGATGGAGTCGGCAGAACAGGGTCGCGCGGGATATGTACGCCTTGCCGACCGGATCGCCAGCAAATACGCACCGACCGTCCACGCTTTAGCAGCAGCCACTCTCATTTTATGGATAGCCCTTGGTGCTGGCTGGCAGGTCGGCCTCATGAACGCCATCGCAGTCCTGATCATCACCTGCCCCTGTGCGCTGGGACTTGCCGTGCCGGTCGTACAGGTTGTCGCCAGTGGCCGCCTCCTGAAGCTCGGAGTTCTTGTCAAAGCACCTGATGCTTTAGAACGGCTCGCGCAAATCGACACTATTGTCTTTGATAAAACGGGCACTCTGACGCTTGGCGAACCGAAACTCACAAATGGGGACGCCATCGCAGCAGACGACCTCGCCCTGGCTGCTGCCCTTGCCGCGCGAAGCAACCACCCATTAGCCCGCGCTGTCTCGACCGCAGCAGATGACATCTCCCTCCCCGCCCTTACCAACATCAGTGAGACGCCGGGCTTTGGCGTTGAAGCTGAACACAAAGACGAAACCCTCCGCCTTGGAAGCCGTGTGTGGACAGATGCAAAGGGACCGGCCGCCTCAGGCCCGGAGCTTTGGCTCCGCCGGGGAATAGAGGAACCTGTCCAATTCACGTTTGCTGATCTTCTCCGGGATGACGCGAAATCAGTCGTCAAGTACCTAAGTAAGAGCTATGACGTGGTTCTCCTGTCCGGCGACCAGAAACCTGTTGCAAAATCCGTAGCCGATGAGCTTGGCATTGCCAACTGGGCCGCAGAACAAACCCCCGCCGACAAAATCGCCAAGATCGACACCATGAACAAAGCCGGTAAGACGGTCCTCATGGTGGGTGATGGTTTGAATGATGCCCCCGCGCTGAAAGCAGCCCACGTCTCCATGTCACCGGCAAGTGCAGCTGACATATCACAGACAGCCGCTGACTTTGTTTTTCAGGGCGTACATCTGGGCGCAGTTGCAGACACGCTCTCAACAGCCACCCGCTCTCGCAGCCTGGTGTTCCAGAATTTCGGGCTGGCGATCGGGTACAACTTCATCGCTGTCCCTCTCGCCGTGATGGGCTTTGTCACCCCGCTGGTTGCAGCGGTGGCTATGTCATCCTCTTCATTGATTGTGACACTCAATGCGCTTCGCTTGGGGTTAACATCTAAGAGCACACCATGGACGCGCTGATCTTTCTGATCCCCATAGCACTTGGCCTTGGCCTACTGGGCCTTGGCGCGTTTCTATGGTCGCTAAAATCCGGTCAGTATGACGATATGGACGGCGCCGCTGAGCGCATCCTCTTCGACGACGACACACCGCCTAACAAATAGGCCTGTTTAATCTGCCTCTGAGATAGTTGCCCGGTATGCATGCCATGTCGCATGGCCCACCAGTGGAAAGGCGAGGACCATACCGACAAAGAAGGTCGCCATCCCCACCGCCATGACGACAGCAATTATCCAGGCCCACAGAAGCATCGGTCCTGGATTCTCGCGCACCACGCGGACACTCGCAAGCACCGCGCTGATAGCGTCCACATCACGGTGCATCAGCATCGGCACAGACAAGGCAGAAACCGCAAAGACCGCAAAAGCAATGAGCGCGCCGACCCCGGTTCCAACGACCAAAAGCCCAAGACCATAGGGGCTGAATACAAGCGTAGGGAGGAAGTCAGGCAGCGGCGGAAACCCTTCCAGCCCGAAGAACAAAGCAAACAATAGACTGGCGATCCGCATCCACGCGAGCAGTGCCAACATCAAGAGCGCGCCAAGAAACGCGAGCTGAGCGGGAGACGCTGTTTTGACCAGCAGCACATCTCTCAGCGATAGCTGCTCATCATTTTCCAGCCGCCGGCTTGCTTCATAGAGTCCGACAGCGAAAAGAGGCCCAACAAGCATGAAGCCCGCCGCCAGCGGCAAAACAATAGAGCTGAGCTCCACCAGAAAGAGAGAGAGGGCAAGAAGCATGGAAATACCGGCGAACAACACACCGTAGAAAAGGCTGATGCCAGGCATGGCCCACATGTCGCGCCATCCAGCGGACATCCACCGCCATGGATCATCCAGCGTCAGATTTCCTGAAGTTCGTGGTCCATCTTCTGTGGCCGGATTCCCGGTAGTTACCGCCATATCTCTCCTCCAAATCGACCACCAACAGGACCGTAAAACGCCCCGCTCGCCTGGGCAACAGGTGACGAACACCTGATTCCGCTAATTCCGCCCAATCTGGGGGCAAATCGACCCCGAAAAACGCCCTTTTTCGCTTGAGCGCGCTGCGTCAAACCAACGCATTTGCAAGAAATATTCGTGAGTCTCTCTTACAAGTTACAAAAAATATCAAATACTTTCAATGAGTTAGGGGAAAAACCCACTTACTTAGTTGTATGTAGTTTATTTTGCATCGCACCATTTCAATGTTGACAACTTGTCATATTCGGCAGATAAAGGTTCTCAAGAGCCCGGCCTTACCTCCTCCCAAGGCCATAGGCTTGATAGGCCGCTTGCACACTCCTCCTCCCCCCGTGCGAGCGGCCTTTTTCATTCCCGATGCAAATCAAGAACGCTCAAACGCTCAGCAATATGTGTTGGGGGTTAGCGACCTTATTCTGCCGCGGGCGGCGCTGCCGGTACAGAAGACCCACCATCAGCCGTCAGCCGAACGCGTCCAAGCTCAACTCCGCGCTTGGTGTCGATAATGATCACCTCAAGCACGCCTTCGTTGGTGGTCACGATGGAGAGGCGGTCCTCAATAAAGGTTGTCCGCACAACAGCGGTGCCCTCTGCGACGGGTACATCAACGGGGCCGAATTGACCCCGCACTGGTGTTGTCGCCGGATCGGGGCTTGAGCTCAGCCGATAGATAATCGTGCCAAACACAACAATGAGCCCGATCACGATCAGCACACCCATCACGATGACAGATGCGAACAAGACAGGCCGTTCTTTCACCGCCTCCATTTGAGTGACAGCCCCCGTTTCACTGTCGGAAGGTGTTTCCATGGCACCGTTGGGTTCGCTATTGTCCGGCATGAATTTATCAACCTTGAAAGTCACGGGTGGCACACGCCACACCGTGTGTGTCAGTGAAGAGGATGCAGGAGCGCGGCTTGACCGCTATCTCGCAACCGCACTGGAAGCCCTGGACCCCGCCCCCAGCCGATCGCGTATTCGCACGTTGATCGAAGAAGGACATGTGACGCGAGGCACACCCAATGAGGAGCGGACGATAGGTGAGGTCGCCTATCGGGTCAAACAGGACGAGACCTATAACCTCACCCTGCCAACGCCTGGGCCCGCCACACCGCAGCCCGAAGACATCCCCCTGACCATCGTGCATGAAGACGCTCAGCTGATTGTCATCGACAAACCCGCGGGGCTTGTCGTCCATCCAGCACCCGGATCGCCAGACGGCACGCTGGTGAACGCTCTTCTCGCCTATTGTGGGCCGGACTTCACCGGCATCGGGGGCGAACTTCGCCCTGGCATCGTACACAGGCTGGATAAAGAAACGAGCGGCCTCATGGTGATCGCAAAAACCGAACCGGCCCTGAAGAACCTGCAAGAGCAGTTCGCCATCCATGGCCGCGACGGGCGATTGGAACGCGCCTACACCGCCTTCGTCTGGGGCAAGCCCCATCCGAGCAAAGGCACGGTAAATGCGCCTCTGGCCCGAAGCCGCCACAATCGCCTCAAAATCACCGTCACCCGCTCTGTAGAGGCCCAGGGAGCACGGGAAGCCATAACGCACTACAAAGTGGCTCAGAGTTTTGGGGCGCCGGAACCCCTGGTAAGCCAGGTGATTTGCCATCTGGAAACCGGCCGTACCCACCAGATCAGGGTCCACATGACCCATCTAGGGCATCCGATCCTGGGCGACCCCGTTTACGGCACAGCCCATAAGAACCGCTCTGTGAAGCTCTCAGAGGGCGCAAGAAGCGCCCTTGAT